>NZ_JBFAHK010000005.1:499365-605029 GCF_040802095.1 Nonomuraea sp. NPDC050783
GCACCCCCCTGACCCCCAGATCGGAGACGGCGGGGGTGGTCACCTGGGGAGCAGGGCGCCGGCGCGTTTGATCGTGCGGATGATGGGGGCGGTCTCAAGCTGGCGGATCGCGGGCAGCGCGCCCAGGTCCTCGGTCAGGTAGCGGTAGAAGGCGGCGTCGTCGCGGCACACCACGCTGGCCGTCAGGTTGTGGGGGCCGGTCGTCACCCCCGCGTACGCCACCTCGGGATGCCGCGCCAGGGCCTGCCCCGTCGCGTGCAGCTCGGCGGGCGGCACCGACATCCAGAGCTGCGCCTCCACCCGGTAGCCGAGCAGGCCGGGCATGACGTCCATGTCGAAGAAGAGCGCCCCGGCCGCGCACAGGTGCTCCATGCGCCGCCTGACCGTCGACTCCGACCAGCCGGTGGCCGCCGCCAGGTCGGCGTAGCCCGCCCGGCCGTCCCGCGACAGCGCCTGGAACAGCGCCTCGTCGCCGGGCCCGAGCGCGACCGGCTCCCCCTCCCGGCCGGCCGGCGCGTGCGCGGCGTACACCCGGCCGGCCTCCAGGTACGCCACCTGGTCGGCGGACAGCACCGACAGCGCGGCCCAGCCGACGCGCCCGCCGACGAACATGTGCAGCGTCCGGTGGGCCACCACCGACAACACCCGGTTGGTCCTGGCCAGCTTGTTCAGCAGCAGTGCCTGCCGCTCGGCGGCCGAGCGCTGGAGGGTGCCGCACGAGATCTCGGTGCCGCCGGACAGCAGGTGCACCCAGGACGTGTCGGAGCGCCGGCCCAGCGCCTCGGCGATCGAGCCGGCGGCGTCGGGCGTGCACCGCAGCCGCAGCGCCCACGACTCGTAGCCGAGCCGCCGCCCGTCGGCCACCCCGACCACCCGCATCATGCCGGTGGAGCGCAGCCGCCGGTAGCGGCGCGCGACCCGCTGGTCGGAGACGCCGAGCACGTCCGCGACGCGGCTGAACGACGCCCGCCCGTCCACGCGCAGCGCGTGCAGCAACCCACGGTCCACCTCGTCCAGAACGACGTTTTCCACCAGCAGAGCGTAACTCGCGCGGAAATCCACCGAAACCGCCCAGGATCCCGGCGACAACCCGCAACGATCCCCGACATTCTGCTCATGACACAAGTGCGAACCCCTGAGACCGCCACGGCCCCGGGCTGGCGCCCCCTGGTGGCCGCCTGCCTCGGCGCCTTCATGCTGCTCGTGGACGTGACCATCGTCATGGTCGCCCTCCCCCAGATCTCCGCCGACCTCGGCATGTCGTTCAGCGACACGCAGTGGCTGCTGGACGGCTACGCGCTGGCCCTGGCCGCCCTGCTGCTGGCCGCCGGGTCCGTCGCCGACCACGCCGGGCGGCGGCGGGTCTACCTGGTGGCGCTGGCCGTGTTCGCGCTGGCCTCGCTGGCCTGCGGGATCGCGCCGGGCGGCGGCCTGCTGCTGGCGGCGCGGGTGGTGCAGGGCGCGGGCGGCGCGGCCATGATGGCCACCACGCTCGCCCTCATCAGCGCCACCTACCAGGGACGGCGGCGCGGCATCGCGTTCGGCGTGTGGGGCGGCGTGAACGGGGCCGCCGCGGCCCTCGCCCCCGTGCTCGGCGGCCTGCTCACCGAGCACCTGCACTGGCGGGCCATCTTCCTGGTGAACCTGCCCATCAGCCTGGTCGCCGCCTGGCTCACCCTGCGCTCGGTCCAGGAGTCGCGGCGGCCCGGCGAGGGACGGCCGGACTGGGCGGGCATGGTCACGTTCACGGTCGCGGCGGGGGCGCTCACGTACGGGCTGATCGAGGCCGGGCAGCACGGCTGGGCGGCGGCGCGCACGCTGGTGCCGCTGGCGGCCGCCGCCGTGGCGCTGGC
This sequence comes from Nonomuraea sp. NPDC050783, assembly GCF_040802095.1. Lineage (NCBI taxonomy): Bacteria > Bacillati > Actinomycetota > Actinomycetes > Streptosporangiales > Streptosporangiaceae > Nonomuraea > Nonomuraea sp. NPDC050783. The sequence continues at coordinate 501,219 of NZ_JBFAHK010000005.1, forward strand.
CGCGTTCCTCGCCGTCGAGCTGCGGAGCCGGCGGCCCATGCTGGACCTGCGGCTGCTCCGCAACCGGTCGTTCAGCGGGATCCTGGCCGGGGCGGGGCTGCTCATGCCGGCCGCGTTCGCCTGCCTGGCCTTCACCTCGCTCTGGTTGCAGCAGGTGCTGGGGCTCGGGCCGGTGATGGCGGGGGTGGCGCTGTCGCCGATGGCGGTCACGTCCCTGGTGGTGTCGGTGGCCGCGGCCCGGCTGCTCCCCCGGCTGTCGGCGCGGGCCGCGCTCGGCGGCGGGCTGCTGCTCATCGCGGCGGGCGCGTTCCTCCAGGGCCGGCTGGGCCCGGACGCGGCCTGGACGGCGCTCGCGCCCGGCCTGGTGGTGACGGGCGCCGGCGTGGGCCTGGCCGTCCCCTCGCTCAGCTCGGCCGCCATGGCCGCCGTGCCGCCGCACCGGGCGGGGATGGCGGCCGGGGCGGTCAACACGGTCCGGCAGCTCGGCTACGCGCTCGGCATCGCCGTGCTCGGCCTGCTGTACCACGGGGCGGGGACGGGCACGGACACAGGCACGGGGACGGGCACGGGGACGGGCAAGGCGGCGTACGCGGCGCTGAACGACGTCTACCTGGCCAGCGCGCTGACCGGGCTGGCCGCGGGGCTGCTGGTCCTGGCCACGGTGCGCGGGACGGCGCTGAAGGAGACCGGGCGCGGGACGGCGCTGAAGGAGACCGGGCGCGAGCCGCGCTAGAGGAGGCGGCGGATCTCGCCGTAGGCGCGGTAGAAGCCGCCGCGCCCGGCCGAGCGCACCCCCTCCACGACGTAGCGGGCGCCCGGCTCGCGGATGTCCTTGGGGAACTGGACGTGCCACGGCTCGTAGCCCTCGCTCGCCACGCGGACCCGCAGCCGCCCGCCCTCGCTGACGCACTCCACGACCACGCCGCCGCCCGCCTCGGCGGCCGTCCCGGTCACCGTCTCGACCGCAGCGGTGGGCTCGACGGCCGGCAGCGAGGCGGCGGCCTTCACGTCCACCGGCCGCGGGACGCTGCCCGAGCGGGCCGCCGCGATGGCCGCCTCACTGGCGTCCACGCAGGCCAGCGTGCCGTCGGTGGTGACGAGGTAGAGCCGCTCGTCCAGGTACTGCATCGAGAACGCCGACCCGCAGCCGGTGCCGAGCTTCCACAGCCGCTCGCCGGAGGCGTCGAAGCAGTAGATCGAGGACTGGTTGTCACCGGCGAAGACGTGCCGCCCGCCAGGCGAGGTGGCGCAGGAGTAGACGGCCCCGTCGCACCGGTAGACGGCCTCCACGCGGCCGTCGCCCTTGGCCAGCCGGTGCACGGTGCGGCGGGCGGTGCCCGCGTAGACCGAGTGCTCCTCCTGCCAGCCGAACAGCACGTGGTCCACCTCGCGGTTCTCCCAGACGCGGGCGCCGTCGCCGAGGTCGTAGCGGGCGACGCCGCGCGAGTGGCCGTAGTAGGCGGACTCGGCGTCGCAGCGGACCATCCACGCCGAGTCGCCGCCGTCGCTGCGCGCCCACTGGAACTCGTCCTCGTAGTCGATCGCGGTGAGCCGGCCGGCCCGGTCGGAGACGCCGAGCACGCCGTCGTGGATGTCGAGCCAGTAGATGTCCACGTCGGCGGCGATGTCGTACGCGGCCCGCGGCGCCTTCCCGCTCAGGTCGTACACGCGGCCGTCGTCGCAGCCGGCGTAGATCCAGAAGTCGTCGGCCACGATGCACTTGACGCCGTCGGGGAGCCGGAAGCGGCCGGTCACGGTGCCGGAGTGGGTGACGGTGTAGACGTCGCCGTTCTGGTTGCCGACCCAGCAGCGCTCGGCGTCCACGAAGATGCCGAACGCGGACGCGCCGCTGTCGAAGCGCCACAACACCGGCGCCTGCTGGGCGGTCGAGCGGGTGCTGGCGATGACCCGGCGGGTGACCGCCCGGCGCTGGCGCGCGCCGCGCACGGCCGGCGCGTACCCCTTGCGGGTCTTCTCGGCGATCTTCCTGGCCGCGGCGGTCTGGGCCTTGACCTCGCTGGGGAAGGACGTGACCTTGCTCTGGCCGCTCTCGCCGATGCGGCCGTAGGTGATCGTGACGTCGGTGCCCGCCACGATCACCTCGTAGAACTTGTGTGCTCCGCCGCCGTCCTCCGACAGCTCCAGGTAGGTCATGTCCGGCTCTCCCTCGTGATCAATTGTTGGGGAGAGTAGAGGACGGCAACGACAGAACCCGCGCGGTCAGGTCCCGGGGCGGAGCGGGATCACTGAGCACGCCGGGCCCTGGCGGGGCAGGGCGAACCAGGTGCCCTTGCCCACCAGGTCGGGACGGGTGGCGTAACGCTGGGGGTGACAGCCGTAGAAGCCGTCGGAGAGCCGGGCCACGATGCGCAGGCCGCGCCCGTGCTCGGCCGCCGGATCGGGGGGCGCCGGGGCGGGCGGGGCGGGGCTGCCGTCCACCACCACGCACATGATGTCCTTGGCGTCCACGTGCAGCAGCAGCTCGTAGGGGGCCGCGCCGTACATGAAGGCGTTGGTCACCAGCTCGCTCACCATGAGCACGGCGTCGTCCACGAGGTCCGGGCGCAGGTCCAGGGCCGCCAGCCGCCGGCGGATGATCTCGCGCGCGCGGCCGACCGTCCGGGCATCCTCCCGCAGCGGCCACGCGTACTGCGTCCCGCCGCGGCGGCGGGGCGATCGCAGGGTGGTCGTCATGCCTTCTCTTTCCGGAGTCGTTCTCGGGGGGTTCGCGGGTGAACTGAAGCGGCTGTCGAAACGTGTACGTACGAGAAGGCCGTCCGGGTCGAATCTTCGGCGAGAAATCGTCAACTCCGGACTCCGGGAGGCTCCGGGGGTAGGGGGCCGGCATGAGAGCGCACGACACCCGCCCCGCGGCGGAGGCACGGAACGGCCTCCCCCTTGAGCCGGTCGAGTTTGAGCCGGTCGAGGAGTGACCTCAACGGCCGCGCAGCAGCGACCACACCGCCGAGGGCGTCAGCGGCACGTCCGTCACCCGGTCGGCGACCTCGGGGAGGGCGTCGGCGACCGCGTTGGCGACGGCGGCTGGCGGGCCGATCGTGCCGGCCTCGCCCACGCCCTTCATGCCGCCGGGCGTGATCGGCGAGGGGGTCTCCAGCAGGACGACCTCGATGTCCGGCACCTCCCTGGTGGTCGGCAGCAGGTAGTCGGCGATCGGCTGGCCCTCCTCGGTGTAGCAGATGGCCTCGGTCAGCGCCTGGCCGAGGCCCTGGGCCACGCCGCCGTGGATCTGGCCCTCCACCACGGCCGGGTTCACCAGCACGCCGGCGTCGTTGACCACCCAGTAGCGCTCGACCTCGACCGCGCCCGTCTCCGGGTCCACCGCGACGGCCGCCGCGTGCGCGCCGTAGGCGAAGGTGTAGCCGGGCGGGTCGTAGCTGACCCGCTCCTCCAGGCCGGGCTGCATGCCCTCCGGCAGGTCCCAGCCACGCCAGGCGGACGTGGCCAGCTCGCGCAGCGCCACCGACGCCCGCGGGTCGCCCTTGACCCGCACCACGTCGCCGGCGAGCTCCAGGTCCTGCGGGGCGGCTTCCAGCCGGTGCGCGGCGATCGCCAGCAGCTTGTCGCGCAGCCGCGCGGCGGCCCGTACCAGCGCGCCGCCGCCGAGGGTCAGCGCCCGGCTGGCGATCGACCCCACCGACGAGTACGGCGTCACCGCCGTGTCCCCCAGCACCACCCGCACCCGCTCCAGCGGCACCCCCACCCGGTCGGCCGCGAGCTGCGCCAGCGCGGTCTCGATGCCCTGGCCCATCCCGACCACGCCGGAGGAGACGACCACCGAGGCGTCCTGCTCCATGCGCAGCACCGCCGTCTCGTAGCCGCCGGCCAGCGCCCCCATCGCCTTGAGGTCGTTCGACGGGCCCATGCCGGTCGTCTCGACGTGGCAGGAGTAGCCGATGCCGCGCCGGCGGCCGTCGTCGCCGCGCACCGGCTCGACCAGGTCGCGCAGGGTCCGCAGGGCGCGCGGGTAGTCGCCGGAGTCGTAGTGCTGGAAGACGCGCGTCGTGTACGGCAGCTCCTCGGGCTCCAGCAGGTTGCGCAGCCGCAGCTCGACGCGGTCCACGCCGAGCCTGCGGGCGGCCTCGTCGATCAGCCGTTCCCTGGTCAGGGTGCCCTCGGGCTGGCCGAAGCCGCGGTAGGAGCCGGTCGGCGTCGTGGTGGTCACCACGCCGCGCACCCGGACGGCGACCCGGTCGAACCGGTACGGGCCGGGCAGCAGCGTGGCGGTGACCGCCGCCGTCGAGATCCCGATGTTGGACGGGTGGGCGCCGAGGTCGGCGAGCACGTCCGCCTGGAGCGCCAGGAACCTTCCGTCGTGGTCGAGGGCCAGCCGCGCCCGGTGCACCGCGGCCCGCGCCGGCAGCGTGGCCGTCAGGCGGTCGCCGGGCGCCTCGCTCCAGGCCACCGGGCGGCCCAGGCGCAGCGCGGCCAGGCAGACCAGCGCCTCGTCGGGGTAGAGGTGCTCCTTGCCGCCGAAGCCGCCGCCCGTGTCGCCGGCGATCACGCGTACCCGGTCGTGGGTGAGGCCGAACGCCTCGGCCAGGTGCTCGCGCACGTGGTGCGGCGACTGCGTGGACAGGTGGACGGTCAGCTCGTCGCCGCCGTAGTGGGCCACCAGGCCGCGCGGCTCCAGGGGGTGCGGCGAGACCCGGCCCATCCGGAACGTCATCTCCACCACGTGCGGGGCCGCCTCGACCACGGCCGCGCAGTCGTCGTCGCCGAGCGGGAAGTCGGTGAGCACGTTCGTGCCCCAGTCCGGGTACAGCAGCGGCGCGTCGGCCGCCAGCGCCCGCTCCACGCCGACGACCGCGGGCAACTCGTCGAGCTCCAGGTCGATCAGGTCGGCGGCGTCCCTGGCGGCCTCGGGGGTGCGGGCGGCCACGAGGGCGAGCGGCTGGCCCGCGTACCTGATGGCCTCGTCCAGCACCCGGTAGTGGGTCAGGCGCTGGCCGGGGGCGAGGTTCACGCAGGGCAGGCGCAGGCTCGGGGCGTCCGCCGGGGTGATCACGTCGAGCACCCCCTCGACGGCCCAGGCGCCCTTGGTGTCGCAGCCGAGCAGCCGGCCGTGCGCGACGGGGCTGCGGAGGACGTACGCGTGGACCTGGCCCGGCAGCCTGACGGTGCCGGCGTACCTGGCCCGCCCGGTCAGCAGGCGGGCGTCTTCCCGTCGCGGCGTCCTGGCGCCGACATGACCGTCTCCCATGCGCCGATTGTGAGCGCCGGCCGCCGGCCGGTCCATACGTTCCCCGGGAAGAAGCACGTCAATGGGGGTGACCGATGCAGACGTTCCTGCCTTATCCGGATTTCGCCGCAACGGCGGCGGTGCTCGACCCGCGGCGCCTCGGCAAGCAGCGGGTCGAGACCCTGCAGATCCTGCGCGCCCTCACCGTCCCCGGCTACGGCTGGCGCCACCACCCCGTGGTCAAGATGTGGGCCGGGTACGAGGAGGCGCTGATCCGCTACGGCCTGGTGGTGTGCGACACCTGGTGCGCCATGGGCCGCCTCGACACCTGCGCCACCACCATGACCACCGAGCTGGCCCGGCTGCGCGGCACCCCCGTGGTGCGCTCCCAGCCCGAGCTGGCCGACGCCGGCGAGCTGCCGCCCTGGCTCGGCGACGAGGCCCTGCACCGCAGCCACCGCTCGTCGCTGCTGCGCAAGGACCCCGAGTTCTACCGGCCGAAGTTCGGCTACGAGGAGCCGGACGACCTGGAGTACGTCTGGCCGCGCTCCGACCGCCTGCCCGCGTAGGGGCGGGCCGGGGCCGTCCCCTGGTGACGCGCGGGCAGGGCCGCGGTGATGAGGCCCTCGACCCGCTCGGTGGCCAGGACCGCGCCGAAGGCGACCAGCCGGACCAGCTCCCCGTCGCTGGTCCCGGGGGCACGCCAGGCCGCCACGTCGGCGTCGGTCACCCGGTACGGGGCCAGCGCCGCGAGCAGCGCCAGCCGGGCGGCCGGCCGCGCGGGCCCGGGAAGCCCGGCGAGCGGGCCGTCCAGCCAGGCGTCGCCCATCGGCGGGTGCTCCCCGTCCCAGGCGGCCACCGTCCCGGCGACCACCGCCCGCGCGGCGTCGCCGAGCAGGTCGCCGCCGTCCCGCGCCGCCGTCCTGAGCGCCGCGTAGGCGACGCCGACCGGGGTGCGCGCCCCCCAGCCGGGCTCCGAGTGCCCCCGCAGCTCCGAGACCAGCGGCAGGCTCGCGCCCCCCGGCGGCCGCCTGCGGACCGCGCGGGACATCGCCCGGCCGCCCACGCTGCGGACCAGCCGCGACTTCTGCAGGTTGCCCGGCAGCAGGTTCTCGGTGAGCAGCGCCGAGGCGACGCGGTTGACGAAGTGGAAGGTGAGCGCGGTCCCGACGTACTCGGGGGCGTGCTCGGGCGGGAACGGCGCCCCGCCCGCCGCCGCTCCCCGCTCCTTGGCCCAGGCCAGCAGGCGCGCGTGCCCGGGGTCGTCCGGCACTCCCCCGGCGGCCACGGTCTCCGCGAGCCGGTGGTCGCCGGTCGCGTGCAGCAGCGTGGTGTGCGCCGCCACGCAGAACGGGCACCGGTTGGCCAGCGACACCCCCAGCGCCACGACCTCCTTGCCGGTGCGCGGGGCCTCCCCGGCCAGCAGCGACTCGCGCAGCAGGGCCCAGGTCGCCGCCAGCACCTCGGGCGCCGGCGACAGCGTCAGGAAGACCGCCATCCTGGCCATGCCGAAGTCCTCGGCAAGCTGCGCGTAGACCTCGGCGACCCGGCCGGTCGCCGCCTCCGGGGGCACCGGGGTCACGTAGCGGAACCGGCCCCTGCCTCTGATCGTGTCCATGCCGGAATCGTGGCCCCCGGCGCGGCCCGCCGTCGTCGTGCGCCCGGAGGCATTCCCGGTACGCCGCCGGGGCGCCGGGCCTGGGACGTACTACGCCGGAAGTAGCCGGAAGTTACGCCTCCCTGCCGAGGAGCTATGTCGGGAAAGCCCCTAATCTGCAGATGTGAGGTATCTGGAGCGATGGCGGCCGGTCGCTCAGGACAGGCTGCTCGCCGGGGTCCTGACCGTCATGCTGGCGGCCAACGTGCTGATCACGCCGGGCTGGGGGCTGATCGACCTGGCGGCCGTCGTCGTCGGCTCGCTCGCGCTCGTCGGCTGGCGGCGGGCACCCCTGGTGCCGCTGGCCGTCAGCACCGCCGCCATGCTCGTGTACGCCGTGCACGCCCAGCCCGGCCCGCCGGCCGCCTTCCCCGTGCTGGTCGCGGTGTTCGCCGCCGTCAGGTACGGGCACCCGCTGCCCGCCGCGCTGGCCGGCGCGGTGTTCCTGGGCACGACCCTCGCCGCGAACCTGGTCACCGTCACCGACCGCCCCACCATCGAGATCGTCCAGAACACCACCCTGCTGCTCGGCTGGTTCCTCGCCTCCGGCGTGGCGGCGACGGTGACCCGGCACCGGCAGGCGTACCTGGAGCAGGCCGAGCAGCGTGCCGCCGAGGCCGAGCGCACCCGCGAGGAGGTCGCCCGGCGGCGGGCGGGCGAGGAGCGCCTGCGCATCGCCCGGGAGCTGCACGACTCGCTCACCCACAGCATCTCGGTCATCAAGGTGCAGGCGGGGGTGGCCGTCCACCTGGCCCGCAAGCGCGGCGAGGAGGTGCCGGCGGCCCTGCTGGCCATCCAGGAGGCCAGCGGCGACGCCATGCGCGAGCTGCGCGCTACCCTGGAGGTCCTGCGCGAGGAGGGCTCGCCGCCTGACCCCGGCGAGGAGCCCCCGCAGCCGCCCGGCCCGAGCGGCCTCGACCGGCTCGACGACCTGGTGCGGCGGGCCCGCTCGCTCGGGCTGCCGGCCACGGTGACCGTCTCCGGGGTCCGGGGCGAGCTGCCGCCCGAGGTGGACCGGGCGGCGTACCGGATCGTGCAGGAAGCGCTCACCAACGTCTCCCGGCACGCCGGCGGGTCGGCGGCGCGGGTGCTCGTGGACCACGCGGACGGCGAGCTGGTGATCCAGGTGGACGACGACGGCCCGGCCCACCCGGACGCGCCGCCCGTCCCCGGCAACGGGCTGCTCGGCATGCGCGAGCGCGTGACGGCGCTCGGCGGCCGGCTGCGTGCCGCGCCCCGCCCCGGGGGCGGCTTCACCGTCCGCGCCGAGCTGCCCCTGCGCGAAGCCTCGCGCCAGGACCCGCCCCTTCCCTCGCTTCAGGAGTCGTCGTGATCCGCGTGCTGCTCGCCGACGACCAGGCGCTCATCCGGGGCGGCTTCCGCGCCCTGCTGGAGGCCGAGGACGACCTGGAGGTGGTGGCCGAGGCGGCCGACGGCCGGCAGGCCGTCGCGCTGGCGCTGGAGCACCGCCCCGACGTGGCCCTGATCGACATCCAGATGCCGGTCATGGACGGCATCGAGGCCACCCGCCGCATCGCCGCCGACGAGCGCCTGGCCGGCGTCCACGTCGTCATCCTCACCAATTACGGCCTCGACGAGTACGTCTTCAACGCCCTGCACGCCGGCGCCGGCGGCTTCCTGGTGAAGGACACCGAGCCCGCCGACCTGCTCCAGGGCGTCCGGGTGGCGGCCCGCGGCGACGCGCTGCTCTCCCCCGCGATCACCCGCCGCCTCATCGGCGAGTACGTCGCCCGCCGCCCCACCCCCGCCGCCACGGGCCTGGAGGTGCTGACCAACCGCGAGCGCGAGGTCGCCGCCCTGGTGGCTCGCGGCCTGTCCAACGACGAGATCGCCGCCCACATGGTGATCAGCCCCACGACCGCGAAGACGCACGTCAGCCGGGCGATGACCAAGCTGCGGGCCCGCGACCGCGCCCAGCTCGTCGTGTTCGCCTACGAATCCGGGCTGGTCACCCCCCGGCGTGATGGAATGGGTCCCTGATCACCAGGGAGGGGCCGGTCATGGGCATCGTTTCGCGCGGCTTCCACGGAAGGCGCACCGGGGGTGGCGACCGGCTGCCGCCTGGGCAGTATCTGGTCGAGGACTTCCCCGTGCTGTCGGCCGGGCCGACGCCGCGGGTGCCGACGGAGCGGTGGGAGTTCACCATCGACACCGAGGAGGGGCGGACGCACCGCTGGTCGTGGGACGAGCTGATGGCGCTGCCCCAGGAGACCCCGACCGTCGACATCCACTGCGTGACCAAGTGGTCCAAGCTGGACACCTCGTGGGAGGGCGTCTCCCTGGACGTGCTCTTCGAGGACGTCGAGAGCGTCGCCGACCACGCCCTGGTCCACTCCTACGGCGGCTACACCACGAACCTGCCGGTGGAGGACCTGCTCGACGGCAAGGCGTGGATCGCGCACCGCTTCGACGGCGAGGAGCTGGCTCCCCAGCACGGCGGCCCGGCCCGGCTGGTCGTGCCGCACCTGTACTTCTGGAAGTCGGCCAAGTGGGTCCGCGGCATCCGCCTGCTCACCGAGGACCACCCGGGCTTCTGGGAGACCGCCGGCTACCACAACTACGGCGACCCGTGGCGCGAGCAGCGCTACGAGGGCGACTGAGGTGCGCCGCCGGCTGGTCTGGCGGGCCGCCCGACTGCGCGAGGTCCGCGTCGAGACCTCCACCGCCCGCACGCTGGTGCTGGAGGTGCCCGGCTGGCCCGGCCACCTGGCGGGCCAGCACGTGGACGTGCGGCTGACGGCCGACGACGGCTACACCGCGCAACGCAGCTACTCCCTGGCCGCGCCCGCCGACGGCGAGGTGATCGAGCTGACGGTCGAGACCGTGCCCGGCGGCGAGGTGTCGCCGTACCTGACCGAGGTGATGGAGCCCGGCGACCAGGTGGAGGTCCGCGGCCCGGTGGGCGGCTGGTTCGTCTGGCGGCCGGCGAGCCAGGCCCCGGTGCTGCTGGTGGGCGGCGGGTCGGGCATCGTACCGCTGATGGCGATGATCAGGGAGCGCCGCCGGGTGGCCGCCCGCGTGCCGTTCCGCCTGGTCTACTCGCTGCGCGACCCCGAGCGCCGCTACTACGCCGAGGAGTTGCGCCGGCCCGACCCCGGGCTGGACATCACCTACCTCTACACCCGGGCCGCCCCCGACGGCGCGTCCCGCCCGGCCGGCCGCGTCACGCCGGCCGACCTGGCGGAGGGCGGCTGGCCGGCCGACTTCGAGCCCGACTGCTACGTGTGCGGGCCGACGGGGTTCGTGGAGGCCGCCGCCGACCTGCTGCTGACGCTCGGGCACGCCCCCGAGCGCGTCAGAACCGAACGATTCGGCCCGACCGGAGGTTGACATGACCGCTGAACACCTGGACGGCAACGCCCTGGCGGGCCCGCTCGGCGAGATCTTCGCCGTGGACGTCACCGCCGCCACCGGCCGCTGCGCGAGCTGCGGCCAGGCGGGCCCCGTCGCCGGCCTGCACGTCTACGGCCCCGAGCCGGGCCTGGTGGCCCGCTGCCCGGGCTGCGAGGAGGTGATGATGCGGCTGGTGCGCGGGCCCGGCGCGGCCTGGCTCGACCTGCGCGGCACCGTGTCCCTGCGGGTGAACCTCCCGGAGTGACTTTCGCGACGGGCGGGTGAACATACCGGTACCGAACGGGGCGGACGATCTCGTCGGGGCGCGGACACGCTCTCCGACTGAGTACACTCGGGCTCGATCCACGGCCGAGATCTGTACGGCGAGGCTCTTGGCCAGGGGCGGCCGCCCTTCGGCCCGTCCTTGGGGGAGTCACGTGAGCAGCGGGGTTGTCGACGCGCCGCCATCCGAGCCGGGCGCGAAGCCGCCCCGGCGCAGCCGCCACCGCTGGCTGCGCTGGGTGCTGGCGGTCGCGGTGGCCGTCGTCCTGCTGGTCGCCGGCCTCGCGGCCGGCGTCTTCGCCAAGCTCAACGGCAACATCAAGCACGAGGACGTCACCGCCGAGGACCTCGGCGCGACCCGCCCCCCGAAGGTGGCAGGCACCGCGATGAACGTCCTGGTCGTCGGCTCCGACCAGCGCGACGGCAAGAACGCCAGGTACGGCCACCGCATCGCGGGCGAGCGCACCGACACGATCATGCTGGTGCACGTGTCGTCCAAGCGCGACAACGCGATGGTCGTCAGTTTCCCGCGCGACTCGCTCGTCCAGCTCCCCGCCTGCCGGGCCACCGGCGCCTTCCCCGGGCAGCGGCCCCACCTGGGCATGATCAACGAGTCGTTCAACTCCGGCGGCATCGGCTGCACCTGGAAGACGATCGAGTCGCTCACCGGCATCCACATCGACCACTTCGTGAAGGTCGACTTCACCGGCTTCAAGGGCATCGTCAACGCCCTCGGCGGCGTCGAGGTCTGCCTGCCGCAGCGCGTCGACGACACCAAGGCGCTGCTGCACCTGCCCGCCGGCCGCCAGACGCTCGACGGCGAGCAGGCGCTCGGTTACGTCCGCGCCCGCTACAGCCTGGGCGACGGCTCCGACATCGGGCGCATCCAGCGGCAGCAGATGTTCATCGCCTCGATGGTCAAGAAGGTGATGAGCGGCGAGACGCTCACCGATCCCGCCAAGATGTTCGGCCTGCTCGACGCCGCCACCAAGGCGGTCACTACCGACCGCAACCTCACCACGGGCGTCATGAAGGACCTCGCCACCAGCCTGCAGGGCCTGAACGCCGGGAAGATCCGCTTCATCACCACCCCGTGGCACTACTCGCTCACCCAGCCGGGCCGGGTGGAGTGGGTGCAGCCGCAGGCCGGGCGGCTGTTCCAGATCGTGGCCAAGGACCAGAGCGTGGAGGGCGTCAAGGGCGGCCAGGCCAAGGTGGGCCGCTCCAAGGTCCAGATCGAGCTGCGCAACGGCACCTGGCGCGGCGGGCTCGGCACCCAGGTCGCCGCCGCCCTGGAGCAGCGCGGCTACCACATCACCAAGATCGGCGACACGCCCCGCAAGCCCCAGGCCAGGACCACCGTCCTCTACGGCCCCAACGGCGAGACCCGCGTCCCCACGCTCACCGCCGACCTGCTCGGCGCGCGGCTCCGCGAGCTGCCCGCCGCCCGGACCAGCCACCTGGTGCTGGTCATCGGCGACGACTGGAAGGGGCTGAAGCAGTTGCGCTCCGACGACGCGGAGGCCATCAAGGGCTTCGACGCCACCCACGACTCCTGCGCCACCTGACGGCTCCCGCGCCCTCGGCGTCCTGTCCGGATCGTGGGTTGGTTTCCTATAAAGTCCCCTTCGTGTTGCACGGCAGAGCCACGGAGACCGCCGCCATCGAGACCCTGCTCGCCTCGGCGCGAGCCGGTGAGGGCGGTGCGCTGGCCCTGCGCGGCGAGGCCGGCGTCGGCAAGTCCGCCCTCCTGGACGCGGCCGCCTCCCTGGCGGCGGGCGCGGAGCCGGCGATGCCGGTGCTGCGGGCCGACGGCGTCGAGCCGGAGGCGGATCTCGCCTTCGCGGCCCTGCACCAGCTCCTCCACCCGGTGACCGGCCTGCTGGACGCGCTCCCCGGCGCGCAGCGCGACGCGCTGTCGGCGGCCCTCGGCCTGGCCGGCGCGCCCGCGCCGGCGTCGGGGCCGGACCGGTTCCTGGTGGCGGCGGGCGTGCTGTCGCTGCTGGCCGAGGCGGCGGCGCCGGGCGGCCTGCTGTGCCTGGTGGACGACGTGCAGTGGATGGACCGGGCCTCCGCCGACGCCCTGCTGTTCGCGGCGCGGCGGCTGCGTACCGAGCGCGTCGCGATGCTCTTCTCCGTGCGCGGGGACACCCTGCTCAAGGGCGTGCCGGAGCTGCGGGTCGGCGGCCTGGACGAGGCGAGCTGCGCCGCGCTCCTCGCGCCCGCCACCGGCGCCGCGGTCCCGGTGGCGCCGGGCGTGGTCGCGCGGCTGGCGGCCCTGACCGGCGGCAACCCGCTCGTGTTGCGCGAGAGCGTCGCCGCGCTGTCACCGGCGCAGCTCGCCGGGCACGCGCCCCTCCCGGACCCGCTGCCGGGCGGCGAGCAACTGTTCGGCGATCAGGTGGCCCGGCTGTCGCCGGACGCCCGCCGGCTCGCCCTGCTCGCGTCCCTGGAGAGCGACCTCGCCCTCGCCCTCCGCGCGGGCGGCGAGGGCGGCGCGGCGGGCGGCGGGGAGCCGTTCGACGGGGGTGCGGCGTTGCACGAGTTGGAGGCCGCCGGGCTCGTGACGGTGGCCGGTGGGGTGGTCAGGTTCCGGCATCCGCTCGTCCGGTCGGCTGTGCACGCCGCCGCGACCTCCGCCCAGATCCGGGCCGCGCACGCCGTGCTCGCCCGGCTGACCGACGGCGACCGGCGGGCCCTGCACCAGGCCGCCGCCGCCGTGGGCACGGACGAGGCGGTCGCCGCCGACCTGGCCGCCGCGGCCGGGCGCGCCCGCGCGCGCGGCGGCCACGGCGACGCCGCCACGGCCCTCGCCAGGGCCGCCGAGCTCACCCCCGACCCGCTCCGCAGGGCCGCACGCCTGAAGGACGCGGCCACCGCCGCCTGGCTCGCCGGCCGCCCCGGCCAGGCGCAGAGCCACCTCGCCGAGGCCCGCGAGCTGGCCACCCCGCACAGGGCGACGCACGGGGCTGGCGGGCTGCTGGAGGAGATCGCGCAGCTTCGCGGCCGGTTCGAGCTGAACAGCGGCGACGCCTCGGAGGCCGTCCGGATCCTGGCCGCGGGCGAGAGCATCGGGATGCTGGCCGACGCCTCCGAGGCCGCCAGTTACGTGGGTGACGTCCCGGCCATGGTGGAGCTGGGCCGCAGGGCCAGGAAGCACCCGCCCGGTTTCCTGCGCGACGTGGTGGCCGGGATCGGCGCGATGCTGGAGGACGGCAGCGGCGGCGAGCTGCTGCGCGGGGCGCTGGCCGGGGCGGACGAGCTGACCGGGGCGGCGGAGCTGCTGTGGGCGTCGGCGGCGGCCAGCTACCTCGGGGAGGCCGACGTTTCCGCCGAGCTGGTCGAGCGGGCCGGGCGCGCGGCGCGGGTGTCGGGGATGGTCGGGCAGCTCCCGGTCGTGCTGGAGTTCGTGGCGACCGGCGAGCGTCTCAAGGGCCGGCCGGCCGAGAGCGCCGCGGTCGCGGAGGAGGGCCTGCACCTGGCCCGCGAGGCGGGCTACACCAACTCGGTCGCCGCCCACCTGGCCAACCTGGCGGTCGTGGCGGCGCTGCGGGGCGAGGAGGAGCGCTGCCGCCACCTGGCCGGGGAGGCGCTGGCCATCGCGATCCCGCACCGCGTCGGGCTGCGCGCGGGCGTGGCCTCGTACGCGCTGGCGCTGCTGGACCTGGGCCTCGGCCGGTACGCGGCGGCGCACGCCCGCTTCGCCGCCCTGGCCGCGGCCGGCCCCGGCGCCGGCCACCCGACGGTCACCTGGCGCAGCACCCCGGACCGGGTGGAGGCGGCGACGGCCGCGGGCGAGCACGAGGCGGCCCGCGAGGCGCTGGCCGCCTACGAGCGGTGGGCCGCGCACGCGGCCACCGACGAGGCACGGGCGCTGCTGGCCCGCTGCCGGGCCCTGCTGGCGGACCCCGGCGCGGACGCCGAGCTGTTCGAGGAGGCGCTGCGCCGGCACGGGGAGCCGTTCGAGCGGGCGCGCACCGCGCTGCTGTACGGCGAGCGGCTGCGCCGCGCGCAGCGGCCCGGCCGGGCCAGGAGCCGGCTACGCGCGGCGCTGGAGACCTTCGAGCGGCTGGGGGCCGCCCCCTGGGCGGAGCGGGCCCGCGGCGAGCTGCGCGCGGCGGGCGAGGCCACGGCCCGCCCCGCCGCGGGTGACGCCCGGGCCGCGCTGACGCCCCAGGAGCTGCGCATCGCGCGGATGGTGGCGGAGGGGGCCTCCAGCAAGGAGGTGGCGGCCCGGCTGTTCCTCAGCCCGCGCACGGTCGAGTATCACCTGTACAAGATCTATCCCAAGCTGGGCGTCACCTCCCGTACCGAACTGGCGCGGCTGTTGTGAAGCCCAGTAGTCCTACTGAAGGCACCCGCGCCCGCGCCGGGCAAGCTTGAGGCATGTCAACGAACATGATCGAGAACGCCGGTACGGAGCTGTGGACCGAGGAGTTCGGCGACGTCACGCACCCGCCGATCCTGCTGGTGATGGGGTCGATGACGCAGGGCGTGCTGTGGCCGGACGAGTTCGTCGGGCGGCTGGTCGCCGCGGGCCGGCGGGTCATCAGGTACGACCACCGCGACACGGGCCGGTCGGCCACCGTCGACTTCGAGCAGAACCCCTACACCTGGCACGACATCAAGGACGACGTGCTGCGCGTGCTGGACGCCTACGGGCTGGAGTCGGCGCACCTCGTCTGCCACTCGGCGGGCGGGCTGCTCGGCCAGCTCATCGCCGTCGAGCGGCCGGAACGGGTGCGCACGCTCACCGTGATCGGCTCCTCGCCGCTGGGCGGGCACGAGGGCGAGGTCGTCCTGCGGGCGCTGACCGGGCAGCCGCAGCCGGAGGGGAGCCTGCCGCCGCCCCGCCCGGAGTTCGTGGCGCACTACACGGCGCTGATGACCGCGCCGCCGCCCGCCGACCGGCGCGAGCAGGTGCGGCGCATGATCGAGGAGGGGCGGGTGCTGCACGGCGGCGGGCTGCCGTTCGACGAGGACGCCGAGCGGCGGCTGCAGGAGCGGGTGCTGGAGCGGGCGCGGGACCTGTCGGCCGTGGTCAACCACCGCCTGGCGTACGCCGCCTGCCCGGACTTCGAGCCGGAGGGCGTGCTGGGCCGGATCACGGCGCCGACGCTGGTGATCGAGGGCACGCACGAGCCCGCCAAGCCCGGGCACGGGGCGATCATCGCCGAGCGCGTCCCCGGCGCGGAGCTGCTGACGATCGAGGGGATGGGCCACATGCTGCATCCCCTGTGCCACGCGGAGCTGGCCGCGGCGATCGTCCGCCACACCGCGCGCTGACGGCCGCCGCGACGGGTGTCGCGACGGGCGCCGCGGGCGAGCTCCTGCGGGTGCGCGTCATTGGGCGCGCTCGGGCTCCTGCTCCGCCGTGGACGGGTACAACTCCTCGCGCCGCGTGTCGGCACCGAGCTCCTCGCGGAGCCGGTCGTAGTCGATGTGGTGGTTGGCGTACTTCAGCTGGCGAGCGACCTTCGTCTGCTTCGCCTTGGCTCTTCCTCGGCCCATGGCTACTCCCTAGTCCCCGCTGTCATGCTATCCAACAACCTAGCGACTTGAAGAATTATGCAACTGCGCTCGATTAGTCTTGCACTATGCACGTGGAGGTCTATCAGGCCAAGGCCGACTTCTTCCGGACGCTCGGCCACCCCGCTCGCATCAGAGTGTTGGAGCTGCTCCAGGAAGGGCCGCTACCCGTCAGGGACCTACTGGCCCAGATCGACATCGAGCCGTCGAGCCTTTCCCAGCAGCTGGCGGTCCTGCGCCGGGCCGGGATCGTGAGCGCCATCCGCGAGGGCAGCACCGTGGTCTACACGCTGGCCACTCCCGAGCTGGCCGATCTGCTCGGAGCCGCCCGCCGCATCCTCACCGACATGCTGGCCGACCAGGGCGAGCTGCTCGCCGAGCTGAGGGCCGAGGTCACCTGACCGCACCCGGGCGGGGCGCGCGAGCTCCGCCCGGCCCAGGTCGCCGGCGCGTCAGCCGGCGGCCAGGCGTCGCCGCGCGTGCCTGGGATACCAGGCGGTGAAGGCGGCGGGCAGGACGAACGAGAGCACCTTGATGGTGACGACCGCCGCGGTGGCGTGCGGCGAGGCCGCGAGGACGATCGCCAGCGAGATCGCCGCGGCCGTGAAGGCCACCGCCCAGGCCGCGGTGATGACCACGTTGACGTGGTGGAACGGCCGCGTGTCCCAGACCTCGCGGGGCGTCGTCGCCCGCGCGATGCCCAGGGTGAACGGCCGCCGGATGATCAGTGACCCCCAGGCCGTGCCGGCCAGCCAGACGTTGACCAGCGCGGGGCCGTACGGCGTGAGCGGCGAGTGCGGGGCCGCCAGGGAGAGCACCGTCAGGCAGGCGAAGAACAGCGCCGCGCTGGTCTCGATGACCATCTCGTCCCAGGCCCGGCCGGCCCGGCGGTCCACCAGGACGAGCGCCACCGCGATGACGAGGCCGGTGATGGCGCCCCAGCGCCACTCGTCGCCGGTCGCGATCACGGCGTAGACGATCCAGGGCAGAAACCCGAGCAGGCCGCGCATTCCCCACACTCCCCACATTCCTAAAGTGACATGTCGAAACTAGAACCTCCTCTCTCGATATGTCAACATAGGAATATGAGTCTTCGACACGCCGTCCTGGGGCTGCTCGCCGAGGGACCCGCGAGCGGCTACGACCTGATGAAGCTGTTCGACGTCTCCCTGTCCAACACCTGGCCGGCCACGCAGAGCCAGCTCTACGCCGAGCTGGGCAAGCTCGCCGACGCGGGCCTGATCACCGTGGCCGCCGAGGGCCCCCGCGGGCGCAAGGAGTACACGATCACCGAGGAGGGCCTGGCCGAGCTGCGCCGCTGGATCACCGACGTCGAGCCGACCAGGGTCACCCGCAGCGACATGCTGCTGCGGGTGTTCTTCCTGGCCCAGGTCCGGCCCGAGCAGGCCCGCGCCTACCTGCGCGAGCAGGCCGCCGTCACGGCCGAGCGGCTGAAGCACCTGGAGAGCATCCGCCCGTTCGTGGAGGACGGGACCGACGACCTGTCGCGCTACGGCCGCATCGCCCTGGAGTACGGCCTGCGCCTGGGCAGGGCCCAGCAGGAGTGGGCCGAATGGGCCGAGAACCAGATCCAGTAGGCTCCTGACATGGTCTCCGAGCTGTTCGATCCCCAGGCGTGGCAGGCGGTCGAGGGATTCGACTTCACCGACATCACCTACCACCGGGCGCTCGACCAGGGCACCGTGCGCATCGCCTTCGACCGTCCCGAGGTGCGCAACGCCTTCCGCCCGCAGACCGTCGACGAGCTCTACCGCGCGCTCGACCACGCCCGGCAGACCACCGACGTCGGCTGCGTGCTGCTCACCGGCAACGGCCCCTCGCCCAAGGACGGCGGCTGGGCCTTCTGCTCCGGCGGCGACCAGCGCATCCGCGGCAAGGACGGCTACCAGTACGCCGACGGCTCGGCCTCGACCGGCCGCCTGCACATCCTGGAGGTGCAGCGGCTCATCCGCTTCATGCCGAAGGTCGTGATCTGCGTGGTGCCCGGCTGGGCCGCGGGCGGCGGCCACAGCCTGCACGTGGTGGCCGACCTCACGCTGGCCAGCGCCGAGCACGCCCGCTTCAAGCAGACCGACGCCGACGTGGCCAGCTTCGACGGCGGCTTCGGCTCGGCCTACCTGGCGCGGCAGGTCGGGCAGAAGTTCGCCCGGGAGATCTTCTTCCTCGGCGACACCTACACCGCCGCCGACGCCCACCGCATGGGCATGGTCAACGCCGTCGTGCCGCACGCCGAGCTGGAGGCCACGGCCCTGGAGTGGGCCCGCAAGGTCAACGGCAAGTCGCCGACCGCGACGCGCATGCTCAAGTTCGCCTTCAACGCCGTCGACGACGGGCTGGTGGGGCAGCAGGTGTTCGCGGGGGAGGCCACGCGGCTGGCGTACATGACGGAGGAGGCCGCCGAGGGGCGCGACTCGTTCCTGGAGAAGCGCGAGCCCGACTGGTCGCCCTTCCCCTGGCACTTCTGAGGAGCCCCGACCTGCGGATCATGTCCGTCACAGGTCACTTACAAGTGTGACTGCACCGGCGTGGGCCACCGTGTCGATCGTGCCGGACAGGCCGGCACGACCGACCCGAAGGACGTGACCTTGTACACGAAGGTGCTCGCCACCGCGGCCTCCGCCGTCCTGGCCCTGACCCTGGCCCCCGCCGCCCCGGCCGCGGCGGCCAAGCCGGTCATCGAGATCGTCAAGGGCTACTCCGCGACCGTGAACGAGAAGGACAGCGAGTTCATCTGCCCCGCCGGCGAGGTGCTCATCGGGCGCAAGCACGAGGGCGACGAGAACGGCTCGACCACCTACTGGTGCGGCCGGATCTGGATCGGCAGGGAGCAGGTCACCGTGTCCACGAACCACTACCAGCAGGTCGACCACGAGACCTACTCGTGGTTCGAGGCCCCGGAGAGCAACGCCATGGTCGGCCGCAGGCACGACGGCGACGAGAACGGCCTCTCCGTGGCCTACTTCGCGCTGCTCACCTGGCAGGGCAGGCCGGTGACCCTGGTCAACAAGCGCTGGTCGCAGACCTACCGGGAGAGCGGGCACGAGTCGCGGGCGAACCCGGGCGAGATCATGACGGGACGCAAGCACTTCGGCGACGAGAACGGCGACACCTCCTACCAGTACGCCCTGGTCTCGTACTGAGCGGCCGGCCGGGGGCGGTGGTCCGGGGGTCAGGCGCAGGTGCGGCCGATGGGTCCTGCGACCGTGCGGTGGCCGAGGTAGCGGTCGATGGAGTGCGGCTGGTCGCCGTTCTCCACCTCGATCTGGCTCAGCGGCGTGCCCCACGACCGCTCCAGCGGGTGCCCCAGCGCGACGATGTCGTTCACGTCGTACGCCGTGAGCCAGCTCACCCCCGGGTGCACCGTCCCCCGCGCCAGCAGGTTGCGCTGGATGGTGGGCAGCCCCAGCGGCGAGCCCGCCGTCACCCAGAAGGACACCCGCCGCCGCACCGCCTCCTCCACCAGCAGGTCCCTGGCCACGACCGTGCCGAGGCTGTGGGTGACCAGCACGATCGGGCCGTCGGCGGGCAGCTGGCGGCGGACCGCGTCCAGCACCGGCCGCCGCCCGTGGCTCAGGTAGACGGCCACGTCCTGCAGGAAGATCTTGATGATCTCCCGGTCCACGCCGGTGTGCCGGCACGTCCACTCCAGCAGGCGCCGGGCCAGCGTCCACGTCAGCACGTCCTCGATGCCGGCCTCCACCGGCGGGCCGGCGGCGTTGGCCAGGTCCGCCAGCAGCTCGCGTTCGAGCTGCCCGGTCTCCCGCGGCAGGTAGGGGTGGAAGGGGACCTCCTGCGTGGGCTCCTCGGAGACGGACTCGGCGAGCTCCGGCAGGCCGGCGATCTCGGCGGTGACGCGGTGGAGCACGTTGCCGTAGTAGGCCATCACGGCCCGCACGGGCAGCCGGGCGGTGCCGAGCCCGGCGCACAGCGCCCGGTCCCACTCCGCCAGCAGCGCGCCCGGGTCCACGCCCTCCTGCCCCCGGCCGTGGATGAACACGAGAGTCGTCATGACCGTTCCCTGCCGCCGCACCACGCCGCCTTCGCGGCCTCCGTGCGCAGCGTAGGACCGGCCGCCCCGGGGCGCATCAGGGAGTGGATAAGGGGAAGCCCTAGCCGCCCTCCCCAGGGCAGACTGGGGAGGTGCGGATCAAGGTTCCCGAGGCGCTGACCGCCTCGCATGTCAGATGGGACGGCGAGGCCGGGCGGGCCTGGTCGGCGGGGCTGCCCGCGCTGGCCGAGCGCTACCTGGAGGAGTGGGGGCTGCGGCCGGACGGCGAGCCGGGCCACGGCGTGGTGTCCCTGGTGCTGCCGGTGCTGCGCGCCGACGGGACGCCGGCCGCGCTCAAGCTGCAACCGGTCAACGACGAGAACGTCACCGAGGCCGTCGGCCTGCGCGCCTGGAACGGCGACGGCTCGGTCCACCTGCTGGCCGCCGACCCGGCCACCGGCACCCTGCTGCTGGAGCGCCTGGACGCCGGCCGCCCCCTGTCGGCGCTGCCGGACGACCTGGAGGCGCTGCGGATCCTCACCGGCCTGCTGGCCCGCCTGGTCGCCCATCCCGCCCCGCCGGGCCTGCGCCGCCTGGCGGACATCGCCGGGGAGATGCTGGCCGACGTGGACCGCGCGCTGGCGGCCCTGCCCCGCGAGGACGACCGCCGCCGGCTGCGCTGGTGCGCCGACGCGCTCGCCGAGGTGGTGGCGGAGCCCGGCGACCGGCTGCTGCACTGGGACCTGCACTACGACAACGTGCTGGCGGCCGGCCGCGAGCCGTGGCTGGCCATCGACCCCAAGCCGCTGGCCGGCGACCCCGGCTTCGACCTGTGGCCGGCGCTGCACAACCGATGGGACGACCTGGTGGCGACCGGCGACGTGGCGCGGGCGGCGCTGCGCCGCTTCGACCTGATGGCCGACGGCCTCGGCCTCGACCCGCGCCGCGCGGCCCGCTGGACGCTGGGCCGGGTGCTGCAGAACGCCCTGTGGGACGTCGAGGCCGGCGCCGGCCACCTCGACGAGGCGCAGCTCACCATCGCCGAGGCGGTCGGCCGCCGGCTCTAGAGGGTCAGGACGACCTTGCCCCGGCCGTGCCCGGTCTCGACCTCCCGGTGCGCCTCGGCCGCCTCCGCCAGCGGGTACGCCCGCCGCACGGTCCAGGCGAAGCGGCCCTCGGCGTACAGCGCGGCGTAGCGCCCGAGCCGCTCGGCGGTGCGCTCGCCCTGGACGACCCGCACGCCCAGCTCGCCGGCCCGCCCGTGCTCCACCAGCGTGACGATCCGCGCGGGGTCGGCGACCAGCTCCAGCGAGACCTCCAGCGCGTGCCCGCCGGCGCCGTCGAGGGCCGCGTCGATCCCGCCGGGGGCGAGCGCCCGTACCCGGCCGGCCAGCCCTTCCCCGTACTCGACCGGCTCGGCGCCGAGCGCGCGCAGGTAGTCGTGGTTGGCCGCGCGGGCGGTGCCGATCACCCGCGCGCCGCGCGCCCGGGCGATCTGCACGGCCGCGGTTCCGACGGATCCGGCGGCGCCGTGGACCAGCAGCGTCTCGCCCGCCTTGACGCCGAGCCCGTCGAGGGCCAGCTCGGCGGTCTGCACGCCCGCGGTCAGCCCGCCGGCCACCTCCCACGGCACGCCGGGCGGCTTGGGGGCCACGTCCGTCGCGGGCACCACGACGTACTCGGCGTAGGCGAACAGCCGGGAGAAGCCCAGCACCTCGTCGCCGGCGCTCACCCCTGTCACGTCCGGGCCGACCTGGTCCACCACGCCGGCGAACTCGTTGCCCGGGATGCGCGGGAAGCCCACCTCGCCCATGTACGGCGGCAGCCAGCCGGCCCGTACCGCCGTGTCGAAGGGCTGCACCCCGGCCGCCCGCACCCGTACCCTCACCTGCCCCGGCCCCGCCTGCGGGGCCGGCAGCTCCATCACCTTCAGCACTTCGGGGCCGCCCGGTTCGGCGAACGCGGCCGCTCTCATCACGTCGCTCATGGGACCAGCCTGCAACCTCAACCTAGGTTGACATCAAGTCCCCCTTCTTTCTCTCCCATTACGGGAACTTTCCTCTTTAGTCGGGCTTTATCTCTATAAAGTCCGACAGGACATCGACACGGGGGATGGGCACAACGGGGCGTGATGACCGACTTCTTCAGCATGGCGTTGAGTTTTCCGACGGTCGTTTTCAGTTTCCTGCTCGTGGTGGTGGCCGCTTATTGGCTGGTCGTCATCACCGGCGTGGCGGAGCTGGACGACGACGCCGCCTGGCTGGGCTTCGCGGGGGTCCCGGCCGGCGTCACGCTCTCCCTGCTGGTCGCGCTCGCCTGGCTGCTGTGCCTGATCGGCGGCCAGGTCGTGAGCGGCGGCCCGCTGATCGCCGTCCCCTTCGCCGCCGCGGGCGGCGCCTGGCTCGTCACGCGCGGCCTCGTCGGGCCGCTGCGCAGGCTGTTCCCCGAGGGGGACCGGCACTCGCGCGGCGACCTCGTCGGCCGGCCGTGCGTCATCCGCACCGGCTCGGCGACCCCCGACTTCGGCCAGGCCGAGGTCACCGCCACCGACGGCTCCACCGCGCTCGTGCAGGTGCGGACGACCGGCCGGGACCGCCTGTCCCGCGGCGACAAAGCACGCATCTTCGAATACGACAAAGACGGCGAATTCTTCTGGGTCATGCCTCACGAAAGCGAGCTTTGATGGATGTCATCTCGACAGGTTTCGGGGTTTTTCTAGCGGTCGTCCTGATCGTCGCCATCGGCCTGGCCATTGTCATCGGCCGGTTGTTCAGGAAGGTCGAGCAGGGCAAGGCGCTCATCGTCTCGAAAGTCAACAAAGTTGACGTGACGTTCACCGGCGCCGTCGTCCTGCCCGTCGTCCACAAGGCCGAGATCATGGACATCTCGGTCAAGACCATCGAGATCGAACGGTCCGGCCGCGAGGGCCTGATCTGCCGGGACAACATCAGGGCGGACATCAAGATCACCTTTTTCGTCCGGGTGAACAAGACCGCCGAGGACGTCATCAAGGTCGCCCAGGCCATCGGCACCGCCCGCGCCAGCGACGAGACCACGCTCCAGTCGCTGTTCAACGCCAAGTTCTCCGAGGCGCTGAAGACCGCGGGCAAGCACCTCGACTTCGTCGACCTCTACACCAAGCGCGACGAGTTCCGCGACGAGATCGTCCGGCTCATCGGCACCGACCTCAACGGCTACAGCCTGGAGGACGCCGCCATCGACTACCTGGAGCAGACCAGCCTGCTCCAGCTCGACAAGAACAACATCCTCGACGCCCAGGGCATCCGCAAGATCACCGAGCTGACGGCCATCGAGCACGTCCGCACGAACGAGTTCCAGCGCAGCGAGGAGAAGGAGATCACCCGCCAGAACGTGGACGCCCGCGAGGCCATCCTCGAACTCCAGCGCCGCCAGGCCGACGCCGAGCTGAAGCAGCGCCGCGAGATCGAGACCGTCAAGGCCCGCGAGGAGGCGGAGATCGCCCGCGTCCAGGCCGAGGAGCGGCTGCGCGCCCAGAGCGCCGGCATCAAGGCCGACGAGTCCCTCGGCGTGCAGCGCGAGAACCTGGCCCGCGAGGTCGCGGTCGCCGAGAAGAACCGCGAGCGGGTGATCGCCATCGAGAGCGAGCGCATCGAGAAGGACCGCGTCCTGGAGGTCATCGCCCGCGAGCGGGAGACCGAGCTGTCGCGCATCGCCAAGGACAAGGAGGTCGAGACCGAGAAGCGGGCCATCGCCGAGGTCATCCGCGAGCGCATCGCCGTGGACAGGACCGTGGCCGAGCAGGAGGAGTCGATCAAGCGGCTGCGCGTGGTCGAGGAGGCCGAGCGCACCCGCCAGCAGGTCATCATCGCCGCCGAGGCCGAGGCCCAGGAGAACCTGGTCAAGGACATCAAGGCGGCCGAGGCCGCCGAGGCCGCCTCGAAGTTCAGGGCCCGCGAGGAGCTGGTGCTGGCCGAGGCCCGGCAGCAGGCCGCGGAGCTGGAGGCGCGGGCCAAGGTCCGGCTGGCCGAGGGCGTCCAGGCCGAGTCCGCGGCGAGCGGGCTGGCGCAGGTGCAGGTCAGGGAGCGCGACGCCGACGCCATCGAGAAGGTCGGCCGCGCCGAGGCCGCCGCGCTGCGCGACAAGCTGGCCGCCGAGGCCGAGGGCGCCAGGGCGATGGCGCTGGCCGAGGCCGCCGCGGTGGGCGAGAAGCTGAAGGCCGAGGCCGAGGGACTCACCGAGAAGGCCGCCGCGCTGGCCGCGCTGGACGAGGCGAGCCGGGCGCACGAGGAGTACCGCCTGCGCCTGGAGGCCGACAAGGAGATCCGGCTCAAGCACATCGACGTCTCCAGGGCCGTCGCCGAGTCGCAGGCGAGCGTGCTGGCCGCCGGGCTCGCCAAGGCCGACATCGACATCGTCGGCGGGGACACGGTGTTCTTCGACAAGCTCATCGGCTCGATCACCGTGGGCAAGGCCGTGGACGGGTTCGTGGAGCACTCGCAGGTCGCCGGGGCGCTGGCGGCGCCGTACCTCAACGGGCAGGCCGGCATCGCGGCCGACCTCGCGCGGATCGTCGGCGGGGTGCGTACCGAGGACCTGAAGAACCTCACCGTCTCCGCCCTGCTCATGAAGCTCATCCAGGACGGCGGGCCGCAGGTCGGCGCGCTGGGCGAGCTGCTGGAGACGGCCCGCCGCCTCGGCGTGGCCGACTCGCCGGTGCACGCGCTGGCCGGGGCGAAGTGAGCGTGCCCGACACCGGCACGGCCGCGACCGGGCCGGCGGCGGGCCTGGAGGCGGGCCTGGAGGCGGGCACGTACGAGGTCCTGCGCAACCGCCTCCAGGCCCAGGCCAAGGCCCTCGCGGCGGCGGCCGGTGCGCTCAACGGCGAGCGGCTGAAGGTCTTCGGCGGCACGGAGCTGCGCCTGCTGGGCACCGAGCGCATCCGCACCGAGAACAACTGCGTCCCCAGGGACATCGTCTCCCTGGGCGGCGTGATGGTGCTCGGCTACCACGTCCGTCTCGGGCTGCGGTCCGAGACGAGCGTGGCCGACGTGTTCGCGGCGCACCGCCTCGTCCGGGACGGCGACGCCTTCCGCTTCGAGGCCGGCCGGCTGGACGCGCTCGACGACCCGGCCTTCCGCAAGGACTTCGCCGAGCTGTACCGGTACTACAAGGAGACCCGGTTGCAGCGGCTCCGGCGGGTGGAGGGCAAGCTGCTGGCCGTCTTCAGGACCGGCCCGGCCGACCTGCGGGTGCTGCGCTGGGCCGTGGACACCGCCGGAGTCCCGAAATATCTGGACAACAGGGGGGAGCGCGACCACGTCTTCCCGCCCTCGCACGACTTCGAGTGGACGCCGGCCACCCGCGACGACCACGTCCTGGGCCGACACCCCCACATCTCCATCCAGGGCGAGGTCTTCGTCGAGACGGTCGGCGGCGACCTGACCGTCAAGGTCGAGGACAACACCGAGACCGGCGCCGGCGTCTACAGCGAGCCGGTCGCCGAGCCGCTCCAGAGCCTGGCCGACGCCGACGTCGAGTACGCCAGGGTGGGGCCGCTCGTCCTGCTGCGCGTGCTGCCGTACAAGGAGACCGAGTGGCGGCACCTGGTCTTCAACACCCGCACCAAGGCCGTCACCCGGCTCGACGGCATCGGACAGGCGTGCCGGCGCCTGCCCGAGGACCAGGGGCTGATCTTCCCCGGCGGTTACTGCCTGGCGACCGGGGTCAGCAAGACGTTCGACACGGACGTGGCCGACCTGGAGTTCGAGCGGGTGGTCCGGGCGCCCAACGGCGAGGACGTCCTGTACGTCTTCCACGCGCGCGGCGACGGGCGGTCGCTGCTGCTGCCGTACAACGTGATCAGGAAGGAGGTGGCCACCCCCCTCGTCTGTCACGGGTACTCGCTGTTCGACGACGGCACGATGGTGGTCTTCCGCGCCACCTCCGAGGAGCCCACCCGGGTCCATCCGATGCAGGTGTGGCAGACGCCGTACGTCTCCGACACCCACGCCGCCGCCCAGCCCGCCGGGACCGGCCCCCTGGAGCGCATCGGCAACGCCGAGCTGGTGCGCGGCATCTCCGACTGCCTGTCCGTGGCCAGGATGGTCGAGGAGATGGCCCCCTCCGCCGGGACGTTCGAGGGGCTGATCGCCGCCTGCGACCGGGCCTTCGACTCCTACCACTGGCTCGGCGAGCACGGCCTGCGCGGGCCGCTCGCCGACGTCCGGGGCACCGCCGAGCAGGTGCTCGACGAGTACGAGCACGTCGAGCAGCTCACCCGCCAGGCCCGCGAGACCCTGGAGCGGGCCACGGAGGAGACCACCCACCTCCTGCGCCAGGCGCGCGGCGACAGCCCCGGCACCGCCGACGCCTGGGTGAGCACGCTCGCCACGCTGCGCCGGGCCCAGGGCCACCTGGTGACGCTGCGCGAGGTCCGGCACCTCGACCTGGCCGCGCTGGACGCCCTGTCGGCCGCCGTCGCCGACGAGCTGGCCGCGACCGGGCGGCGCGCGGTGGGCTTCCTGTCCGGCGCGGACGCCTTCGCCTCCTACCAGGCCGCCGTCGAGTCGCTGGCCGCCGACGCCGCCGCCATCGCCACGGTCGCCGAGGCCGCGCCGGTCGCCGCGCGGCTGGCCGAGCAGGCCGAGGGGCTGGAGGTGGTGACCGAGGTCGTCGGCTCGCTGGACATCGCCGACGCGACCGCGCGCACGTCCATCCTGGGGCGCATCGCCGAGGTCCTGTCCGGGGTGAACCGGGCGCGGGCCCTGCTCGACGGGCGGCGGCGCGAGCTGCTGGACGCCGAGGGCCGGGCCGCCTTCGCCGCCGAGTTCGCGCTGCTCGGGCAGGCCGTCACCGCGGCGCTGGCGACGGCCGGCACGCCGGCCGGATGCGACGAGCAGCTCGGCCGGCTCATGCTGCACCTGGAGCGGCTGGAGTCGCGCTTCGGCGAGTTCGACGACTTCGCCGCGCAGCTCGCCGCCAAGCGGGACGACGTCTACGAGGCGTTCTCGGCACGTAAGCAGACACAGCTCGACGAGCTGGCCCGGCGGGCGGACCGGCTGTTCTCCTCCGCCGAGCGGGTGCTGGGCACCATCGCCAGGCGGATGGCCGCGCCGGCCTCCGCCGACGAGGTCAACACCTACTTCGCGAGCGACCCGATGGTGGGCAGGGTGCGCTCGGCCGCCGCCGAGCTGCGGGCGCTGGGGGACGCCGTACGGGCCGAGGAGCTGGAGGGCCGGGTCAAGGCCGCCCGGCAGGAGGCGGCCCGAGCCCTGCGCGACCGCCTGGAGCTGTTCGCGGACGGCGGCGGGACGCTGCGCCTCGGCCACCACCGCTTCGCGGTCAACACCCAACCCATCGACCTGACGCTGGTCCCGCACGACGGCACGATGCACTTCGCCGTCACCGGCACCGACTACCGCTCCCCCGTCCCCGGCTCCTTCGCCGACACCCGGCCCTTCTGGGACCAGCTCCTGGTCTCGGAGACGGCGGAGGTCTACCGCGCCGAGCACCTGGCCGCCTGCCTCCTGCCGGAGGTCGGGCCAGGCACCGGGCCGGCCGAACTGGCCGAGCTGGTACGGGCCGCCGCCGCCTCCCGCTACGACGAGGGCTACGAGCGCGGCGTCCACGACCACGACGCGGCCGCCGTCCTGGAGGTGCTGGTGCGCCTGCGCGAGGACGCCGGCCTGCTGCGCCACCCGCCCGAGGCGCGGGCCCTGGCCCAGCTCTTCTGGGCCTTCGGGACGGACGGGGCCGCGCGGAGCGCGCTCGCCACCAGGGCCGGGTCCCTGGCCCGCGCCCGCGCCCTGTTCGGCCCCACCCCCGCTCTGGAGGCGCTGGCCGCCGAGCTAGGCGACCTGATCGCCGCCTTCCTGTCCGGGCTGCGCGCGCCGGCGGGCGAGGCGGCCGGGCTCGCGGGCGAGTACCTGGCCGAGGAGCTGGGCGGCGGCCCCGAGGGCTTCGTGACCAGCAGGGCGGCCAGGGACGTCCTCGACGGCTTCCGGGCCGGCCTCGGGCCGGAACGCACGCGGGAGCTGGAGGAGGAGCTGCGGGCGCTGCCGCTCCCGGAGCGCGTGCAGCTCGCCCAGGCGTGGCTGAGCGCCTACCACCAGGGACCGGAGACGGCCGAGGCCGTCGCCCTGCTGCTCTGCGGCGACCTGCCCCGCCACGACTCCGGCGCCGCCACCACCGCGACGGTGACCGGCCTGCTGGGCTCCCACCCCCGGATCAAGGACCGCGAGCTGCACCTGCGCCTGGACGAGTTCCTGCTCCGCACCCGCCGCTTCCGCGCCGAGCGGGTCCCCGCCTACCGCGCCTACCAGCGCCGCCGCACCGAGCTGGTGGCGGCCGAGCGCGCCCGCCTGCGCCTGGACGAGTACCGGCCCAAGGTCATGAGCGCCTTCGTCCGCAACCGCCTGCTCGACGAGGTCTACCTGCCGCTGATCGGCGACAACCTGGCCAAGCAGCTCGGCGCGGCGGGCGCGGACCGGCGTACCGACCAGATGGGCCTGCTGCTGCTCATCTCGCCGCCCGGCTACGGCAAGACGACCCTGATGGAGTACGTCGCCGGCCGCCTCGGCCTGGTCCTCGTCAAGGTGAACGGCCCCGCCCTGGGCCACCAGGTCACCTCGCTGGACCCGGCGGACGCCCCCGACGCGACGGCCAGGCAGGAGGTGGAGAAGATCTCCTTCGCGCTGGAGGCGGGCAACAACACGCTGCTCTACCTGGACGACATCCAGCACACCTCGCCGGAGCTGCTGCAGAAGTTCATCTCGCTGTGCGACGCCCAGCGCCGTATCGAGGGCGTGTGGAACGGCCGTGCCCGCACCTACGACCTGCGCGGCAAGCGGTTCGCGGTGTGCATGGCGGGCAACCCGTACACCGAGTCCGGCGGCCGCTTCCGCATCCCGGACATGCTGGCCAACCGGGCCGACGTGTGGAACCTGGGCGACGTCCTGTCCGGCAGGGACGAGCTGTTCGCGCTCAGCTACGTGGACAACGCCCTCACCTCCAACCCGGTCCTGGCCCCGCTGGCCGGCCGCGACCGGTCGGACGTCGAGCTGCTGGTCCGCCTGGCCGAGGGCGATCCGGCCGCCCGCGCCGACCGGCTCAGGCACCCCTACACCGGGCCGGAGCTGGAGCAGATCCTCGCCGTGCTGGCCAAGCTGGTACGGGTGCGGGAGGTCGTGCTGGCCGTCAACCGGGCGTACATCGCCTCGGCGGCCCAGGCGGACGCGGCCAGGACCGAGCCGCCGTACCGCCTGCAGGGCTCGTACCGGAACATGAACAAGCTGGCCGAGCGGATCGTGCCCGCGATGAACGCCGACGAGCTGGAGGCGGTGATCGACGACCACTACCTGGGCGAGGCCCAGACGCTGACCACCGACGCCGAGGCCAACCTGCTCAAGCTGGCCGAGCTGCGCGGCCGGCTCACGCCCGCGCAGGCCGCGCGCTGGGCGGAGGTCAAGAGCGCCTACCTCAGGGCCAAGGCGCTCGGCGGCGCGGGGGACGACCCGGTGACCCGGGCCGTCGGCGCGATCGGGCTGCTGGCGGATCGGGTGGGCGAGGTCGGCACGGCCATCAGGGAGCGCTGAGCGCGACCGCCCGGGCCACCGCCTCGGGGCTCGCGGGCAGCAGCGGCAGCCGCACGTCCGGGGTCGGGACGAGACCCCGGGCGTGCAGGACGCCCTTGAGCACGGCGGGGTTGGGCTCGGCGAACAGCGCGGCCGACAGGCCGGCCAGCCGGTGCCCGAGCGGCCTGGCGCGGGCCGCGTCCCCGGCCCGCCAGGCGTCGGCCAGCGCCACGAACTCGCGCGTGCGCAGGTGCGCCGAGGCCAGGACGCCGCCGGCCGCGCCCAGCGCCAGCAGCGGCGAGATGAACAGGTCGTCCCCGCCGAGCACCGCGAAGCCCTCGGGCGGCTCCCGGAGCAGGTCGATCGCGTCCTGGTCGAGGCCGCCCGCCGCGTACTTCACCCCGGCGACCATCGGGTGCTCCCCCAGCCGCCGCAGCGTCGCCGCGCTCACCGGCTGCCCGGTCCGGTACGGGATGTGGTAGATCACCAGCGGCACCGGCGTCCGCTCGGCCAGCGCCTCGACGTGCGCGACGACCCCGCGCTCGCCCGGCCGCAGGAAGGACGGGACGGTCACCAGCGCCGCCCCCACCCCGCTCGGCAGGCGGTGCAGCTCCCGGGCGGTCGAGCGCGTGTCGCTCCCGCTCACCCCCACCGTGAGCAGCGCCCCGCGCCGCGCGCAGACCCGGGCGCAGGTCTCGACCACCAGGGCCCGCTCCTCCGGGTCGAGCGCGGCCACCTCGCCGGTGGTGCCCAGCGCGACCAGCCCGGCCGCCCCCTCGTCGAGGACCTGGCCGGCGAGCTTCTCGACGGCGTCGGCGGCCACCTCCCCCTCCGGCGTGAACGGGGTGACCAGCGGCACGTGAATTCCTCTCAGCATGCTCCGAGCCTGACCCGGATCCACCCTAAGGTCCAGTTCGGATTCGTGTCGCCGAGCGTAAGCTGATCTTATGCTCGATCCCCGCAAGCTGCTCCTGCTCCGCGAGCTGGCCCGGCGCGGCACGATCGCCGCGGTCGCGCAGGCGGTCACGTTCACGCCGTCGGCGGTCTCCCAGCAGCTCAGCGCGCTGGAGCGGGAGGCCGGCGTGCCGCTGCTGGAGCGCACGGGGCGCGGGGTGACGCTCACCCCGGCCGGTCACCTGCTCGTCGAGCACGCGCAGGCCGTGCTCGAACAGCTCGACCGCGCCTCGGCCGCGCTCGCCGCCGTCCGGGGCGGCCCGTCCGGCGCGCTGCGGATCGGCGCGTTCCCGACCGCCGCCCGCGTCCTGCTGCCGCCCGCGCTGGCCGCCCTCGCCGCCGCGCATCCCGGGCTGGAGCCGAGGGTGGCCGAGATCGACCCCGCCGACGTCTCGGCCGCGCTGCGGGCCGGCGAGCTGGACGTGGCGCTCGTCCACGAGTACGACTTCGTCCCGCCCGTCACCGACGGCTCCGTCGACACCGAGCCGTTGTTCGGCGAGCCCATGTACCTGACGAACCACCCCTCGCTCGCCGCGGCCCGCGACCAGGCGTGGATCACCAACAGGCCCGGCACGCTCTGCCACGCGATGGCGATCCGGGCGTGCCAGGCGGCCGGGTTCGAGCCGCGGGTGCGGCACCACGTGGACGACTTCGACGCCGTGCTGGCCCTCGCGGCGGCCGGGCTGGGCGTGGCGCTCGTCCCGCACCTGGCCGCGACCGCGCCGCCGGCCGGGGTCACGCTCACCCGCCTGCCGCTGGGCCGCCGCACGCTCGCGGCCTTCCGCAAGGGGTACGGCGGCCACCCGGCGATCCGCGCGGCGGTCACCGCCTTCCGCACCGCGTCCGGACGCCTGCCCCCGGCTCCCTGAGCCGGCGCGGTCCGGCCACCTGCTCCCGGCTCCCTGAGCCGGCGCGGTCCGGACGCCTGCCTCCGGCTCGCTGAGCCGGCGCGGTCCGGACGCCTGATCCCGGCCCCCGCGATCCTGACCCCTGCCCCGGTCAGCTCCCTGAGCCGGCCATCAGGCCGCGTACCAGGTCGGCGTAGCTCGCCGCGAGCCGTTCGTGCTCGCCCGCCCGCAGCCGGCTCGCGACCGGCTCCATGTGCAGCACGCCGAGCAACATGTGCGCGATCTGGTCGGCGTCCACGTCGGGCCGCCCCTCAGCGATCAGCCCCGTCACGTGCCGGTGCCAGGACACGTAGGTCGGATGGGCCTCCCTGGGCTGCTCGCCCGCGCTCCTGCTGGTGAGCACGGCGTGCTCGTGCGCCGCGAGGAGGTTGCCGTTGCGCGCCGCCAGCGCCGCCACCTCGGCGAAGAACGCGACCAGCCGCTCGGCCGGCGGCGCCCCCGGCCCGAGCGGCGGCGGCCCCTCGGCGACGGCCCGCTCCAGCTCCCGCGCCCGCTCGTTCATCAGCTCCCGCACGAGCCCGGCGCGGCTGCCGAAGCGGTGGAAGACCGTCCCCTTGCCCACACCCGCCGCGGCGGCCACCCGCTCGACGGAGACCTGCTCGGGCGGGTACCGCCGCAGCAGCTCCTCGGCCGCCCGCAGGATCGCCTGCCTGTTGCGCGCGGCGTCGGCCCGCTCCCGCCGTTCCTCCATCCGGTCATTCTTTCGCATGGACAAACTTGACCAGTGGTCCATATATTAACTGAACCATAGGTCCAGTTATCTTCCAGACCTCCAGAAGGGGAAACCATGCGCGCTGTCGTCCTGACCGAGACCGGCGGCCCGGAGCGGCTTGAGCTCCAGGACGTGCCCCGCCCGTCACCCGGCCCCGGCCAGCTCCTCATCCGCGCCGCCGCCGCCGGCGTCAGCTACGCGGAGACCCAGATCCGGGCCGGCACGCTGCCGTTCCCGCTGACCCTGCCCGCCGTGATCGGCGCGGAGGCCGTCGGCGAGGTGGTGGGGACGGGCGAGGGTGTGGACGGGGCGCTGCTGGGCACCACGCGGGTCGGGGTGACCGGCGGGGTGGGCTCCTACGCCGAGTACGTCCTGATGCCCGCCGCGATGACCTGCCCCGTCCCCGACGGCCTGAACCCGCTGGACGCGCTCGCCGCGGCCGCGCCGGGCGCGCTCGCCCTGGCCCTGCTCCACCGCGCCGCGCTGCGGGGCGGCGAGAGCGTGCTGGTGGAGGCCGCGACCAGCTCGGTGGGCACCCAGCTCGTCCGGCACGCGAAGGAGTTCGGCGCGGCCCGGGTGATCGCCACCGCCGGCTCCGCCGCCAAGCGGGAGCGCGCCGCCGAGCTGGGCGCCGACCTCGTCCTCGACCACGGCTCGCCGGAGTGGCCCGCCGGGCTGCCCGACGACGTGGACGTCGCCTTCGAGGCCATCGGCGGCCCGGCGGCCCGCCAGGTGCTCGACCACCTGACGCCCGGCTCGGGCCGCATGCTCCACTACGGCCTGCTGAGCGGCGAGCCCGCCGCCGTCACGGCCGCCGACCTGGTGCAGCGCGGCGTGACGCTCGTCGGCTGCGGCGGGCCCGGCTGGGCCGGCCAGGTGTTCGGGACGCACTACCCGGAGGTGCTGGAACGGCTGGCGTCGGGGCGCACCCGGGCGTTCGTGGACCGCACGCTGCCGCTGGAGGAGGCCGCCGAGGCCCACCGCCTGCTGGAGGGCCGGGCGGTCACCGGCCGCGTCCTGCTCGTGCCCTAGCCTTCCAGCACGGCCTCCAGCACGGTCTCCAGCACGGCCCTGGAGCCGCCGGTGTCCCGGTCGTACTCGCCGGCGGTCACCGCCACCACCAGCTCCTCGTCCGGCACCACGACCAGCAGCTGCCCTCCGTTGCCCGCGGCCTGGACGCGGCGGCGCTCCTCGGCGAGGACGTACCAGTGGTAGCCGTAGGTGAAGGGGCCGTCGATCGGCACCCGCGAGCGCAGCGCCTTCTCCAGCCAGACCTCCGGGACGATCCCCCGCCCGCCGTCGAGCACGAGCTGCCCGACGGCGGCCAGGTCCACCGGCCGCAGCCGCAGCCCGGCGGCGGCCGAGGCGATCCCGTCGGGGCCGCGCGTCCACGCGAAGTCCGTGATGCCGAGCGGCCCGAACAGCGCCTCGGCGGCGTAGCGCTCCAGCGGCCGTCCCGTCCCCTTGGCGATGACGCCGCCGAGCAGGGCGGTCGCGCCGCCGCAGTAGCGCCAGCGCTTGCCCGCCTCCTCGGCGACCGGCCGCTCCAGCACGTACCGGTAGCGGTCGGGGGCCAGCTCCATGGCGATCTCGCTGTTGGCGGGGCTGGTGTAGGGGGCGTCCTCGTTCCAGTCGAGGCCGAGGGTCATGGTCAGGGCGTGCTCGATGGTGAGGTGGGCCTTCCCCGGGTCCTCCGCCAGGTCCGGGTACTCCGGGAACTGCGCCATCAGCCCGGCGCCGGGCTCCGGCACCAGGCCGTCGCCGAGCGCGATGCCGTACAGCAGCGCCACCACGCTCTTGCTGACCGACCGCAGGTCGTGCAGGGTGTCGCGGTCGAACGTGACGTGCCCCAGCGGCTCCCCTAACCGGAAGTCCGCCCCGGCACCGTACCGCTCCAGCACGACCTGCCCGCCCCGCCTCACCACCAGCCCGTGGAACCCGGGTGCCCCGCCGTCCCGCAGCACCGCCTCGACCCGCTCCGCCATGTCCATGCCCATGCCGTCCTCCTCAGACTCGGTGATCCCCCCTGTCCTGCCGCCCGGGAGCACCGAGCTCCGACAGGGCCCGGCTCCACGGGTCCGGGTCGTCGTCGGCGGCCGGGGGCAGGACGCGCACGCCGTCCGCGCGCAGGCCCGCGACGGCCTCACGGTACGGGAGCCGGGCGGCCAGCGCGACGTTGACGAAGGGCAGCACCACGACGGGGATCCCGAGGCCCGGCGCCTCGGCCAGCACCCCCAGCGCGTAGGTGTCCGCGATGCCCCGCGCGAACTTGTTGACCGTGTTGTACGTCGCCGGCGCCACGACCATCGCGTCCGCCCGCGGCGGCTTCGGCTCGGACGGCTTGCGGTAGCGGCTGCGGACCGGCCGCCCGGTCAGCTCTTCCAGGGCCGGCACGTCGATGAAGTCCAGCGCCGGCGGCGTGGCCACGACCTGCACGACCCAGCCGAGATCCTGGGCTCCGGTGACGAGGCGGCCGACGCCCGGGGCCGCGAAAGCGCCGCACACGATGACGTAAAGGACCTTGCCCGACGATTCGGTCACGCCGCCAGCATCGCACGGGCCCGCCGGAACGGGCTGAGAGGGCCCTCAGCGTCTCTCAGCCGCCGCACAGCGCCCCGGCAGCAGGCTGGAGCGCATGGACGAACTTCTCGCCGATCCCGCCGTCGCCGCCGGCCTGCGCCGGGTCGAGACCAGGATGCGCCGCCTGAGCGGGTCCTCCACGCTGCCCGGCATCAACGCCGGGGCCGGGCACGTGGTCGCGGCCGGCGGCAAGCGGCTGCGCCCGGCCCTGACGCTGGCCACCTCGATCGCGCTCGGCCGGCCGCCCGACCGGCGGGTGATCACCGCGGCGGCCTGCGTCGAGCTCGTCCACGCCGGCTCGCTCGTCCACGACGACCTCATGGACCGGGCGAGCGAGCGGCGCGGCCGGCGCACGCTCAACGCCGAGCTGGGCGCGGGCAAGGCGCTGGTCATCGGCGACTTCATGGTGGCCAGGGCGGGCCTGGCGGCGCTGACGTCGGTGTCGCGGCCGGTCGCGGAGGTGCTGGCGGCGACGGTGGTGGAGCTGGCCGAGGGACAGTTCCTGGAGGCGAGCGAGCTGTTCGACCCGGGCAGGACCGTGGACAGCGCCCTGCGCTCGATCACCGCCAAGACGGCCGCGCTGTTCCGCGCCGGGTGCCTGGTGGCGGCGATCTGCGCGCGGGCGCCGCAGGAGGAGCGGGCGCGGCTGGCGGCGTACGGGGAGAAGTTCGGGCTGGTCTTCCAGATCCTCGACGACCTGCTGGACCTGACGGCGACGAGCGCGCAGCTCGGCAAGCCGGCCGGCAACGACCTGCGGCAGGGCGTCTACAGCCTGCCGCTGCTGCTGGCCGACGTGGACGTGCGGGACCTGCTCGGCCGGCCGGACACCGCGGAGGAGGTGCTGAGCCGGCTACGGGCCGGCCGCATGGCGGAGATCACCCTCGCCTACTGCCGGGATCTGGCGGCGGACGCCGCGGCGGCGCTGCCCGCCCTCCGCGACCCGGAGATGGCCTCTCTCCTGCGCGCCCTCCCGGCCGCCTACATCGACCGCGTGGCTCGCCTCACCCTTCCCGCCACCACCGGTTGACCCTGCTTTTCCTGCCATTTCCCGGCGCCCGGCTCTTGACCGCCAGGAGTCGAGATTTGTTGGAACAAATGGTAGGAATCATGGCCTATTCTCGGAAAATGCGCTCATACTGGAGATACACATCTCCGGGAGCACGCCCATGCGGAAGACCCCCCAGCGCGACGACTGGGCCCCGGGCCAGTTCCTCCAGCTGGCCGCGGTGGACTTCACCGGTATCTACGCGGTACACCTGGCCGCCAAGGAGGAGCGGCTGAAGATGACGAGGCTCGCGCTGAGCCTGCTGTCCGGCCCGTTCCTCGCGGCCATCGCCCTGGCCAGCGCGAAGGTGGTCGACCCGCAGAGCCTGACGCAGTGGCACCGGGTGCCGTGGTACCTGTTCGCCCTGGTCGTCGCGTTCGGGCTGCTCAGCGTGCTGCCGTTCCTGCGCCTCATCGAGGCGGTCAACGCGCACGCCAGGACCGCGCGGGCGATCAACAACTTCCGGCTCCTCTACACCACGCGACTGGTCAAGGACCTCGACTGGAGCCCGAACCTGCCGATCGACCCGCGCTTCCCCGAGACGTACGCCCCGCTCGCCTGGCCGGGTATCAACGTCATGATGCTCGCCCTGGTCAACAGCACCTACCTGACCGTCGGCATGACCGGACTGACCGGGCAGGAGCCCGGTCTGCCCTCGCTCATGACCGGCATCCTGCTGGTGACGCTGGTTCACTACGCGGTGTACTACGTGCGCTGCAACGTGAGCAGGCGCCGCCGGCTCCCGCACAATCCGTACGAATTCCCGAATCTGGAGACCTGAATGCCCGGCCCGGCTCAATGGGCGTCGTGTGGGGAGGCGTGGATCTCGTTGATGCGCCACGTGTGGTCGGCGGGGACGCTCGCCCTCGACGACCGCGGCCCCGTCATCGAGGGGCCGGCCGTCCTGTTCGAGATCGCTCGGGTCAGCCGAGACGACCCGATCCTCGAACGGCACGGCGACCCGCAACGGCTCGCGTTGTACACCAGGAAGTTCAGCGAGGAGGCGGTGGTGCCGCCGTTCAAGTACAGCTACGGAGCGCGCATCAAGGGCCAGCTCCGGTGGGCGGCCGACCTGTTACGGCTGAAGCCGTACAGCAAGAGCGCGTGGATCTCGCTCACCGAGCCCGGCGAGGCGTACGACGCGGTGCCGTGCCTGGTGGGGCTGGCGTTCCGGATCCGGCAGGACGCGCTCGTCATGACCGCGTCCTTCCGCTCCCAGAACGCCTACACCAGCTACCTCAACTACGTGCCGCTCGCCGACGTGCACGCGCGCATGGCGCGCACGCTGCGCCTGGAACGCGGCCCGATGCGGGTGTTCGTGGACGTGCCCCACCTCTACCTGGCCGACAGCACCCAGGTGCTGGCGGTCATGCGGCCCGAGCCTCGGCGGCGGACAGCGGCGCGGCGATATCCTCCAACCCCTTCCGCTCGGCCTTGACGCCGAGGAAGAGCTCGACCAGGCCGCCGGCGATCATCACCAGCCCGCCGATGGTGAACGCGAGCGCGGTGTCGCCCGGCACCCCGCTCTCCACCAGCGAGGAGAACACCAGCGGGCCGGCGATGCCGCCGGCGGCCGTGCCGATCGCGAAGAAGAACGCGATGGCCATGGCCCGGGTCTCCATCGGGAAGATCTCGCTGACGGTCAGGTACGCCGAGCTGGCCCCCGCCGAGGCCACGAAGAGCACCACGCACCAGCACGCGGTCAGCGTCACCGCGCTCAGCACGCCCTGGTTGAACAACCACGCGGTGCCGAGCAGCAGCACGCCCGACCCGATGTAGGTGGCCGAGATCATCGGGACCCGGCCGACGGTGTCGAAGAGGTGGCCGAGCAGCAGCGGGCCGAGGAAGTTGCCGACGGCGATGACCGCGAAGTAGTAGCCCGTGTGCGTGTCGATCTTGTAGAACGTGGACAGGATCTGCGCGTACCCGAACGTGATGGCGTTGTAGAGGAACGCCTGCCCGATGAAGAGCGACAGGCCCAGCACGGTGCGCTTGGGGTAGAGCGCGACCATCGTGTGCGCGATGCGCAGGAACCCGATCGACTTGCGCTGGTGGATGGTCATCGAGCGCTCGGGCTCGGGCAGGTTCCCGCCGATCTGGCGCTCGACGTCGTCCACGATCTCCTCGGCCTCCTGGCCGCGGCCGTGGATGAACAACCAGCGCGGGCTCTCCGGCACGTGCCGCCGGACGAGCAGGATGGCCAGGCCCAGCACCACGCCCAGCCCGAACGCCACGCGCCAGCCGATGGCGACCGGCAGGTCGTTGAGCAGCGGCACGGTCAGCAGCGCGCCGCCCGCCGCGCCGAGCCAGTAGCTGCCGTTGATGATGATGTCGATGCGGCCCCGGTGCTTGCTCGGGATCAGCTCGTCGATGGCGGAGTTGATGGCCGCGTACTCGCCGCCGATGCCGAACCCGGTCATGAACCTGAACAGGAAGAACCACCAGGCGCTGAACGAGAACGCCGTCATCAGCGTCGCCGCCAGGTAGACCAGCAGCGTGATGAGGAACAGCTTCTTGCGGCCGAACCGGTCGGTCAGCCAGCCGAAGAACAGCGCCCCCGAGCAGGCCCCCGCGACGTAGAGCGCGGCGGCCAGGCCCGCGACCTGGGCCTGCGTGATGTCGAGCCCGCTGCCCGGCTTGGCGAGCTGGGCGGACAGGTTGCCGACGATGGTGACCTCAAGCCCGTCGAGGATCCAGACGGTGCCGAGCCCAATGACGATCATCCAATGCCAGCGGGACCAGGGCAGCCGGTCCAGCCGCGCGGGCACCTTGGTGGTGACGGTGCCGGTTTCCACGTCGCTCATAAGAGCATCTCGATACCCGTGAAAACCCGTTCTAGGCCGGTTTCCTGGCCTCCAGCAGGGTCGTGGCGAACCACGGGCCGCCGTACCAGAACCGCCATCCGGCGTCGCGGCGGCGCACGTCCACGACGCCGAGCCCGCGTAAGGTCTCCTCGTACGCGGGCGTGTGCTGGAAGTCGGCGATCAGCAGCAGCCCGCCGGGCCGCAGCACCCGGTGCGCCTCGCGCACGGCCTGGGCCCGGCCCTCGGCGTCGGGGATGTTGTGGACGGCGAGGCTGGAGACGACCACGTCGAACGCCGCTTCGCCGAAGGGCAGGTCGCGCAGGTCGCCGGTGACCAGCTCCACGCGCTCGGAGACGCCCTCGGCCTCGGCGTTGGCCCGCGCGGTGGCCTCGTCGTTGCCCGACTGGTCCTTCGAGCGCCACAGGTCGATGCCGGTGGCCCGGCCCCTGGGCAGCCGCTCGGCGGCCATGAGCAGCACCGCGCCGCGCCCGCAGCCGAGGTCGAGCAGGCGCTCGTCGCCGCCGAGCCGCCGCAGCTCCTCGGCCCAGACCGCGAACTTGCCGCGCCGGGTCGTGTAGAGGTAGCTGGCCGCGCTGGCCAGCGTGTAGAGGGCGCCGGCGAGGAAGGCCATGCCCGCCGCCACGATGTCGAGGGCGAACGAGACCGCCGCCAGTGCCATCAGCGCGATCGCGCCCAGGAGCAGGCCGATCAGGGCTCCGGGCGCGTCGAATCCGTAGCTGCCGTGTCGCTTGCTCACACTCACGTTATATCGCAAGATGGTGATTTGACGGTGACTTGACGGAACTCTTCCCCTTCACACCGGTAATCACCCACATCCCAATTACTAGGGTGACGTGGATGGATGAACAGCGACGTTTCGGCCTGGGTGCCAGCATCGCCCTGACGCTGGCCTCGGCCGTGTTGTGGGGCGTGGCGCACCTGGCCGTCGAGCGGCGCAGGGCCGGGCTCGCGCTCATGGCGGCGTACATCCTCATGCTGGCCGCGGTGCTCACCGTCGTCACCGCGTTCAGCACCCGCCTGCTCTCGCTCGCCGTGCAGCCCCGCTGGCTGATCTGGCTCACCGTCGGCCTGGTGGTGGTCGCGCTGGCCTGGACGGGCGTGATCGTCCGGTCGTTCCTGCTGGTCCGCCCGCCGCGGGCGGACGTCGTCGGCCGCGGGATCACCACGGCGCTGGCCATCGCCCTGTGCGCGCTCGTCCTCGGGCCGGCCGTCTACGCCGCCCGCCTCGCCAACGTCTCGCGCGACGTCGTGGACACCCTGTTCCCGGCCGCCGGCAACACCCCGATCATGGCCCAGGACCCGTGGAACGGCGCGGAGCGGGTCAACTTCCTGCTGCTCGGCGCGGACGCCGCGCCCGGCAGGCCCGGCGTGCGTACCGACAGCATGACCGTGGCCAGCGTGGACGTCCGGACCGGCGAGACCACGCTGTTCGGCCTGCCGCGCAACCTCCAGCGGGTACGCCTGCCCGAGGGTCCGGCGCGGTCCCGCTTCCCCTACGGCTTCACCGGCGCGGGGCCGAGCACCCCGGGCCTGCTCAACGAGGTCTTCCAGTACGCCGAAGACCATCCGGACCTGACCCCCGGCCTCCCGCGCGGCAAGCGCGGCCCCGCCCTGCTCAAGCAGACCGTCGGCGACATCCTCGGCCTGCCGGTGAGCTACTACGCGATGGTGGACATGAAGGGCTTCGCCGAGATCATCGACGCGGTCGGCGGCGTCGAGGTCACCATCAAGCAGCCCATCGTGTACGGCCGCTACCGCGAGGGCCTGCTGCCCGCCGGCACCCGCAGGCTGAGCGGCCAGCAGGCGTTGTGGTTCGGCCGCTCGCGCACCGACAGCGACGACTACGTCCGCATGGGCCGCCAGAAGTGCCTGCTCAACGCGGTGGCCAAGCAGGCCGACCCGATGACCGTGCTCAACAGCTTCGAGCGCCTGGCCGCCGCCACCAAGCGGGCGATCTCCACCGACCTGCCGCAGGACCTCCTGCCGGCCCTCGTGGAGCTGTCGCAGAAGGTGAAGGGCACCAGGATCCACAGCCTCAGCTTCGTCCCGCCGCTGATCAGCACGGTGTACCCGGACTGGTCGCTGATCCGCCGCAAGGTGGCCGACGCCCTGCGCGAGCACCGCCCCGCGCGGACGGCCAGGGACGCGGCGCCCCGGCAGAGCCCGGAGGCTCCGGTCAGTCTCGACGCTACCTGCCGGTAAGTCCTTTATCCCTACTTGACGTATCGGGAAGGGTGCTCTTTGATGTACACATAGCCGACTAAATAAGTAGGAATAGAGGGTGGCATGAACGCTCGCAGGGTGCTGGCCACGCTGGCACTGATGGCACTCACCGCAGGGACGGCGGCCTGCGGTGGCGACACCGCCTCGGGCGAGGGGGGCAGCGGCGGGGGCACGGCCGCCACCGAGGTGCGCCTCGGCTTCTTCCCGAACATCACGCACGCCACCGCTCTGGTGGGCGTCGAGAAGGGCCTCTACCAGAAGGACCTCGGCGTCCCGGTCAAGACCAGCACGTTCAACGCCGGCCCCGCCGCGATCGAGGCGCTGTTCTCCGGCGCCATCGACGCCACGTACATCGGCCCGAACCCGGCCATCAACGCCTGGCAGAAGTCCAAGGGCAAGGCCATCAAGATCATCGCGGGCGCGGCGTCCGGCGGCGTCTCGCTGGTCGTCAAGCCGGAGATCAAGACGGTCGAGGACCTCAAGGGCAAGAAGATCGCCACCCCGCAGCTCGGCAACACCCAGGACGTCGCCCTGCGCTACTGGCTGCGCAGCAAGGGGTTCAAGACCGACACCAAGGG
The DNA here is from genome assembly GCF_040802095.1 of Nonomuraea sp. NPDC050783. Classification (NCBI taxonomy): domain Bacteria; kingdom Bacillati; phylum Actinomycetota; class Actinomycetes; order Streptosporangiales; family Streptosporangiaceae; genus Nonomuraea; species Nonomuraea sp. NPDC050783. The sequence goes on from NZ_JBFAHK010000005.1 coordinate 542,629, forward strand.
CGGCGGCGACGTGCACATCGTGCCGCAGGAGAACGCCCAGACCCTGCAGACCTTCGCCACCGGCGACATCGACGGCGCCTGGGTGCCCGAGCCGTTCGCCAGCCGCCTGGTCCTGGAGAGCGGCGGCAAGGTGCTCCAGGACGAGCGGGACCTGTGGCCGAACAAGCAGTTCGTGATCACGCACCTGATCGTCCGCCAGGACTGGGCCAAGGCCCACCCCGACCTGGTCAAGAAGCTGCTCCAGGCACACGTCGAGGCCAACAAGCTCATCAACGACGACCCCGAGGGCGCCGCGCAGACCGCCAACGCCGCGATCCAGAAGCTGACCCAGAAGCCGCTCAAGCCCGAGGTGCTGAAGAGCGCCTTCAAGAACATCACCTTCACCAACGACCCGATCGCCTCCTCCCTCACCGCCAGCGCGCAGCACGCCGAGGAGGTCGGGCTGCTCGAACCGGTGGACCTCAACGGCATCTACGACCTGAAGCCGCTCAACGAGGTCCTGGCCGCCGGCGGCCAGCAGGCCGTCTCGGACAAGTGAGCGAGCCGACATGACCACCACGCAGATCGACAGCGGGACGGCGGTCCGCCTGGAGACCGTCTCCAAGACCTACGGCCACGGCAGGAACGCGCTGCTCGCCCTCGACCAGGTGTCGCTCCAGGTCGCGCCCGGCGAGTTCGTCTGCCTGCTCGGCGCCTCCGGCTGCGGCAAGAGCACGCTGCTCTCGCTGGTCGCCGGGCTCGACCGGCCGAGCGCCGGGCAGATCTCCACCAACGGGCACAAGGTCGCCATGATGTTCCAGGACCCGGCGCTGTTCCCGTGGCTGACCGTCGCGGCCAACGTCGAGCTGGCCTTCCGCGCCGACGGCGTGCCCAAGGCCGAGCGCCGGGCCAGGGCGGCGGAGTTCCTGGAGCTGGTGCACCTCGGCGGGTTCGGCCGCAAGCGCCCGCACGAGCTGTCGGGCGGCATGCGGCAGCGGGTGGCGCTGGCCCGCGCGCTGGCGCAGTCCTCGTCCTCCGCGGAGGGCTCGGCGGTGCTGCTCATGGACGAGCCGTTCGGCGCGCTCGACGCGATGACCCGCGACCTGCTCCACGACGAGCTGGAGCGGATCTGGCGGGAGCGGTCGCTGTCGGTGCTGTTCGTCACCCACAACGTGCGCGAGGCGGTCCGGCTCGGCGACCGGGTCGTGCTGCTGAGCAGCCGGCCCGGGCGGGTCGTCGAGGAGTTCCCCGTCGAGCTGGCGCGGCCGCGCAGGACCGACTCCGCCGAGGTCGCCACGCTCGCCGGGAAGATCACCGATCGGCTGAAGGAGGAGGTCGCGCGGCATGGCCGTTGACACCACGCACGCCCAGCGGCTCGCCGGGCTGGACGCGCTGGAGCTGGGCGGCGAGCGGCGGGCCGGGTTCGCGGCGCGGGCGTGGGCGCGGATCTGGCCGATGCTGACGGCCGTCGCGCTGGTGCTGGTGGCCTGGCAGCTCGTGGTCATGAGCGGGCGCTGGCCCGAGTACGTCTTCGCCGGGCCCGTCGAGACGTTCCGCGCCATGTGGGAGCGGTTCGGCGAGGCCGACTTCTACCACGCCGTCGCCACCACCATGCGGCGGGCGTTCACCGGGTTCGCGCTGGCGGTGCTGGTCGGGCTGGTGATCGGGGCGGCCGTGTCGCGGGTGAAGGTGCTGCGGGCGGCGTTCGGGGCGCTCATCACCGGGCTGCAGACGATGCCGTCGATCGCCTGGTTCCCGTTCGCGATCCTGCTGTTCGGGCTGACCGAGAGCGCGATCACGTTCGTGGTGATCCTGGGGGCGGCGCCGTCCATCGCCAACGGGCTGATCACCGGCGTGGACTACACGCCGCCGCTGCTGCTGCGGGCCGGGCACGTGCTCGGGTTCCGGCGGCTGAGCCTCTACCGGCACGTCATCCTGCCGGCGTCGCTGCCGTCGTTCCTGGCGGGGCTGAAGCAGGGGTGGGCCTTCGCGTGGCGCTCGCTCATGGCGGGCGAGCTGCTGGTGATCATCGCGTACCAGTCGTCGCTGGGCGAGCAGCTCGCCTACGCCCGCGAGGTGTCCGACTCGCCCGGCCTGATCGGCACGATGATCGTGATCCTGGCCATCGGCATCGTCATCGACCTGCTCTTCGAGGCCGCCGACGGGGCGCTGCGCCGCCGCTGGGGTCTCGACCAGGCGTGATGCGGATCTCCGCGCGAACCGACTACGCGCTGCGGGCGGTCAGCGAGCTGGCCGCCGCACCGCCGGGGCCGGTGCCGGCCGAGCGGATCGCCACGGCCCAGAACATCCCCCGCCGTTTCCTCGACAACATCCTGCTCCAGCTCCGCCGGGCCGGGCTCATCCACAGCCTGCGCGGGCCGGAGGGCGGCTACTGGCTGGCCCGCCCGGCCGAGGAGATCACGCTGGCCGACGTCATCGTCGTGGTCGAGGGCAAGCCGGAGTTCCAGGGGCACGGCGGCTATCCGGGCGTGGCCGGGCCGCTGGCGGAGGTGTGGACGGCGCTGCGCGAGCACGAGGAGCGCCTGCTCTCCGAGATCACCTTCGCCCAGATCGTCTCCTCCCGCCTCTCCGGCTGACTCCGTACGGGAAAAGCGCTCCTCGCGGCACCCCTGTGTGGCATGATGATGCCGTCGTAATGACAACGGTTTTCATCATCACCAGTGGGAGTGCCTCGTGAGAGTGGCCTTCGTCGGCAAGGGCGGCAGCGGCAAGACGACGATGTCGGCGCTGTTCGCCAGGCATCTGGCCGCCCAGGGCGCGCCGGTGGTCGCCGTGGACGCCGACATCAACCAGCACCTGGCCCTGGTCCTCGGCCTCGACCGGCAGCCCGAGCCGCTCGGCGCCCACCTCACCGAGATCAAGGACCTCCTGCGCGGCGACAACCCGCGCGTCCCGTCCGCCGCGGCCATGGTCAAGACCACCCCGCCCGGCCGCGGCTCCCGGCTGCTGAGCTTCGACGACCTCGCCGCCCACCCCTACGGGCTGACCACCCCCGAGGGCGTCCGGCTGCTGGCCACCGGCCCGTTCAGCGAGGACGACCTCGGCGTGGCCTGCTACCACTCCAAGGTCGGCGCGGTGGAGCTGCTGCTCAACCACCTGGTGGACGGCCCCGGCGAGTACGTCGTGGTCGACATGACCGCCGGCGCCGACTCCTTCGCCTCGGGCCTGTTCACCCGCTTCGACCTCACCTTCCTCGTCGCCGAGCCCACCCGCCAGGGCGTGGGCGTCTACCGGCAGTACCACGAGCACGCCGCCCGCTACGACGTCGCCCTCGCGGTGGTCGGCAACAAGGTCCACGGCCCCTCCGACGTCGAGTTCCTGCGCGAGCACGCGGGCGGCGACCTGCTGACCTGGATGGAGCACTCGGCCGCCGTGCGCGCGCTGGAGCAGGGCCGCCCCTTCACCCTGGACGACCTGGAGCCGGTCAACGCCGACGCGCTCAGCCTGCTGCGCAAGACCCTCGACGAGCACGAGAAGGACTGGGCCCGCTTCGGCCGCCAGACGGTCGAGTTCCACCTGCGCAACGCGCGGGCGTGGGCCAACGAGCGCACCGGGCTCGACCTGGCCGAACAGGTCGATCCCGACTTCGTCTATGGCCCGCGCCACCCATGACACTGTGCCCGTCAGGCATCTGGAGAGTCACCATTTTTCCACCTAGCGTGATGAGTGCCCCCTTTGAGAGGAGACAGCATGTCGCTGACCGTTCCGAACGATCTGCTCGACCAGGCCAGAGCGGGTGACGTCGACGACACCGCGTTCCTCGCGTGCGTGCGCGACTCCCTCCCCTACGCGTGGTCGCTGATCAGCGAGCTGGTCAGGCAGCGCGAGCACAGCGGAGCGGAGTTCGCCGACAACCAGGTGCCGCCGCCGTCCGAGCAGGCCCGCGGCGAGCTCCTGCGCTGCCTGGCGAGCGACTCGATGCGCGGCGCCCTGGAGCGCCACTTCGGGGTCCGGCTGGCCTTCCAGAACTGCCACCGGGTGGCCGTCTTCGACCCCGCGGCCACCAAGGCGCTGGCCGACTTCGTCACCCCGCGGGCGCAGCTCCTCAACCAGAGCCCGGAGCTGGTGGACTGCTGAGGCCACCGCCCGGCGGGCCGGGCCCGTCCGGCCCGCCGGGCGCGCGCTCCCGCAGCAGCGGCAGCACCTCGGCGCCGAGGCGGCGCACGTTCTCCAACGCCCGCCGGTGCTCGCCGCACCCCTCGACCAGCAGGATGACGTGCCCGATCCCGGTGCGCTCCGCGGTGCGCGCGATCGTCTGCGCGCAGTGCTCGGGCGAGCCCACCGGATGGATGCGGGTGAGCAGGTCCACGTACGCGCCGACGTCCCGCGACGGGCGCGGCCGGCCGTCCACCGGCCGGTAGCCGGCCAGGCCGGGGCCGAGCCAGCGGGGCATCGACTCCTTGAGCTCGCGCACCGCCCGCGCGGTGGAGTCGGCGACATGCCCGACGGCCGCCGCGACGTGCCCCACCGCGTGCTCCGGCGCGTGCCCCGCCGGACGCCCCGGCGCGTGCTCCGGCGCGTGCCCCACCGGATGGCCCGGCGCGGTCTCGCCGGCCGCCTGGCGGTAGGCGGTCACCGCGGCGGCCTTCTCCGCGTCGCCGACGTGCAGGCCGAGCAGCATCGGCAGGCCGCGCGCGGCGGCCAGCGCGACGCTGGAGCCCGACGTGCAGGCCACCACCGGGCGCAGCGGCGCCCGCGGCACCGGGCTCACCTCCCGGAAGCGGAAGAACTCGCCGTCGGCCGCGACGCGCTCGCTCGACAACGCGGCCAGCAGCAGGTCCAGTGACTCGGGGAAGCCGCGCTCGTAGCGCGCCAGTCCGGTGCCGAACACCTCCAGGTCCACCCACGGGCCGCCCCGGCCCACGCCGAGCGTGAAGCGCCCGCCGGACAGGTGGTGCAGCATGGCCGCCTGCTCGGCCAGCGCCACCGGGTGCTGCGTGGACAGCACGCTGACCGCCGTGCCGAGCCCGATGCGCGAGGTGCGCCCCGCGGCGACGGCCGCCAGCGTGATCGCCGACGGGCAGACGCCGTAGGACATGAAGTGGTGCTCGGCGATCCAGGCGTCGTCGAACCCCGCCTGCTCGGCCGCCACGACCAGCTCCACCGCGTCGGCCAGCACCCGCCCGGCCTCCTGGCCGGGGAAGCGCGCCGCGACGAGGAACACTCCCACGCGCACGCGTCCGATGATGGCCGATCGGCCGGGCCCGCGCAGGCCGAGGGCGTTATGCCCGGATTCGTTCAGCCGAAGAGGGTGGCCTGGCCCTCGCCCGCCAGCGGATCGCGGCGCCGCTTGAGATGGCGCCACCGCGGCAGGTCGTCGAGGTACGACCACGACAGCCGGTGGTGCGCGGTGGGGCCGAGGCGGGCCAGGGCCTCCTGGTGGACGGGCGAGGGGTAGCCGGCGTTGTCGGCGAAGCCGTACGCGGCGCAGCCGAGCGCCGCCATGTAGGCGTCGCGCCGCACCTTGGCCAGCACCGACGCGGCCGCCACCGACACGCTGGCCGCGTCCCCCCTGACCTCCAGCCGCACCGGCCACGGGGCGCCGATGTAGTCGTGCTTGCCGTCGAGGATCACCGCGTCCGGGCGGACGGGCAGCGCCTCCAGCGCGCGCCGGGCGGCCCGGCGCAGGGCCTCGGTCATGCCGAGGGCGTCGATCTCGGCGTGCGTGGCCTCGCCGTAGCCGACGCCGGCCGCCCATCCGGCCAGCTCGGCGGCGAGCGGCCCGCGCCGGGCGGCGGTGAGCTGCTTGGAGTCGGTCAGCCCCGGCGGCGGCTCGGACAGGTCGGTGACGACCGCGCAGACGGTGACCGGGCCCGCCCAGGCGCCGCGGCCCACCTCGTCCACGCCCGCGACCGTGCGCACGCTCGGCTGGGCGAGCAGCAGCTCCTCGATGTCGTACGTCGGCGCCATGCCAGCAGACGTTACCGCTCACTCCCCGGGATGGTTGCCGAGATGGTTGCCGGACCGGCCGCCGGAGCCACCGTCGAGGAAACCGCCGTCGAGGGGCGCCTCGCCGGGCCCGGGCCGCTCGACCGCCCGCACCGGCTCCAGGTCGGCCGCGAGGTAGCGGGCGGCGGCGTGGATCGCCCGCAACATCACCGACACCGACGGCCGGTGCACGCTGGAGCCGCGGGCCACGGCGAGCACGTCCCGGCCGACCGGGTCGCCGGGGATCGGCCGCACGGCCAGCCCGCGCACCCCGGCCGCCAGCGCGAGCGCCGGCACGGCGGCGATGCCGATGCCCTTGGCGACCAGCGACAGGATGGTGCCCAGCCCCTCGAACTCCCACGGCGTGGGCCGGGTGCCGCCGACGTCCGTCAGCAGCCGGTCCATCGCCAGCCGCGACGGCTCGCTGTAGGGCGTCGCCATCCACGGCTCGTCGCGCAGCTCCCGCAGGTCGACCGGGACGCCGGGGTCGGCCAGGCGGTGCCTGCGCGGCACCACCAGCACCAGCGGATCGCGCAGCAGCGGGAAGGCGCGCAGGCTCTCGCTGTCGCGCATCTGCCCGTACCAGTCGTCCACGAGCGCGATGTCCACCTCGCCCGACCGTACCTCGCGCATGCCCCGCCCGGACCTGGCCTGGCCGAGCCGCAGCGTCAGCCCGGTGTGCCGGCGCAGCGAGCGGGCCAGCGCGGGCGCGAAGGCCACCGCCGCCGTGGGGAAGGCGGTGACCGTGACCCGCCCGGTGGGGGTGCCCGCGTGCGCGGACAGGTCGGACTCGGCCTCCTCGACCAGGCACAGGATGCGCTCGGCGTGCGCGACCAGCCGGCGCCCGGCGTCGGTCAGCTCGGCGCTGCGCGCGGTGCGGTCGATGAGGGCGGTGCCGGACTCCCGTTCGAGCGCCTGGAGCTGCTGCGAGACCGCCGAGGGGCTGTAGCCGAGAGCCGCGGCGGCGCCCGCGATGCTGCCCCGCCGGGCGAATTCGCAGAGCAGTGCCAGTCGCCGCAGTTCAAGCATCAGTCTTCCTTACGCCCACCCACGAAAAGCCTCGCTTGTGCTGATGCCTTCATCCAACCACGCTGGGGATGTGACGAGCATGACCATCACCTTGTCGGCCACTCTGGCCGCCAACGAGGACATCGAGCGAAGACGGCGCGCCGGCGAGCGCGTGCTGCACCTGGCCTTCGGCGAGGCCGGGCTGCCCGTCCACCCGGCGCTGCGCGACCGGCTGGCCGCCGCCTCCGGGCACAACGGCTACGGGCCGGTCGCGGGCGCGGCCGCGCTGCGGGAGGCCGCCGCCGGCTACTGGGCGCGCCGGGGGCTCCCCACCGACCCCGAGCTGGTCGTCTGCGGGCCGGGCAGCAAGCCCCTGCTGTACGCCCTGCTGCTGGCCCTCGGCGGCGACATCGTGCTGCCCGTGCCGAGCTGGGTCAGCTACGCCGCGCAGGCCGCCCTGGTCGGCTCCCGCCCGCTCCTGGTGCCCCCTCCGCCAGGAGAGGGCGGCGTGCCCGACCCCGGGCGGGTGGCCGCCGAGGTGCGGCGCGCCCGGGCGGCCGGCCGCACGGTCGCCTCCGTGCTGGTGACCCTGCCGGACAACCCGACCGGCCGGCTGGCCACGCCCGGGAGCCTCGCCCGCCTGGTGGAGGTGGCCAGGGAGCTGGACCTGACGATCATCTCGGACGAGATCTACCGCGACCTGGTCCATGACCCGGCCCCGCCGTTCACCTCGCCGGCCGACCTGGCCCCCGAGCGCACGGTCGTCACCACGGGGCTGAGCAAGAGCCTGGCCCTGGGCGGCTGGCGCATCGGCGTGGCCCGGCTGCCCGCGGGCGCGTACGCGCTGCGCGGGAAGCTGCTGGCGGTGGCGAGCGAGATCTGGTCGGCGCCGGCCGCCCCCGTGCAGGAGGCCGCGGCCTACGCCTTCGGCGAGCCGCCGGAGCTGGTGGAGCGGGTGGCGCTCAGCCGCAGGCTGCACGGCACGCTGGCCCGGGCGGTCCACGAGCGCTTCGCCGCCGCCGGGGCCGGGGCGCCGCGGCCGCAGGGCGGCTTCTACCTGTACCCCGACCTGGGCCACCTCGGGCTCGGCGGCTCGGCCGAGGTCGCCAGGCTGCTGCTGGAGGAGCACGGCATCGGCGTCCTGCCCGGGCACGCCTTCGGCGACGACCCCGGCGCGGCCCGCGTGCGCGTGGCCGTCAGCCTGCTCCACGGCGACTCGCCCGAGCAGCGCCTGACCGCGCTGACCAGCGACGACCCGCTCCGGCTGCCCTGGATCGCGGCCGATCTCGACCACCTGTCGCGCGGGCTGCGGGCGCTGGCCTCCGGCCGTGCGTGAACCACGCGGGACCGCCGCCCCGACGCCACGTCACGGCCAGGCGAATTTCTCGCCAAGAACCGGCTCCGCGCCCCCTCAATCGCGCCGCCGACCTGCGAAAACACCACATAGGCAGAAACCCCGGAAAGATCTTCCTTCCGGCCTGGTCACACGCACCCCGCGCACCCCTCATCATGTGCACATGCCCGCTCTTGTCACCTTGTCCGGGCGCCTCGTGCGCCTGGAACCTCTCAGTCTCGCGGCGGTCGATGACCTGGTCGCCGCGGCGGGTGAAGACCGTGCCACGTACGCCTTCACTCGTGTCCCGTACGGACGGGACGAGATGGTCTCCTATGTGGAGGCCGCCATGGCTGAGCAGGCGGAGGGCCGTTCGTTGCCCTTCGCCATCCGGTGGCTGAACACCGACCGCGTGGTCGGTGCCACCCGTCTCATGCACCTGGAGTACTGGCAGGGCCCCATGCCCTGGCCTCCGGGTACGCGCGGCGCGGTGGGCGACATCCCGTCCGTGGCGGACATCGGTTACACCTGGCTGGGCGCGAGCGCCCAGGGCACGGGCGTCAACCGGGAGAGCAAGTTCCTCATGCTCTCGCACGCCTTCGAGACCTGGAACGTCCACCGCATCACGCTGAAGGCAGACGTACGCAACACCAAGTCCCGGGCCGCCATCGAGGCCCTCGGCGCACACTTCGACGGGGTGCGGCGAGCGGACAGCCGAGGCGCCGACGACACGGTCCGAGATACCGCGTTCTACTCGATCCTGATCTCCGAATGGCCGCTCGTCCGCGAGCGCCTGCTCTCGCGGATGGGATTGTTCGAGGCAGCCTGAGTCCCCGTCCACCGAGGCCCCGCCCGATTCGCCGGGCGGGGCCGGTATTTTTCGCCCCCCGCTCCCGCTCCGCACCAGAGCACGCTCGCTCTAGGTGACGAGCGACCAGGGATCTATCATTTGGTCACAAAACGTTCCATTGGCTGGGAGACAGACGGCATGGCTGGTCAGAGCGGTGAAGGCGGCCTGTGGTTCGCCGTGCTCGGTCCTGTCCGCGCGTGGCGAGACGGCCGGGAACTCGACCTGGGCACCCCGCTGCAGCGGTCCATCCTCGGGATGCTGCTGCTGCGCGAGGGCCGCGCGGTCACGCCCAACGAGATGATCGACGCCGTCTGGGGCGAGGACGCGCCGCCGCGCGCCCTGGGCGCGCTGCGCACCTACGTCTCCCGCCTGCGCACCGTCCTCGAACCCGGCCGCCCCGCCCGCTCCCGCCCCGAGCTGCTGACCTCCATCGGCCGCGGCTACGCGCTGCGCCTGCCGGACGACACCCTCGACCTGACCCGCTTCGAGCGCGGCGTCGCCGCCGCCGAGGCCGCGCGCCGGGCCGGCCGCCCGCGCGAGGCCGCCGAGGGCCTGCGGGCCGCGCTCACCCTGTTCGAGGGCGAGCCGCTGGCCGGCACCGTCGGCCCGTACGCCGAGCACCAGCGCGACCGCCTCGCCGAGCGCCGCCTCAGCGTCGTCGAGACCCTGATGGACGTCGACCTGGAGCTCGGCGACCACGCCTCGATCGTCTCCGAGCTGATCGCGCTGACCGCCGACCACCCGCTGCGCGAGCGCCTGCGCGCCCAGCTCATGCTGGCCCTCTACCGCTGCGGCCGGCAGGGCGACGCGCTCAACGTCTTCACCGAGACCCGCGAGGCCCTGATCGAGGAGCTGGGCATCGAGCCCGGCCCCGAGCTGACCGCCCTCCACCAGCGCATCCTCGCCGCCGACCCGGCCCTCACGCCGGCGGCCGGCGCCGCCCCCTGCGACGACGAGCCGGCGAGCGAGCCCGAGGCGGACGAGCCGCCCCAGGCTCGCGAGCTGCCCAGGCCCGCCCAGCTCCCGGCCGCCGTCACCGACTTCACCGGCCGCAAGGAGCCGGCCGGCCGCCTGCGCACGCTGCTGTCGACCGGCTCCGCCGAGGGCGTGCCGCTGGTGGCGATCTCCGGCATCGGCGGCGTGGGCAAGACCGCCCTCGCCGTGCACGTCGCGCACCAGGTCGAGGAGTCCTTCCCCGACGGCCAGCTCTACGCCGACCTGCGCGGCTACGCCGACGGCAGCACCGCGCCGGAGTCCGCGCTCGGCGGCTTCCTGCGCGCCCTCGGCATCCCGCCGGACGTCATCCCCGACGGCCTGGCCGAGCGTGCCGCGCTCTACCGCTCGATCCTGGCCGAGCGCCGCATCCTGGTGCTGCTCGACAACGCCCGCGACGCCGCGCAGGTCAGCCCGCTGCTGCCCGGCTCCCCCGGCTGCGCCGCGATCGTGACCAGCCGGGTCAAGCTGGCCGACCTGCCGGCCGCCCGGCTGGTGGACCTCGACGTGATGGAGCCGGACGAGGCCCTGTCGCTGTTCTCCGCCGTGGCCGGGCCCGAGCGGGTGGCCGCCGAGCACGGCGCCGCCATGGACGTGGTCGCGGCCTGCGGCTTCCTGCCGCTCGCGGTGCGCATCGTGGCCGCCCGGCTGGCCGCCCGCCCGTCCTGGACGGTCGCCTCGCTGGTGCCCCGCCTGGCCGACGAGCAGCGCCGCCTGGACGAGATGCGGGTCGGCGACCTCGCCGTCGAGGCCACCTTCGCGCTCGGCTACGGCCAGCTCACCGCCGGGCAGGCCCGCGCGTTCCGGCTGCTGTCGCTGCCGGACGGGCCCGACATCTCCTCCGGGGCGGCGGCGGCCGTGCTGGCGCTGGGCGAGCGCGCGGCCGAGGAGCTGCTGGAGTCGCTGGTGGACGCCAGCCTGCTGGAGGCCCCCGGCCCCGGCCGCTACCGCTTCCACGACCTGCTCAAGCTGTTCGCCCGCCGCGAGCTGGACAAGGCCGAGCGGCCCGAGGCCCGCGAGCTGGCGCTGCGCCGGCTGCTCGGCTTCTACCTGGCCTCCGCCCAGTCCGCCCACCGGCTGGCCTACGAGGGCAGCGCGATCGCCGACAACCTCGTGGTGGTCGGCGAGGGGCGCGCGTTCACCTCGGTCGACGAGGCCGTGGCCTGGCTGATCGCCGAGGGCGACTCGTTGTTCGCGGCGGTCGGCCAGGCCGCCGCCTCCGCCCGCGCCGGCGAGCAGCTGCTGCCCGCGGGCGACCTGCTGGTGGCGATGGAGCCGCTGCTGGAGTCCGGCACCCACACCCGCGAGTTCGACCAGGGCACCCGGGCGGTGCTGGCCGCCGCGCTGCGGCTCGGCGACCACGGCAGCGAGCTGCGCTCCCGCTACGTGCTGGGCCGGGTGCTGTTCGCCGCCAACCGGCTGCGGGAGGCGGAGGAGCAGTTCCGGCGGGTGCACGAGCTGTCGGCCGAGCGCGGCGAGAAGGTCGTCACCGGCGAGGTGCTCAACGCCCTGGCCGTGGTCGTCGGCCGGCAGCGCCGCCACGCCGAGGCGCTGGCGCTGTTCGACGCGGCCATGAGCTGGTACCGGGAGAACGGCGTGCCGGCCGGCGAGGCGCTGGTGCTCAGCTACTCCGCCCGCGAGCACCTGGGGCTCGGCCGCCCCGAGGACGCCATCGCCGCGGCCGAGCGCGGCCTGGCCATCTTCACCGAGCTGGGCAGCGGCGCCGGCACCGCCCGCGCCCGCTACCACCTCGGCATCGTCCTGTCCCGGGTCGGCCGGCTCACCGAAGCCGTCCACCACCACGCCGAGTGCCTGGCCTTCTTCCGGGCCAGCAACCAGCGGGTCTGGGAGCAGCGGGTGTGCTCGCGCCTGGCGGAGACCTTCATCGCCGCCGAGCGTTACCCGGAGGCCGTCCGCCACGCCGAGCAGGCCCTGGTCGTCTCCCGTGACATCGGCCATCCCTACGGCGAGGCGCTGTCGCTGACCGTGCTCGGCAAGGCCCTGCACGGCCTCGGCAGCACCTCCAGGAGCCTCGGCTGCTTATGGCAGGCGTTCGACATCTTCTCCAGGCTCGGCGCCCCCGAGGCCGGTGACCTCAAGCTCCTCCTGGACACCGTCCCCGACGCCGCTCCCGCCCCCGGGGCCGTCGTCGAGGCCTGAGTACAGCTCGTCGTCCAGACGTGTCATCCACACATGGTTGATCAAGGCTGTCCTCGGCATTCGCGATCCACGACCACATCGCCCGTGCTCGGCTGGTGATCAGCCCGGCCGGTCGTCCTCGCCGTCACGCGTCGCTAGGGGGCCCGGTCATCGGGATGCTCCGCGTGCCGGCTAGCCGCCTCACTGTCGGACGACCGGCCGGACCTGACACGGCCCTCGAACCCCCCAGGTCCGTGTCCTGGGTCACACTCTTCACCCGGGCTGTCAACGTCCGATCAACGCCGGATCAAAGCGGCCGGTCAGAGCAGGAAGTACCCCTCGGCTATCAGGGGGCGGACGGCGTCGGTGTCGGGCATCTCGCCCTGGCCGACCAGCTCGGCGATCACGTTGAGCAGCGGGCCGAGCGCCAGCTCGCCGTCGCACACGCCGGCCAGCGCGGCCTCCACCGTGCCGACCTCCCTGCTGCGCCGCAGGCCCTGCGTCTGGCGCAGCACGATGCGGATGGGGTCCTCGGCGCCGGGCAGGCCGACGCGCTCGTCGAGCAGGCCCTCGGCGGTGCGCAGCCGCGCCGCGTCGAGGCCGGAGGCCCGGTGGGCGGCGGCGATGGAGTCGAGGACCCCGTCGACGTAGTCGCCGACCGGAAGCGCCACCCGGTGGTCGAGGTGCTCGACGCGGACGACCGGGTCGAGGGTGCCGGAGGCGCGCAGGGTGATCCAGCCGAAGCCGATGCCCTCGACCTTGTGCTCGTCGAACCAGGCCAGCCAGCGGTCGTACAGCTCGGTGTAGCGGGCGGTGCCCTGCTGGGCGGCGTCCTTGAGCCACAGCTCGACGTACTCGGCCGGGTCCTGGACGTCGCGCTGCACCACCCAGCCGTCGCAGCCGGTCTCGCGCAGCCAGCCGCCCACCCGGTCGTGCCAGTCCTCGCCCTCGACGTGCAGCCAGTTGGCCAGGAAGTGGGCCTGGCCGCCGGGGTTGAGGTGATCGGGCGTACGGCGGACGAGGTCACGGCAGAAGGCGTCGCCGGCCTCGCCCGACTCGCGGTAGGTCAGCTTCCCCGCGCTGCCGGGGGCGATGACGAACGGCGGGTTGCTCACGACCAGGTCGAACCGCTCGCCGGCGACCGGCTCGTACATCGAGCCCGCCCGCGTCTCCACGCCCTCGATCCCCGACAGCGCCCAGCTCAGCCGGGCCAGCTCCAGGGCGCGCGGGTTGAGGTCGGTGGCGACGACGCGCTCGGCCCGGTCGTGCAGGTGCAGCACCTGGACGCCGCAGCCGGTGCCGAGGTCGAGCGCGCTGCCCACGGGGCGGCGGGTGACCAGCTGCGCCAGGTTGGCCGAGGCCCCGCCGGCCCCCACGACGTGGTCGGGCCGCAGCGGCGGGTCGCCGGGGCGCACCTTGCGGTCGGAGACCAGGTAGCCGCCGGTCTCCCAGGGCTGCAGGTGGACCGTCGCCCTGACCTCGCCGGCGCCGGCGTCCTCGACCAGGCCCGAGTCCAGGACCTCCGGCGCGAGGGCGGCGGCCGGGACGGGCACGCCGAGCCACCACAGCCTGATCAGCGAGCCCAGGGAGTCGCCGTCGGCGGTCGCCCGCAGGGCGGGGACCAGCTCCTCGCGGGCCAGGGCCGAGGCGGCCATGCTGCCGAGCCGCTCGCGTACGCCGTCGATCGTGTAGTCGGTCTCCAGGAGGTGATGGCGCAGTCGTTCCACCGGTCCATCTTTTCACCGCCGGCGCTCGCACATGATCTGATACCGACAGTGCCCATACTGTTACTTAAATCCCCAAGTGAACTGCAAGCGGGGGATAAGCGAGACACGGTATCTCTAGGTGTGCACGGTACGTCACCCTTGGAGTGGACCCATGCTGATTCCCTGCTTGGCCTGTGAGTCCCGCTTCGGGCCCGACGAGTACTTCAACGCCTGCTCCGACTACAACCGCGGCCTCGACCTGGTGTCCTGGACGTGCCCGCGCTGCGGCAACCGGGACGACCTGCGGGTGCTGCCCGGGGAGCTGGGCTTCGGCTACCCGCACGGGGGGCGTTTCGCCGTGCACGACCGGGTGCGCGTGCCCGGGTTGCGCCGGCATCGGGGTGATCTGCGGCTGGACATCTCCTTGGACCGCTCCAGTTGGCGCGTTCCCTCCAGGCTGCGCCAGCTCGCCTGACAGGCAGCCCGCCTGGCAGGCCCGCCGCTGCCGCCCGCCTCGCGGCTCAGGCCGGCTCGGCGAGCGGGGCGGCCGGCACGGCGCCGTCGTCGCCGCGCAGCACCCGCTCGATGCCGGTCACCAGCGCCTCGGCCAGCTCCTCGCGGGACTCGCCGGTGGCCTCGCCGAGCCGCGGCGTCAGCACCACGTTCGGCAGCCGGATCAGCGGATGGGACGGATCCAGCCACTCCCCCTCGAAGTGATCGAGCCCCGCGCCGCCCACCTGTCCCAGGCGCAACGCCTCCACCAGGGCCGTCAGGTCATGGAGCGCGCCACGCGAGGTGTTGAGATAGATCGCGCCGGGCCGCATCGCGCCGAACTCGGCGTAGCCGAACAGGCCGCGGGTCTCGGCGGTGAGCGGCACGTGCAGCGAGACCACGTCCGACTCGCCGAGCAGCGCGGCCAGGGTGTGGGTGGCCTCGGGCACCCGCGGGTCGCAGGCGATCACCCGCATGCCGAGGCCCTGGCAGCGCCAGCGCATGGCGCTGCCGGTGCGGCCGAGCCCGACGATGCCGAGCGTGCGGCCGGTGAGCCGGCGCCCGCGGTGGCGCTGGGCGGGCGGCACCCTGCCGTGGTAGGGGCGGCCGTTGCGCACCTCCCTGTCGGCGGTGACGATGTGCCTGCTGACCGCGAACATCAGCGCCAGCGTCAGCTCGGCCACCGCGTCCGGGTCGCGGCCGTGGGCGTGCAGGACGGGAACGCCGCGTTCGGCGGCCAGCGCCAGGTCGACGCTCGTGGGCTGGCCCATGACGGCCACGACGTCGAGGTCGAGGTCGAGGACCGAGGCGCGGACCTGGTCCCCGTCGGTGACGAGCACGGTGGCACCGGTCGCGACCACCAGGTCGGCCAGTTGCTCGTCGTTGAATCCGAGGCTCGGGCGTGCGGGAACCTCGGTGAGATCGGTCACCGCTGCCAGGCGGGCGAGCACGCTCTCCGGCAGGGCCGGCAGCACCAGAGCCCGAGGTCGCTTCACATTACGGACAATAACACCACAGACCGTACTCAGTTCATCGCTCCCCGCGCTGGCATCAGGAGCCTTCAGGCAACGCCCTTGTCGCTTCAGGGGGCTGGCGCCCGGGCGCCCGATCCGCTCGCGGGCCTCACTCGGCCGGCTGGCGGAGGCTGTGCCAGGCGGCCTGGCCGAGCCCCTTGATCTCGTCCTCGGTCGGCGTGTGGGCCCCCGCGAACCACAACCGGCACATCTCCTGCGCGGGCCCCAGCCACAACACGTAGCACATGGTGGGGTGGACCGGCTGGAGCAGGCCGTTCTTCATGTGCGGGCGCCACCAGTCGGAGACCTGGCGGAAGAACGCCCGCCGGGCCTCGGCCACCTCGGCGCCGCCCGGCTCGTGCTTGCGCGGCGGCCGCTCGCTGATCAGCAGCCTGGCCCGCTCCGGGTGCTCCCCCGCCCACCGCATGTGGAAGGCCACCACGGCCTCGATGCCGGCGCGCGCGTCCTGGTGGGGCGTCAGCTCGGCGAGGAAGGCCGCCTGGTAGGCGTCGAGGATCTCGGCGTACAGGACGCCGAAGACGTGTTCCTTGCTGGCGAAGTGGTGGTAGAAACTGCCGACGCTGACGCCGCTCTCCTCGCGGAGGCTGGCCAGCGTCGTGGCCGACACGCCGTCCTGGCTGAAACGGCGGAGGGCGCCCTCGATGATGCGGGTTCGGCCGTCGCGCCCGTTCTTGACACTCTTCACACTGTCAATGGTGTGGCAACAGAACCTTGTTCCGCAAATAGGTCGGCGTTATTGATCATAGCGGTCACTTCAACAGATCCGCGACAGACCCGCATCTCGGCGTCCGGCCACATCCTCCTGACGAGCCGCAGCACCCGCCGGTTCTCGCCCATGACGTCCATGCCGACGGTCCGCGCGCCCCGGACGGCGGCCCTGAGCAGCAGCACTCCGATCAGCCGCCGGCCCAGGCCGCGACCCTGCCACCGGTCGGTCACGACCACGGCGATCTCGACGTCCGTGCCGTCGCCCCGGTAGCTCATGGCGTGCCCGACGATCTCGCCGTCCGCCGTCGTGGCGACCAGCGCGTCACGCTGCTCGTCCACCACGAGCAGGGCCCTGACCAGGCTCGCCGCCGGGGTGGTGTAGCCGGTGAAGAAGCGCAGGGTCCGCGTGTGCAGGGTCAGCCCGCACAGGAAGTGCCGGACCCGCTCCTCGTCGGCGGGACGCGCGGGCCGGATCTGGGTTCCTTGCATGGACTCAGCATGCTCGCGGCACCTGAGTCTGTCAATCGAACTCAGGTATAATGCAAAGATGAACCTTCCCTTCCGGGTGGACAACTGCTCGATCGAGCGCACCCTGGACATCGTCGGGGAGAAGTGGACGTTCCTGGTGCTGCGCGAGGCGTTCAGCGGCGTACGGCGCTTCGCCGACATGCAGGCCGTCACCGGCGCCCCCCGCCAGGTGCTCAGCGCCCGCCTGGCCCGGCTGGTCGAGGAGGGGCTGCTGCGCAAGGAGCCCTACCGCGAGCCCGGCCAGCGGCAGCGCGACGAATACCGCCTCACCGACAAGGGCCGCGACCTCTATCCGCTGCTGGTCGCGCTCATGCACTGGGGCGACAAATACCTCGCGGACGAGGAGGGCCCGCCCGTACTGCTCACCCACCGCGACTGCGGCGCCCCCATCGAGCTGCGCTTCCGCTGCACGGAGGGCCACGAGGTGGCCGGCCCGCGCGAGGTGACCCCCCTGCCGGGCGGCGGCGCGCGGGCCAGGAGCGCCTGACCTGGCGAGGCGCGTGCGGGGGCACCGGTCCCGGTGCCTACCCTGGAGAGCGTGTACCGGTTCCTGCTGACGCCCCGATGGCTGGCGCTCCACCTGGTGGTGCTGCTCGTCATCCCCGCCTTCGTCTTCCTCGGGCGCTGGCAGTACGGGCGGTTCGAGGAGCGCTCGGCCAACAGCGAGCGGGTCACCGCCAACATCGAGGCCGCGCCGGTGCCGCTGGAGCGGCTGGCCGCGCCCGGCACGCGGGTCCGCGCCGACGACCGGTTCCGCCGGGTCACCGTGTCCGGCAGCTACGACCAGGCGCACGCCGTCGTCGTCCGGCGCCGGCCGCAGGAGGGCCGCCCCGGCTTCTACGTCCTGACCCCGCTCGTCACGGGAAGCGGCACGGCCGTGCTGGTCAACCGGGGCTGGGTCCCGGCCGGCGCGACCGCCGACACCCCGCCCGACGTCCCCGCGCCGCCCGCCGGGCAGGTAACTGTCA
Organism: Nonomuraea sp. NPDC050783; assembly: GCF_040802095.1. Taxonomy (NCBI): domain Bacteria; kingdom Bacillati; phylum Actinomycetota; class Actinomycetes; order Streptosporangiales; family Streptosporangiaceae; genus Nonomuraea; species Nonomuraea sp. NPDC050783. The sequence goes on from NZ_JBFAHK010000005.1 coordinate 560,316, forward strand.
CCGGACGGCTACGGCCCAACGAGACCGAGGAGTCCGCCGGCATCCGCGAGGTCTCCGGCCTGCCGCCCGGCCAGGTGCTGCTGATCAACGCCGACACGCTGGGCGGGCGGATGCCGTACCGGCTGGTGGGCGGGTACGTCGAGCTGATCTCCCAGCAGCCGGCCACCACCCCGGCGCCCGCGCCGGTCCCCGAGCCCGACGTCGGCGCCGGCGGCGGGCTCAACCTGGCCTACGCCTTCCAGTGGTGGCTGTTCATCGGCATCGCGATCGGCGGCTGGGTCCTGCTCGTCCGGCGCGAGGCGGCCGAGGGCCGGGCCGGGGAACGGCCCGGCGCGCCCGCCGGGGCCGAGGAGGCCCGCACCCCCGCGACGTAAGGTGATGGCGTGCTGCGCCACATCGAGTTCGCCAACCTCTGCAACTTCCGTGACGTGGGCGGGTACGCCACCACGGACGGCCGCGCCGTGCGGTGGCGGCGCGTCTACCGTGCCGACTCGCTCGGCCTGCTCGACGGCGACGACCTGCCCGCCTTCCGCGCGCTGCGCGTGCGTACCATCATCGACCTGCGCCACCCGTTCGAGATCGAGAGGTGGGGGCGGGTCCCGGAGAGCGAGGGGCAGCTCTACCACAACCTGCCGATCGAGGGCCGCCGCTGGAACGTGTCCGCCTTCAGCGAGGAGCTGGGCGTGGCCCGCTACCTCGCCGACCGCTACCTGGAGGTCAGCGAGGACGGCGTCGCCAACCTCAGGACCGCCCTGGAGACCATCGCCGACCCGCGCAACGCCCCGGTGGTGATCCACTGCGCGGCGGGCAAGGACCGCACCGGCGTGCTGATCGCGCTGGTGCTGTCGCTGGCGGGGGTGAGCGAGGACGACGTCGTGGCCGACTACGCCCTCACCGGCCTGGCCACCGAGCGCTTCATCGGCGACTGGCTGAAGCGCCATCCCGACGCGGACATGTGGCCGGGGTTCGGCCTGGCCCCGGCCGAGGCCATGCGCCTGTTCCTGACCGAGCTGGCGGCCCGGCACGGCTCGGTGGAGCGCTACGTCACGCGGGCCGTCGGCCTGCCCCCCGCCGCGATCGACGACCTGCGCCGTCACCTGCTGACCGACTGACCGGCCGACTGACCGGCCGAGGAGTCATGACTGAGGAGGGGCACGCGGGGTAGTAGCGCGCCGCGGGGCTCGCGTGAGCGGCACCCTCATCGCGGGCGAGCCCCGAATGCCCGGGATCGCCCGTCATCCCCCTCCCGGCGATCCCGGGTTCGCGCCGCGCGCGACGCCCCGTCGGATATCCAACGGATACGTCGCAGCTTGTTCGACGTTATCCGGCCGTCGTACGGTTACCTGCGTGACTACGCCGCTGCTCCCCGACCCCGAACCCCGGCGGCGCGACTACGTGATCATCTCAGCCGACGATCACCTGATCGAGCCCCCCGACCTCTTCGACGACAGGCTGCCGGAGAAGTACGCCGACGTCGCGCCCAAGGTCGTGGAGACGGAGGCGGGTCACCAGGTGTGGCGCTACGGCGGCGCCACCTACCCGTGCGCCGGCATCGACGTGGGGGCGGGCCTGCCGCGCGAGCAGTGGACGCTCGACCCGGTCCGCTTCGAGCACATGCGCCCCGGCTGCCACGACATCGAGGCCCGCGTCCAGGACATGGACGCGGCCGGCATCTGGGCCGCGCTGTGCTTCCCCGGCATGCTGGCCCAGCAGGCGGGCATGCCGTTCGCCCGCACCCGCGACCAGGAGCTGGGCCTGGCCCTGGTCCGGGCGTGGAACGACTGGCACATCGACGTGTGGGCGGGCACCTACCCCGAGCGCGTCATCGGCCTGCAGCTCCCCTGGCTGCCCGATCCCGACGTGGCCGCCAAGGAGATCCGGGCCAACGCCGCGCGCGGCTTCAAGGCCGTGGTCTTCCCCGAGTTCCCCAACCGGATGCGGCTGCCGTCCATCCACAGCGGCCACTGGGACCCGTTCTTCGCCGCCTGCGAGGAGACCGGCACCGTCGTGTGCCTGCACACCAGCGACTCCTCCTGGTCGCCCGTGCCCTCCCCCGACACCCCCATCGAGGCGATCACCACGCTGATGCCGGCCACGGCCATGTTCGCCTGCGCCGACTGGCTGTGGTCGGGGCTGCCGCTGCGCTTCCCCTCGCTGCGCATCCTCATCGTCGAGGGCGGCGTGGGCTGGCTGCCCATGCTGGCCGAGCGCGCCGACTACGCCCTCGACCACCCGGTGGCCGGCGAGGCGGCCTGGGACGGCGGGCTGAAGCCGAGCGAGGTGCTGCGCCGCAACTTCTTCTTCGGCACGCTCGACGACCACGCGCTGTCGGGCGTGCGGCTCGCGGTCGGCCTCGACCACGTGTTGCAGGAGAGCGGCTACCCGCACTCCGACTCGACCTGGCCCGACACCCAGAAGGCCGTGGCCCGCAACCTCGGCCCGCTGCCGCCCGCCGACATCGCCCGGGTGGCCTACGGCAACGCGGCCCGCCTGTTCGGGCACCCGCTGCCGTCGCGGGCCTGGCTGCGCATGGAGGAGATCTAGACGCCGTCCATGCGGCCCTGGATGACGCGGCGCTCGTGCTCGACGTAGCGGCCGCTCTCGCCGAGCAGCGAGGCGGCCAGCCAGAGGAGCACGCCGAAGTCGTCGGCCACGCCGATCAGGGTGAGGAAGTCGGGGACGAGGTCGATCGGGGAGACGATGTAGAGCACGCCGAGGGCGATGAGGCCGAGCCGGCCCTTGCCCATGCCCGCGTACTCGCCGCGCATCACCGCGCGGACCATCCGCGGGACGGCGCGTACCCTGGTCATCACACCCGGCGACCCAGGCTTGGTCACCTCGCGGTACGTGCGCCACGCCGCCGCTGCCCGTGCTGCCTTAGCCATCATGGAAAACCCCCTACCCCCGGTTTTTCACGATATAACGCGTCGCGGGGGTGAGAGGTTCCTGGCGATCAGCCCAGCGCGCCGTGCTCGAAGGGCCGCGCCCGCTCGACCTGGGCCGCCACCCGCACCAGCAGATCCTCCCGGCCGTAGGCCGCGACGAGCTGCACGCCGACCGGCAGCCCGGCGGCCGTGCGGTGCAGCGGCAGGGAGACGGCGGGCTGGCCGGTGGCGTTGACCGGCGAGGTGAAGGCCACCGCGTGCCCCGTCCGGTCGAGGGCGAGGCCGAGGTCGTCGGGCGGGATCCAGCCGAGCGGGAACGGCGCCACGCCCAGCGACGGCATCAGCAGCAGGTCGTGCCCCGCGCTCCACCAGGCGGCCATGCGGCGGCGGAAGGCGTCGATCCACTGCGCGGAGCGGAGGTGCTGGGCCGCGGTGCGCGTGCGCGCGGCGCTCACCATGACGGCGTTGCGCGGCTCCAGCTCGTCCAGCTCGACCGGCTTGCCGCGGCTCTCGCCCAGCTCGTCCACCAGGGCGGCCAGGTGCTCGGCCACGATCGCGCCGAAGTGGCCGGGGAAGGCGGGGTCGGCGAGCGCGCCGGGTCCGCCGGGCGACACCTCGTGGCCCAGCGACTCCAGCAGCTCCGCCGCGGCCGTGACGGCCCGCGCGAGCTCCGGGTCCGCCGGCACGTCACCCCTCGGATGGGCGGTGAGGAAGCCGACGCGTAACCGGCCCGGCTCCCGGCCGGTCTCGGCGGCCAGCGGGCCGGGCAGCGGGGGCGCGTCGTAGGGGTCGCCCGGGTGGTGCCCGGCGACCACGTCGAGCGCGGCGGCGGTGTCGCGGACGGTCCTGGTGACGAACCCCGCGCACGAGAAGCCGCTCCAGCCCTCTCCCAGGGCCGGGCCGAGGCTCACCCTGCCCCGCGACGGTTTGAGCCCCACGAGGCCGCACAGGGACGCAGGGACGCGGATGGAGCCGCCCCCGTCGCTCGCGGTGGCCAGCGCCACCATGCCCGCGGCCACGGCCGCCGCCGAGCCGCCGCTGGAGCCGCCCGCCGAGTACGCCGGGTCGTAGGGGTTGCGGGTCGGCCCGAACGCGGCCGGCTCGGTGGTGATCGTGCTGCCGAACTCGGGGGTGTTCGTCCGCCCGAGGATGACGAACCCGGCCTCGCGCAGCCGCCGCACGCCATAGCCGTCCTCGCGCACCGGGCCGCCCTCGCGCACCGCCGAGCCCGCCGCGTACGGCTCGCCCGCCTGCCGCCAGCCCAGGTCCTTGAGCAGGATCGGCACCCCGGCGAAAGGCGCCTGCCGCGGCAGGCCGTCCAGCTCGGCCAGCGCCCGCTCGAAGCGGGGGAAGACCACCGCGTTGAGCTCGCCGTCGCGGGCCTCTATGGCGGCGATCGCGGCCTCGGCCAGCTCGCGCGGCGAGACCTCGCCGTCGCGGACCGCCCGCGCCTGGCCGACCGCGTCCAGCCTCAGTAAGTCATGCACGGGCCGCCGCCTCCTCGGCCCTGGGCGACAGGTCGCGTACGGCCTGCTCGATGGGGACCTCGCCGCCCGGGATGGGGGCGAGGACGGGGGTGGTCAGGCCGTTGTCCACGTACTGGCGGATCCTGGCCCGGCAGGTCGCCGCGTCGCCGTGCACGATCAGGTCGTCGACCACCTCGTCGGGGATGGCCTTGAGCGCCGCCTGGCGGTCGCCGGCCGCCCACGCCTCGTGCATCGGGCGCAGCACCTCGCTGCGGCCCAGCCAGTCGTGGAAGGCGGCGTAAACGGGGACGGTCAGGTAGCCGGCGAGCATCCTGCGGGCCAGCTCGCGCACCTTGTCGGTGTCCTCGCTGACGCACACGAACAGGCGGGCGATCAGCTCGGTGTCCTGGCCGATCTCGGCCCGCACCCTGCGGACGTCCTCGGGCGAGAGCCAGTTGGTGATCGCGCCGTCGGCCTCCTCGGCGGCCAGGCGCAGCATGCGGGGGCGCAGCGCGGCCAGCACGACGCGCGGCGGGGTCTTCGGGGCGCGCTCCAGCCTGAATCCCTTGATCTCGAACGTCTCGTACGTCTCGGTGACCTTCTCCCCGGCCAGCGCCTTCTTGAGGAAGCGCAGGGTGTCGCGGGTGCGGGCGTAGGGCTTGGTGAACGAGCCGGCGTTCCAGCGCTCGACGATCGCCGGCGAGGAGGCGCCGATGCCCAGCACGAACCGGCCGGGCGCGAGGTCGGCGAGCGTGGCCGCGGACATGGCCAGCAGCCCGGGGCCGCGCGTGGAGACGGGCACGATGGCGCTGCCCAGCCTGACCTCGGGGGCCCACTCGGCGGCGAGGGCCAGCGGCGTGAACCCGTCCACCCCGTTGACCTCGGCCGACCAGGCGTCGGTGTAGCCGAGCGCGGGCAGCTCGGCGATCAGCTCCCGGGACCTCGCGAGCGAGCGGTCGTAGAAGGGGATGGTCATGCCCCAGTTCTGCGTCATCGGCCAGCCTCCAGAACTTTGTTCGCTGGGACGACCATACCAACCGGGCGGTATGTAGCCCTAGGCCCGTAGCTCGTGCACGGCCGCGATGAAGTCGCGCGTGATCCCCCGCAGCCCCGGCAGGTGCGACAGCCCGACCAGCCGGTCCACCAGCGGCACCGTCACCTCGATCAGCCGGTACGTACGCGCGCACCCCGGCGAGGTGTCGTGCACCCAGAACAGCACCATCCCCATGGACAGCAGCCACAGCAGCTCCGGCAGCTCCTCGCGCAGCTCGGCGTTCATCCGGTCGGCCGACCCCTCGACGACCTCCCGGTAGAGCGCGATGGACGCCTCGCGGGCGGGCGAGGACTGCTTGCTGAAGGGGCTCAGCGGATTGGTGGGCTCGGCCGCGTGCTTGAAGAACTTCACGGCGAACTCGTGGTACGGCTCGGAAACGCGGACCCATTCGCGCAGCACCCCGCTCAGCCTGGCCGCGAACGACGTCTCGCCGGCCAGGAACTCCCTGCAGGCCGCCTCGTGCTCGGCCTGGGCGCGGTCGTAATACGCCTGGATCAACGCCTCCTTGCTGTCGAAGTAGTAGTAGGCGTTGCCCACGGACACCCCGGCCTCGGCGGCGATGGCGCGCATCGTGGTCCTGTCGAAGCCGCGCTCCCTGAACAGTCGCAAGGCCGTCTCGACGATGACCTCTCGGGTGCTCTCCGCTCCTCGGTTTCGGGCTTCGGACACGTTCGTCACTTTACGTCGTGAAACACGGTTCAGTCATGAAGGCGCACGGTGATCACCGCCACAGGGCAAAGTTGCCTCTGCGATGCGAGTTATCTCCGGTGAATGGTGGGATTGTCGTTTGTGGCGGAAGGGCTATTTCCGCGAAAAAGGCATCGACATGTGGATACGTGGAACAGTGCGGCTCAGCGTGGTCGCGCTCCTCGGCATTGAGATCACCATAATCGCGCTGGCCCCAGCCGCCACAGCCACTTCCCGCCCCGATGGGAAGCCGGTCACGAGCGGCGGGATCGGGGCCGGACCCCGCCACGGGACGCCCCAGCGGGAGCACGCCGCCTTCCTGGTGGCGCCGGCGGAGGCGGAGGCGTCCCGCGCGCGCCGCCCGGCCCTGGACGGTCTCATGCTTCTCCAGGAGCCACTGGAGGCGCTGAGCGGCCTGCTGCCGTACGGGGGCCTCACAGGACCTGCGAGCCCGGTGAGCCTCGTCCAGGACGCCTCGGGGACGCCGGAGCGCCCCCGCGCGGAGAGCGACGACACCGTCGTCCACTCGGGCAACCGCGCCGTGATCGGCGGCCGCCCGCTGAGGGCCGGCACCGTGCTCGACGGCCGCCCGCTGAGGGGCGGCGCCACACTCGACGGCCGCCCGCTCAAGGGCGGCACCGCGCTCGACGGCCGCCCGCTCAAGGGCGGCACCGCGCTCGACGGCCGCCCGCTCAAGGGCGGCACCGTGCTCGACGGCCACGCACTGAGGAGCCGCGCCGCCGTCCAGGCGCTGCGCAGCCCCATCCGCACCGGTGTGGTGCGGATGCCCAGGTTCCGCCCGCCGATCGTGCACAGCCGCGCCCGCGTGCTCGGCGTCCACGCCCGGGTGGACCTCACCCGCGTGCTGCCCCGCCAGGCGGCCATGCGCGTGTCCCACGTCACCGCGGACGGCTGGCTGCGGAACGCGGGCCTGCGGACCAGATCGACCGGCCACTGCACCAGCAAGCGCCAGCACCACTGCACCTCGCTGGACAAGGTGCGCACCGGCACGGTCGCCAGGATCATCCAGCTCAAGCGGGACAGCCACTGCCCCATCATGGTCACCGGCGGCACCGAGGAGGGCCACGCGCCGGGCCGCTACAGCCACGGCAACGGCTACAAGCTGGACATCAGCCACAACACCTGCATCGACCGCTACATCACCCGCAACCACCGGAAGGCGGGCGTCCGCGGCGACGGGTCACGCCTCTACCGGTCGGCCTCCGGCACCACGTTCGCCGACGAGGTCGACCACTGGGACATCCTGTTCCGGTGACGGGCGCCTGAGGACGCGCGAGAACGCCGGAGCGGGCGCCGCACCCGTGCGACGCCCGCTCAGGACCGACGGCCGTCCTACAGCTCGGCGGCGACCAGTTCGGCGATCTCCGCCGCGTTGAGCGCAGCGCCCTTGCGCAGGTTGTCGCCGCACACGAACAGGTCGAGCGTGTTGGGGAAGTCGATCGCCTGGCGGATCCGGCCGACGTACGTCGGGTCGGTGCCCACCACGTCGAGCGGCGTCGGGTAGACGCCCTTCGCCGGGTCGTCCATGAGCACCACCGTCGGCGCCGCCTCCAGGACGCGGTGCGCGTCGGCGACCGTGATCTCGCGCTCGAAGCGCGCGTGCACGGCCAGCGAGTGCGTGGTGATCACCGGCACCCGGACGCAGGTCGCCGAGACCTTCAGGTCGGGGATGCCGAGGATCTTGCGGGACTCGTTGCGGAGCTTGAGCTCCTCGGAGGCCCAGCCGTCGTCCTTGAGCGAGCCGGCCCACGGCACCACGTTGAACGCGATCGGCGCCGGGAACGGTGACTCCTCGGGCAGCTTGTCGGCCAGGACCTTGCGCACGTCGCCGGCCGTCTGGCCGATCGCGCGGTCACCGGCCAGCGCCTCGACCTCGTCGTACAGGCGGGCCGTGCCGGCCACCCCCGCGCCGGAGACCGCCTGGTAGGAGGCGACGACCAGCTCGGTGAGGGTGTACTCGGCGTGCAGCGCGCCCATGGCCGCCATCATCGACAGCGTCGTGCAGTTGGGCGTGGAGATGATGTTGCGCGGCCGGTTGCGGGCGTCGGCCGGGTTGACCTCGGGCACCACCAGCGGCACGTCGGGGTCCATCCGGAACGTGCCGGACTTGTCGATGGCGATCGCGCCCCGCTCGGCCGCGACCGGCACCCACACGGCCGCCACGTCGTCGGGGACGTCGAAGATGGCGATGTCGATGCCGTCGAACACCTCGGGCGCGAGTGCCTGCACGACGACGTCCTCGCCGCGCACCCGCAGCGTCCGGCCGGCCGAGCGCGGGGAGGCGACGAGGCGGATCTCGCCCCAGATGTCCGCGCGGGTCGACACGATGTCACGCATGACGGTGCCCACGGCGCCGGTCGCGCCGATCAGGGCCAGGTTGGGCCTGCTCATCGTCCACTACCTCCATACACCACGGCTTCGACCTGGTCGGCGTCGAGATCGAAGGCGCGGTGGGCGGCCGCCACGGCCGCGTCCACGCCGTCCTGCCCGACCACCACTGAGATGCGGATCTCGGACGTCGAGATCATCTCGATGTTGACCCCCGCGTCGGCGAGGGCCGCGAAGAACGTCGCCGTGACGCCGGGGTGCGAGCGCATGCCCGCGCCGATCAGCGACACCTTCCCGATCTGGTCGTCGAAGAGCAGCGACTCGTAACCGATGCGGGCCTGGATCTTCTTCAGCGCCGCCAGGGCCGTCTGCGCGTCGGCCGTGGGCAGCGTGAAGGAGATGTCCGTGCGGCCGGTGGCCGCGGCCGAGACGTTCTGCACGATCATGTCGATGTTGATCTCGGCGTCGGCCAGCGTTTTGAAGATCGAGGCAGCCTCGCCGACCTTGTCGGGCACCCCGACAACAGTGATCTTGGCCTCGCTCCGGTCGTGCGCGACGCCGGAGATGATCGGCTGCTCCATCTCGGTTCCTTCGGTGTAAGGGTCGGAGACGACCCACGTGCCTTCCTTCGTGCTGAACGAGCTGCGGACGTGGATCGGCAGGTCGAAGCGGCGCGCGTACTCGACGCACCGCAGGTGCAGGATCTTCGCGCCGCAGGCGGCCATCTCCATCATCTCGTCGTAGGAGATCCTGGGGATCTTGCGCGCCGGGGGCACGATGCGCGGGTCGGCGGTGAAGACGCCGTCCACGTCGGTGTAGATCTCGCAGACGTCGGCCTCCAGGGCCGCCGCGAGCGCCACCGCCGTCGTGTCGGAGCCGCCCCGGCCCAGCGTGGTGATGTCCTTGGTGTCCTGCGACACGCCCTGGAAGCCGGCCACGATCGCGATGTTGCCCTGGGCGACCGCCTCCTGGATGCGGCCCGGCGTCACGTCGATGATGCGCGCCTTGCCGTGGGTGGAGTCGGTGATCACCCCGGCCTGCGAGCCGGTGAACGAGCGGGCCTGGTGGCCGAGGTTGGCGATCGCCATCGCCAGCAGGGCCATCGAGATGCGCTCGCCCGAGGTCAGCAGCATGTCGAGCTCGCGGCCCGGAGGCAGCGGCGACACCTGCTCGGCCAGGTCGAGCAGCTCGTCGGTCGTGTCGCCCATCGCGGAGACGATCACGACCACGTCGTTGCCGGCTTTTTTCGTCGCGACGATCCGCTGCGCGACCCGCTTGATGCAGGACGCGTCGGCGACGGACGAACCACCGTACTTTTGCACAACGAGCGCCACGAGAGTCTCCCGGTCTGGACTGTGAGCTGCCAGTCTACTTGGGTCGTCTCATGCGCCTGCTGGGCCATACCACTATGTGGGACCACGCAGGCCCCCACCGTGCGCGGCCCTCACACCACGGTGGCCTCCCCGGCGACGTCGAGGGTGGTCTCCTCGGCGACGTCGAGCCGCGAGTGCGCGGCCAGCGCCTGCAACGCCCGCATCGCGGCGCCCGCGTGGTTGCCCCAGGTGTTGAAGTACGAGTACTGCCACCACCACAGCGCCTCGCCCGGCCGGCCCGCGCGGTAGTGCCGCAGGCCGTGGATGAGGTCGGCGGCGACGGCGGTCAGGTCGTCGGACAGCCGGTAGGGGGTGACGGCCGTGTCCTTGTAGGGGTCGAACACCTCGGCGTAGTCGTCGACCGGGCCCAGCCGCTCGGCCAGCGCCGTGCGGACGCCGTCGATGTCGGGGTCCTCGCTCATCGGCGGCTCGTAGTTGCCGTCGAGGATGACGTCCCTGTTGGCGCCCAGCTTGGCGCCCGCGAGGCACACCTGGGCCACCTCGACCAGCAGCAGCGACCAGATGGCGTCGCCGCCCTCGCCGCCGGCGACCCTGGTCAGGCCGTCCACGTAGTCCTGCGCGTGCCTGGAGATCTCTTCGGCGAGCGCGCTCCACTCGTCAGACATCCAGCAGCCTCCGTCCTTCGAACGCCCGGCCCAGCGTCACCTCGTCGGCGTACTCCAGATCACCGCCGACGGGCAGGCCGCTGGCCAGCCGTGTCACTTTGATGCCCATCGGCTTGACCAGACGGGCGAGGTAGGTAGCCGTCGCCTCACCCTCGAGGTTGGGGTCGGTGGCGAGGATGAGCTCGGTGACCCGGCCGTCGGCCAGGCGGGTCATGAGCTCGCGGATGCGCAGGTCGTCGGGGCCGATGCCGTCGATCGGGCTGATCGCGCCGCCGAGCACGTGGTAGGTGCCGCGGAACTCGCGCGTCTTCTCGATCGCCACGACGTCCTTCGGCTCCTCGACCACGCAGATCACGTGCGTGTCCCGCCGCGCGTCGCGGCAGATGCGGCACTCCTCCTCGGAGGCCACGTTGCCGCACACCCGGCAGAAGCGGGTTTTCTCCTTGACCTCCAGCAGCGCGTGCGCCAGCCGCTTGACGTCGGCCGGATCGGCCGCCAGCAGGTGGAACGCGATCCGCTGCGCGCTCTTGGGACCGACCCCGGGCAGCATGCCCAGCTCGTCGATCAGGTTTTGGACGACCCCCTCGTACATGCCTAGAACCCTGGCAACTGTCCGAGGCCGCCGCCACCCAGCCCCTGAGCCAGCGGGCCGAGCTTCTCCTGCTGCAGGTCGGCCGCGGCGCGCACCGCGGCGCGGACCGCCGCGATCACCAAGTCGGCGATCGTGTCGGCGGTCTCCTGCGGATCGCCGGCGTCGATCACGCCGGGATCGATCTTCAGCTCCAGCAGCTCGCCCGAGCCGTTGACGACGGCCGTCACCAGGCCGCCGCCCGATGAGCCCTCGATCTGCGCGTCGTTGAGCTCCTGCTGGGCGCTCACGAGCTGCTGCTGCATGAGCTGGGCCTGCTCCAGCAGCTGCTGCAGGTTGACATCCCCTGGGTTCACCGTCGTGCGCTCCTCGTGGCTCCGCGTGCTTGACTGCCACGAGCCTACGGTGTTTGGGCGGCGACATGCACTGGGGGGACGCCCCATGTTTCGTCACCGGCCGTCCTCCGGCCTCGCGTGAGGCGCACAGGACCCGTGCGTCCCGCCCTCGCTGCCCTGTGGAACCGATGTCATACCTGCCGTGGGTGTGAATGGTGAGGCTCTGGCCGGGTCTCGGCCCCCCTCCAGTGTCCGAGACCCGGCCAACACGCCGGCGGAGCGGCCGCACCACGCCGACGTGTTGGACCAGAACACTAGGTGAACCAACGTTGCACACACGTTGCGCTCATTCAAACACCCTGCGCAATCCCCCGAACAGGTTGCGCAGATCGGCCGCAAGGCGGATGCTCTAGGTGACTACTTGGAGTGACCGATGAGTTACGCCCCTCACGACGCGTACTCCCGTCTGCTACGCGGAGCACACGAAGCCGCGGCCACCGGCCGGGTCTGGCCCGCCCACCCCCGCGGCGTCATCCGGGCCTCCTGGCAGCGCTCGCTGGACGCCGGGTTCGACCCCGAGGCGAGGAGCGCGCCCCTCGTCTACGACCTGTCCCGCCTCGACGACGTCCGCAGCGCCCACCCGCTGCACCCGCTGCTGCCCCTGCTCGCCGGCACCCTCTCCGGCCTGGCCGACCACCTCATGATCATCACGGACGGCCGGGGCCGGGTGCTGTGGCGCGAGGGCGGCAACACGATCCTGCGCCGCGCCGACCAGGTCGGCCTGGCCGACGGGCACGAATGGGACGAGCGTGTGGTCGGCACCAACGGCATCGGCACCGCCCTCGCCACCGGGCGTCCCGTGCACGTCTACTCGGAGGAGCACCTCATGCGGGTGCTGCACGTCTGGTCGTGCAGCGCGGCCCCCATCACCGACCCCGACACCGGGCGGGTCGTCGGATGCGTCGACGTCAGCGACACCGCCCGCACCCTCCATCCGGCCACCCTCGCCCTCGTCGGCGCGGCGGCCAAGCTCGCCGAGAGCCGGCTCGCGCTGCACATGCACGAGCGCGACGAGCGGCTGCGGCGGCGCTACGAGGCGCTGCGCGCGCGGCCCGGCGTCCTGCTCTCCCCCACCGGCCGGGTCATCAGCGGCGACCCCGGCGGGCGCCTCGGCGAGCGCGTCCCCCTCGGCGACCCCACCGCCCCGCACCACGACGTCACCACCGCCGAGCCCCTGGCCGAGCGGCGCGTGGTCCTGGGCGACGGCACCGTGGCCGTGCTGGAGCCCTTCTCCGAGGGCTATCTGCTCCGCGCCCTCCCGGCCGCCGCGCCGCCCGCCCTCACCCTGTCGTTCCTCGGCGAGGGCCTCCCGTCGATCTCCCTCGGCGACCACGAGCGCCCCGTGTCGCTGCGCCACGCCGAGATCCTGGCCCTGCTCGCGCTGCACCCGCACGGGCTGACGGCCGAGCAGCTCTCGTTCCACGTCTACGGCGACGACGGCAACCCCGTCACGATCCGGGCCGAGATCCACCGGCTGCGCGGCCAGCTCGGCAAGGCCATCTGCGCCAAGCCGTACCGGCTGGCCTGCCCGGTCGAGGCCGACTTCCTCGCCGTGCGCCGCTGCCTGGCCGCCAAGGACGCGGCGGCGCTGGCCGGCGCCTACAAGGGCCCGCTGCTGCCCCGCTCGGAGTCACCGGAGATCCGCCGCGAACGCGACGAGCTGGAAGCCCAGGTACGCGCCTGCCTGCTGCGCCACGGCTCCCCCGAGCACCTGTGGTCGTACGCGCAGACCTTCAGCGGCCGCGACGACTACGAGATCCTGGAACGCCTGGCCGCCCTCCACCCGACCGACACCCGCGCCGCCGCCGCCCGCACCCGCCTCCTCCTCTGACCTGCCCGGCTGACCCACCCGGCCGTCGGCGGCCCCGCGCGCCCTCGTGCGGCCGCGCGCGGTCTCGCGGGTCTCGGGTCAGGTGTGGTCGATCTCGTCGATGACGCGCGCGCCCAGCTCGCGTTCCAGCAGGGCCATGCCGGTGACCGCGTCCACGTCGGCGTCCGCGTCGTTGAGCGGATCGACCTCATCGTTCTCCGGCCCCTTGACGCGCCCGGGAACGGCGTCCGGCCAGGCGGCGGCACCGCCGCTCCGGGGGGATGGCGACCGGGGACCGGCCTGCGCGGCTGCCCGCGCCGCCGAACGGGCCGCGGCCAGACCCGCGCCGGGAAGGGAGCCGACGGCCACGGCCCTCGTCGGGTCGGGGGACGGCGGCAGGCCCGGCCCAGGGTCGTCGGGGGCGTCGGGCCAGGACTCGTCGGTGGTCGGGCGCGCCGCCGGCACCGACGGCGCCAGGGACGCCGTGGGGGCCGCCGGAGGCTGCCCAGGGTCCTGGGCCCCCTGTCCTTGGTCGTCGTGGGAGCCGCCGTGCGAGGACGTACGCCCCTGGGGCCCCGGCACGCCGCTCTGCCGCACCCCGGGGGCCGGGCTCTGGGTGCCCTGGACCGCGGCGGGAGCGGCGTACGACGGGGGCTGCGCGGCGGGCCGCCCCCGCCCGGACGGCGGCGGTGGCGGCGCGTTGCCGACGACGGCCTCCACCCGCCAGGTCCCGCCGAGCACGTCGCCCAGCGCGGCGGCCACGACGGCGTCCTTGCCGCCGCCCGTGAAGTTCTTCATCGCGCCGACCTGGCTGAACCCGAGCGTGACGATGTTGCCTTCCACGCCCACCACCTGGGCGTTGGTGCTCACGTTCGCCCAGACCACGATGCTGCGCTGCTTGAGCGCCGCCAGCACGGCTGGCCACTGCTGCTGCATGGCCGCGGCACCGGCCCCCGACTGCATCCCGCCGCCTGCGGGAGCCGCCGGAGCGGACGCGGGCACGGACGTGGGCGCGGACGTGGGCATGGACGCGGACGTAGGCGTGGGAGCGGGCGCGCCGGGCCTGGCCGGCTCGGGCCAGTCGTCCGCACCGGCGGACACGGCCGCGGCGACCTGCGCCCCGGAGCCGGAACCGGAACCGGAGCCGGTGGACGCGACGTCCTGTCCCTGTCCCTGTCCCTCGGCCCCGCCGCCGTCCGACGGCACCGCGGCGACGACGCTCTCCGACGCCTGCCCCTGCGCCCCGGCGTCACCCACAGAACCCGCGCCACCGACGGAACCCGGGCCACCGACGGGACCGGCACCACCGACAGGGCCGGCCCCACCCACGGAACCAGCGGCACCCACGGGACCGGCGGCACCCACGGGACCCGCGGCACCGGCAACGGCGGAGCCGGTGGCGAGGCGCGCGGAGGCGTCGCCCGGCCGCGGGATCACGACCCCACCGGCGACCCCGCCCCCGCCCGCACCGGCACTCGCCACAGCGGCACCCGGCACACCAGCACCCGGAGCACCGGCACCCGGCACACCGGCGCCCGGGGCGGCCGCGCGGGCGGCCATCGCGGCGACGGTGCCGCTGCGCTCCAGGCGCTCGACCCGGGCGAGCAGCGCCGCCTCGCCCTGCGCCGCCCCGGGCAGCAGCACCCGGGCGCACATCAGCTCCAGCAGCAGCCGCGGCGAGGTCGCCCCGCGCATCTCGGTCAGCCCGGCGTTGAACACCTCGGCCGCCCGCGTCAGCTCGGCGGGCCCCATCGACGTGGCCTGCTGCACCAGCCGCTCCAGCTCGTCGGCGGGCCGGTCGAGCAGGCCGCTGGTGGCCGCCTCGGGGACGTTCGCCAGGATCACCAGGTCGCGGAAGCGTTCGAGCAGGTCGGAGGCGAAGCGGCGCGGATCGTGGCCGCCCTCGACGACCCGGTTGACGGCCTGGAACACCCTGCCCCCGTCGCGCGCGGCGAAGGCGTTGACCATCTCGTCGAGCAGGTCGCCGTCGGTGTAGCCGAGCAGCGAGACGGCCTTGGCGTACGTGATGCCGTCCTCCTCGGCCCCGGCGAGGAGCTGGTCGAGGATGGACAGCGAGTCACGCGCGGAGCCGGCCCCGGCGCGCACGACCAGGGGCAGCGCGGCCGGTTCGAACGGGACGTTCTCGGAGGTGAGGATCTCCTCCATCAGCCCGCGGAGCGTCGTGGGCGGCATCAGCCGGAACGGGTAGTGGTGCGTACGCGACTTGATCGTGCCGATGACCTTCTCGGGCTCGGTCGTCGCGAAGATGAACTTCAGGTGCGGCGGCGGCTCCTCGACGAGCTTCAGCAGCGCGTTGAACCCTTCGCGGGTCACCATGTGCGCCTCGTCGATGATGTAGATCTTGTAGCGCGCCGAGACGGGGGCGAAGAACGCCCGCTCGCGAAGGTCGCGCGCGTCGTCCACACCGCCGTGGGACGCGGCGTCGATCTCGATGACGTCGAGGTGTCCTGGGCCGGTGGGCGCGAGGGCCACGCAGGACTCGCAGACGCCGCACGGGTCGGGGGTGGGGCCCTGCTCGCAGTTGAGCGAGCGCGCCAGGATGCGGGCGCTGGAGGTCTTGCCGCATCCGCGGGGGCCGCTGAAGAGGTAGGCGTGGTTGATGCGGTTCATCCGCAGCGCCTGCCGCAGCGGGTCGGTGACGTGTTCCTGACCCTTGACCTCGGCGAAGGTCCCGGGCCGGTACTTGCGGTAAAGCGCAAGGCTCATGCGACCTCCAACCCGCGAGGGGGCTCTCAACGAAGAGACCCCCCGCACACCCGCCAGAGCCCGTTTATCCTTGCTGCCTTCCGGCCCTGGGGAGGTTCACAGGATGACGCCGCGCGAGGGGTCCGAGAACAGTCTAGCGGGACCCAGCAGTGCTCGCTCCACGTCCGCCGCCCCGGCGAGCCGGAAAGTTCACGGGAAAAAGATGGTCTGGACACCGCCGGAAGTCCGGTAAGCTCGTCGGCGGAGGATTCGCCTAGTGGCCGAGGGCGCACGCTTGGAAAGCGTGTATAGGGCAACCTATCGGGGGTTCAAATCCCCCATCCTCCGCGCCTGGTTGAGGCAGTAAAAGCGAAGGGGCCGACCCTACCCAGTCGGCCCCTTCGTCGTGTCCGGGCCCGGCCGGCCCCCTCGGCTACGATGACGGGCCGTGGGTACGGACTGGGCGCCTGCCGCCGTACGCGGCGCCGCGCGGAGGGATCCCGGCGAGCTCGTACGGCTGACGCGTGCCCACGCGCGCCTGGCCCGCGCCCTCGGCCTCACGCTGGACACGGACCCTCCAGAAGAGACGGACCCTCCCGAAGAGACGCGCCCTCCCGAAGAGACGGGCCTGCCGGAGGAGACGGATCACGACGCCGTCCTCGCGCGGTGGCGGGACCTCGACGAGCGGCTGCGCTCGCTGCTGGTCATCGACCTGGACAACCCCCACCGGGCGGCGCCCCGGCAGCGGGAGCACCACGAGGCGGTGACACGGCACGGCGTGCTGCTGGACCAGGCCGCCCGCGCGTTCAGCCGTACGGTGCCGGGCGCCTTCACACGCAACCCGCCTCCGTCACCGGCCTCGGAGGAACCCCCGCGGGACACGTGGGTGGAGGAGTTCCTCGACTGGCTGGACCCGGTCGTACGCGCCGGTCAGGGCCTGTACCTCTGGACCTGAGGCCGCCCGCCCCTCCCCGCGGTTCCTAGGGAGGAGGGAAACGTTCCGGGTGGAAGTCCGCGAGCAGCTCGTCCCTCGTCCCGTTCACGATCTCCGAGGCGAGCAGCCGGCCGATCACCGCTCCGAGCGTGATGCCGCTGTGCGAGACGGCCTCGTAGTAGCCCGGCACGGACGGCACCGCCCCCACCGAGGGGAACCCGTCGGCCGGGACGGGCCGGTACGCCACCCGCGTCCGTACGACGTGCGAGGCGCCGAGCGCGGGGACGGCCCGCCGCGCCGAGGCGTGCAGCAGCCGGGCCAGCTCGGCCGGCTCCTCGCCGGTGTCGATGAGCGCGTCGATCTCGCGGCTGTGGAGGACCACCGAGGCGTCCCCGTCAGGACGGATCTCGACGTGCGGCGCGTGCATGGCCCGGTGGACCGGGGCCACCGGGGCGCAGCCGATCCGGGCGATGAAGCCGGGTTCCCTGCGCATCGGCAGGTGCCGGTCGACGAGCGCGGCGACGTGGGCGGCGTCGGGGCCCGCCGCGTTCACCACGGCGTCGGCGTCGAGCCGGCTCCCGTCGGACAGGGTGACCGTCCGGACGCTCCCGTCGGCACCGGTGCCGATGTCGCGGACCGCGGTGCCGAACCGGTGCCGGGCGCCGGTCGCGACCGCCTGGCCGACCAGGCGGGCGACGAGGTGGCGGCCGTGCACCCATGCCTCGTCGGGGTAGAACACGACCGGCGCGTCGCCGGGCACGGCGAGGGCGGGTTCGAGGCGGCGGCGCGCCTCGGCCCCCGTGTACGTCTCGACCCGGTAGCCCCAGTCGGCCAGCAGCCCGGCGGTCTCCAGGAGGCTCGCCTCCGCCGCGGGATCGCCCGCCCAGCGCAGGTGGCCGCTGGGATACCACCACGAGTCCGGCCCGATGGTCGCGGCCAGCTCCCGGTGGGCCGCCATGCCCGCGACGTTCAGCTCGAAGTAGGACCTGCGCGCGGTCTTGTTGCTGGCGTTGACCCACGAGAAGGACCAGTCGGTGACGCCTTCGCCCGGCCGGCCGGCGTCGACGAGGACCACCTCGACGCCGTGCCGGGTCAGGTGCCAGCCCACGCCGGCCCCGAGGATGCCCACTCCGACGACCACGACACGTCCTGGCCGCCTCACGGATCCGATCATCGCGAACGCCCCTTCCCGGAGCACGGACGAGCTGCCGTTCTCAGTATGCGAGCGTTCTCAGTATGCGAGCGGGCGGGCGCCGTTCACTGATCTGCGCCATATGATGCTGCGGATCACGTATGGGCCCTTTCTCTTCCTTAGTGGCCATCTGCAACGTCTGCGCTCGCGCGGAGGAGCGCCCGCGCCTGGCCGACCGGACCTCGTACCTCCACGGAGACCCCTGTTCATGGACCTCGCCACGCGTCGGCGCCGGCAGGCGCTGTTCCTGTTCTTCCTCCTGCCGGGCATCTCGCTGTCCTCGTGGGTGACCCGGACCCCGGACATCCGCGACCAGCTCGGGGCGTCCACCGCCCAGATGGGCGTGATCCTGTTCGGCCTGTCGCTCGGCTCCATGATCGGGGTACTGAGCTCCGGGCGGTTCGTCTCGCGCTTCGGCACCAGGCCCGTCATGGGCGTCGGTACCGGGCTGATCGTCACCAGCCTGGCCGTCATGAGCGCCGGCGCCCTCCTGTCGTCCGTGCCGCTGGTCATGGCGGGGCTGTTCACGTTCGGCGTGGGCATGGGCGGCGGCGAGGTGGCCATCAACGTCGACGCCGCCGACGTCGAGCGCCTCAGCGGCAGGACGACCATGCCCATCCTGCACGGCTGCTTCAGCCTGGGCACCGTCCTCGGCGCGTGCGCGGGCATCGCCGCCACCGCCGCCCGCCTCCCGGTGCACTGGCACCTGGCCGCGGTCACCGCGATCGCCGCCGCGCTCCTCCTGTACGCCATCCGCGCCATCCCGGCGAGCACCGGCGTCCACGCCCCCGCCCCGGCCGGAGCCGGTCACCGGCGGCCGAGGTTGTGGAAGGAGACCCAGCTCCTCCTGATCGGCGCCATCGTCCTGGCGATGGCCCTGGCGGAGGGCGCCGCCAACGACTGGCTGCCGCTGCTCATGGTGGACGGCCACGGCGTGGACGCCACCGCCGGGTCCCTCGTCTACACCGGCTTCGCCGCCGCCATGACCCTCGGCCGCTTCGGCGGCGCCTACTTCCTCGACCGCTTCGGCCGCACCGCGGTCATGCGCGCCAGCGCCCTCTCGGGGGCGGCCGGCCTGCTCATCGTGATCTTCTCGGACAACGTCGTGCTGGCCGGAGCGGCCGTCCTGCTCTGGGGGCTCGGCGCCTCGCTGGGCTTCCCCGTCGCGCTGTCGGCGGCGGGCGAGACCGGGCCGGACGAGACCGCGCGCGTCAGCATGGTGGCCACCATCGGCTACGTCGCCTTCCTGGTCGGCCCGCCCGGCCTCGGCTTCCTCGGCGACCATTGGGGGCTGCGCGCGGCCATGCTCGTGGTCCTCGCCTTCGTCGTCTGCGCCGTCTTCCTGGCCCCGGCCGTCGAGACCCGCCGCTCCGCCGCCCTCCGCGGCGAGGACGCGGAGGGCTCCCAGGCTTCCTGAGCGGCGCGGGTCAGGCGCTGATGAGGGCCTTGGAGCGGTCGGTGGCCATGCGGAGGGCGAAGACGCCGAGGACACCGCCGGTCACGTAACGCTGGATCCGCAGCCAGAGCGGGCGGGCGGCCAGGAACGCCGCCAGCGCGCTCGCCGAGATCGCGATCAGGCCGTTGACCGTGGTGGCCACGACGATCTGCACCGACCCGAGGGCCAGGCTCTGCAGCAGCACGTGTCCCATCGACGGGTCGATGAACTGCGGCAGCAGCGACAGGTACAGGATCGCGATCTTGGGATTGAGCAGGCAGGTGAGCAGGCCCATCCCGAAGAGCCTGGCGGGGCGCTCGGCCGGCAGCTCGCGGGGCTGGAAGGCCGACGTGCCGCCCGGCTTGACGGCGTTCCAGGCGAGCCAGAGCAGGTAGGCGGCGCCGGCCAGCTTGAGCACGGTGTAGGCGGCCGGCACGTACGCGAAGACGGCCGTCAGCCCGAGGCAGGTCGCGGTCAGGTAGACGGTGAAGCCCAGGAAGACCCCGGTGAGGGAGATCAGGCCGGCGCGGCGGCCCTGGGCGATCGAGCGGGATATCAGGTAGATCATGTTCGGGCCCGGGGTGAGGACCATGCCCAGGGACACCAGCGCGATTCCGATCAAGGCACCCGTCATGGCGGCAGAGTAACCGACATGTCCTGACAAAGAGTGTGGCACCCCTCCGTCATCACCCCGCGTATCCGGCCCGCTACAGGGGAGGAACGGCGAGGGGGGAACACATGCAGTTCGACGACGACGCGCGGCTCGACCCGTCCCAGATCGAGGACGTGCGGGCGAGCGGCCCCGCACGAGGGGGCGGCGGCCCGCTGCCCGGCGGCGGGCTGCCAGGGGGCTGCCTGCTGCCGGTCTCCGGCCGGGCCGGCGGCTGCGGCGGCTGCCTGCTGCTGGTCCTCGTCGCGGCGGGGGCGCTGCTGTTCGGTGTCGTGCCGACGCCGTTCAGCGGGGACGAGGGCGGGCGGCAGGGCGGCGGGAGACAGGGCGGCGAGAGACAGGGCGGCGAGAGGCAGGGCGGCGGGCGGGCACCGAGCGCCCCGCCGCCGTCCAGCCCGTCCGGGAGCCTGGCCGAGCGGTGCAGGACCGGAGCCGACGCCGACCGGTCCGAGGACTGCCGGATCGTGGGCACGGTCAACAGCATCCAGACCTACTGGCGCGCGGAGTTCGAGCGGAGCGGGCGCGCGGCGTACACCCCGGCCAGGACCGTGTTGTTCTCGCGGGCCGTACGCACCGGCTGCGGCACCGCCGACTCGGCCGTCGGCCCCTTCTACTGTCCCGCCGACCGCAAGGTCTACCTCGACCTGAGCTTCTTCGGCACGCTGCGGCGCGACTTCGGGGCCGAGGGCGGGCCGTTCGCGCAGGCGTACGTGATCGCCCACGAGTACGGCCACCACGCGCAGAACCTCCTCGGCACCACCGGCCGCGTCGGCCGCGACCACCGCCCCGGCGCGCGCAGCCCGTCCGTCCGCCTGGAGTTGCAGGCCGACTGCTACGCCGGCGTCTGGGCGCACAACGCCGTCAGGACCGGCTTCTACGACAAGCCCTTCACGGACGCCGACATCGCCCAGGCGCTCAGCGCCGCCGCCGCGGTCGGCGACGACAGCATCCAGCGCCGCTCCCAGGGACGCGTGACCCCCGACGCGTTCACGCACGGCACCTCCGCCCAGCGCACGAAATGGTTCGGCACCGGTTACGACAGCGGCGAGCCCGAGCGCTGCGACACTTTTTCCGGTGGCATCTAACGCGTTCTCCTGGGAAGTGTGTCCTGCGGGCACCCCCCGGAAGGAACGTCAGCTATGGACTTCAAGGACCAGGTGGACCTCGACGCCTCACAGGTGGAGGACGTGGGCGGGAGCCGCGGTGGCGGCTTCGGCGGCGGCGGCTTCCCGGGCGGGATGGTCCTCGGCGGCGGCGGCATCGTCGGTCTGATCGTGATGGTGCTGGTGTTCGTGCTCAACAACGTGGGCGGCGGAGGCGGCGGCGACCCGCAACCCACCCAGCGCCAGCCGGCCGCCGACCTCACCGAGCAGTGCAGGACGGGCAAGGACGCCGACCAGATCGAGCGGTGCCGGGTGGTCGGCATCGTGAACAGCATCCAGAAATACTGGAAGGGCGAGCTGGCGGGCGACTACACCACGTCCAAGACCATCTTGTTCACCGGCAGCGTCAACACCGGTTGCGGCAACGCCGACTCGGCCGTCGGCCCCTTCTACTGCCCCAACGACAAGCGCGTCTACCTCGACCTCGGCTTCTTCGACCAGCTCCAAAGCCAGTTCGGCGCCCAGGGCGGGCCGTTCGCGCAGGCGTACGTGATCGCCCACGAGTACGGCCACCACGTCCAGGACCTGCTCGGCCAGCTCGACAACGGCGGCAGCTCGGTCCCGGTCGAGCTGCAGGCCGACTGCTACGCCGGCGTCTGGGCGCACAACGCGGTCAGCACCGGCTTCTACGAGAAGCCCATCTCCGACGCCGACATCGCCCAGGCGCTCGACGCGGCGGCCGCGGTCGGCGACGACCGGATCCAGCAGCGCACGCAGGGCAGGGTCGATCCGGAAACGTTCACGCACGGCGCCTCCGAGCAGCGGGTGGCGGCCTTCCAGCGCGGTTACAAAAACGGCGCGCGTAGCGACTGCGCCCAGTCCGAGCTGGGCCGATGACGCCCGGCAACGCGAGGAATCCGATTCAGTCCTAAAATCAACAGGGTGATCTTCAAGCTAGTCGGCGACGGGCGCCCATATCCCGACCACGGCCTGACCAACCGCGAATGGGCGCAGATCCCGCCACGGCAGGTCCGGCTCGACTCGTTGATCACGACGAAGGCCATGCTGGACCTGCACTCGCTGCTCGCCGCCGACTCCACCTTCTACGGCGACCTCTTCCCGCACGTGGTCCAGTGGCGGGGCGAGCTTTACCTGGAGGACGGCCTGCACCGCGCGTTGCGCGCGGCCCTGCACCAGCGCTCGATCCTGCACGCCAGGGTTCTCGAACTACCTCACTGAGAAAAGAAATCCGGAGAGCCGCGAAACAACGCGGCTCTCTTTTCTTATGTCAACCATGAGGGAGCCTCGGGCGTCAGAGCAGAGCCTTTCAACATCATTTCGGGGGAGAACGCCGTGTCCTATTCGCCGCCACCGCCGCCGTACTGGCAGGGGTACGGCTACGGCTACGGTCCCGGTCACGGTCCGGAGCCGCCCGTGCCGCCGCCGCCCGACAGGGGCAATCTCGGGATGATCCTGCTGCTGGTCCTGGGGTTGCCGTTGCTGCTGCTCAGCGGCGCCGGGTCCGTCTACTTCGTGCTCACCGCCGACGAGGCGAGCGTGGCCGCGCGGCGGGCGGCGGCCGCGGAGGCCGACCAGGGCCCGCCGGACGTGCTGTTCGACCCGGGCGCCACCCCGTCACAACAGCCCTCCCCCTCCGCAGAGCCGAGCCGGCCGGATCAACCAGGCCAGCCGGATCAATCAGGCCAGACAGGGCAGGGCCAGACAGGGCAGGGCCAGACAGGGCAAGGGCAGACGGGACAGGGCCAGGCGGGGCAGGCGGTCGCCAGGCTCGGGCAGGCGGTCACGCTCACGGGCACCGACCCCGGCCTCAGGATCGCCGCGACCGCCGAGCGGCTCGTCTCCCCCGCCACCCCGGCGAACGACCTCCTCAAGCCGGCGGCGGGTATGCGCTTCGTGGCGGTCCAGCTGTCCCTGGCCAACCAGGGGCAGTCCCCCTACAACGACGCCCCCGCCGCCGGAGCCCTGCTGATCGACGCCGAGGGCCGGCAGTACCAGGCGAACCCGGGCGCGCAGGTGCGCGAGGCCCAGCCCTTCGGCGGCGGCGGGACGGTCACGATCGACGCGGGCGGCAGCGGGAAGGGCGCGGTCGTCTTCGAGATCCCGGAGACGGCCACGCCGGCGACGTTCCGGTTCGCGCTGAACGCCGGCCTCGCCGGCCTCGCCGGCCAGAAGGGCGAGTGGCAGCTCACCTGACGCCGCCGGGCAAGCGAAAGGGCCCCCGATCCTCGGAGGCCCTTTCGGCGTGACGCGGTGGTGGTGGGATTTGAACCCACGGATGAGTTGCCCCATCACACGCTTTCGAGGCGTGCGCCCTCGGCCACTAGGCGACACCACCGCGAACGAGCTTACCGGATCCGGCGAGTGGCAAAGAACCGCTTGAGGACGCCGGCGCACTCCTCGGCCAGGATCCCCATGACGACCTCGGGCCGGTGGTTGAGCCTGCGGTCGCGGACGACGTCCCAGAGCGAGCCGGCGGCCCCGCCCTTCTCGTCCACGGCCCCGTACACGATCCGCTCGACCCGGGCCAGCACGGCGGCTCCCGCGCACATCGTGCACGGCTCCAGCGTCACCACGAGCGTGCACCCGCCCAGCCGCCACTCCCCGCGCGCCGCGGCGGCCCGCCGCAGCGCCAGGACCTCGGCGTGCGCGGTGGGGTCGGCGGTGGACTCGCGGTCGTTGCCGGCCGCGGACAGGACCTCGCCGCGCTCGTCGAGCACGACCGCGCCCACGGGGATCTCGCCCCTGGCGGCCGCGGCGGCGGCCTCGGCCAGGGCCAGGCGCATGGCCTCCTCGTGGTTCACCGAACGCCCCGATCCAGCGAGTGCGGGTGCGGACGCGGGTCAGCGCAGCCGGTCGAGCTCGTCGGCGAACGACAGCCGCTCGGCGATCACCGACAGGATGTCGGCCGGCAGCAGGCCCTCCTCCATGCTGAGCTCCAGCAGCTCCTCGGAGCTCACGCCGAGGTCGCTGAGCAGTTCGAGGTCACCGGCCGGGCGCACGCCGAGCCCGTTGCCCTCCTTGTCGGGGGCCACCCCGGCGAACTCGGCGAACAGCTCGCCGAGCTGGTCGGACAGGACGGAGTGCACGTCGGAGAGGAACACCCGCGGCTCGTCGTCGCCCCGGTAGCGCACGAGGGCGAACCACTCGTCCTCGACCTCGACGCACAGCAGGGCCAGCTCGTCGCCGGCCAGCCCCAGGGCCTCCGTGACGGCGTCACCGAGGTCGTCGACGATCTCGGCGCCGCCCAGATCGACCTCGGCGCCGCTCCAACCGTCAGAGGTCCGCACAAAAGCCGCAGAGAAGGTGTTGGCCGCCATGTCCGCGCTCCAGGGGTCAGCCGAAGACCGATTCGATGGCACGCTCGAACGGCTCGGAGAAGCCGAGCCGCGCGGCGATGCTGGACAGCACGTCTTCGGGCAGCAGGTCGATGTCGCCGGAGAGGATGCCCAGCTCCATCTCGTCCAACCCGAGATCGGCGAAGATCGACAGGTCGCCGGCGGGGAGCACGGTCTCCTCGTCCTGGAGGATCTCGTCGAGCTCGTCCTCGTCGGGCACCGGCACGTCGAGGTATTCGAGCACCTGGCGGGCCAGCGGGAAGTCCCAGGAGGCGGCGATGTCGGACAGGAAGACGTCCACCCGGTCGCCGAAGACCCGCAGCCCCACGAAGAACTCGTCGCCCACGGCCACCAGCCCGATCGTGCCGCTCTCGCTCGGCTGCTGCCGCAGGGCCTGGATCAGGCCATGAAGGTCGGACGTGAGCGCGACGGGCAGCAGCTCGGCGTGCCAGCGTTCGTCTTCCAGATAGACCACGATGGCGAAATCGAGGGCATCTTCGTCCGTCATCGCCATCTCCACCCGATCTTCGACACCACAGATATCACCAGCACCCAATCGTTCCAGAACCGAGCAGCGGGCGCGCGCCTCTCCGACCAAATTGTGATCAAAACCAAAGCCGCGAGGTGCCCCGTGGCCTGCCAGCAGATACCGTTGTCCTCCATGGAAACCCTCGTCGTCGACCATCCGCTCGTGGCCCACAAGCTCACCGCGCTGCGCGACGCCGGCACCGACTCCCCGACCTTCCGCAGGCTGGCCGACGAGCTGGTGACCCTGCTCGCGTACGAGGCCACCCGCGACGTGCGGGTCACCGACGTCACCGTCCGCACGCCCGTGGCCACCGCCCGGGGCGTGCGCATGGCCAAGCCCTCCCCCTTGGTCGTGCCGATCCTGCGGGCGGGGCTCGGCATGCTCGACGGCATGACCCGGCTGCTGCCGACGGCCGAGGTCGGGTTCCTGGGGATGATCCGCAACGAGTCCACGCTCCAGGCGGAGACGTACGCCACGCGCCTGCCCGACGACCTGTCCGGGCGGCAGTGCTTCGTGGTCGACCCGATGCTGGCCACCGGCGGTACGCTGGCGGCGGCGGTGCAGTTCCTGTTCGAGCGGGGGGCCGTCGATGTCACGGCCATCTGCCTGCTGGCCGCCCCCGAGGGCCTGGCCCACATGGACAAGGTGTTCGCCGGCTCCGGCAAGCCGGTGCGGGTGGTGACCGCCGCGCTCGACGAGCGGCTCAACGAGAACGGCTACATCGTGCCGGGCCTCGGCGACGCGGGCGACCGCCTCTACGGCGTGGTCTGACCCTTTCTCCATTTTTGGACCGGTCCTGGAGCTTTTCGGGAGCCGGTTTCCGCCACGTGCGGTCGCCACTTCGTTACATACTGTGGTTGAGTGGGTACGAAGAGTCAGGAAGGCAACTTCCGCATGCGCGTGGGGGAGCACGATGAGCGACATGCCGGCAGCCGAGGTGTCCTCGTGAACGAGCACATCGAGGCCGATCCGACTCCGTACGCGGAGGTCGAGGCGGTGCTGTGCGAGGAGTTCGCCGGCGTGCACTCCGCGACCACGGTAACGCGTTGCGTCGAGGCGGCGCACTACGGCGCGCTGGAGGTCACCGGCTACGCGCATCCCAGTCTCGTCGAGCGCATCGCGCGTAAACACCTTCACGTGCTGGCCCTGGTGGCCAGCGAGCAGGGCTAAGCCAAGATCACAACTATCCCGTCGAGTCACCTTTACCCGGGCACCCGGGTGGGTAATGTATACGGCGGGTGGAGTGGGTAAGCGCACTCGGAGGCTACGGTGCAGGTCAAAAAAGTCCTCACGTACAGTGGTATCACCTTTGTGGCCTACTACTTGTTGGCCCGACCGGCTGACGCCGCTGACGCGGTGAAGGGGGCGTTCGACACGGTGTTCAACGCGGCCGACTCGCTGGCTCAATTCGTGAACAACCTCTCATGAGACTGGTGACCCACGGGGACTCCGCCCCGGCTTCGGTCAACCGTTACCTCCTCCCCCACGAACAACAAGTCCTCATGGTGCGGCGCCACCCCGCCATCCTGCTGCGTCCGGTCGCCGAGGTCTTCGGTGGTCTGATCGTGGCCGCGCTGCTCAGCAAGTTCTTCGGCGGCACCGCGGCGGGTGGCACGGCGCTCGTCGTCGTGTGGTGGCTCTGGCTCCTGCTGCTGATCCGTTTCGTATGGAAAGTCGCGGAGTGGTCGGTCGACTACTTTGTGGTGACCTCGAAACGCATGTTGCTGACCACGGGCCTGATCACGCGCAAGGTCGCGATGATGCCCCTGGGCAAGGTCACCGACATGAGCTTCCAGCGTTCGCTGCTGGGGCGCATGCTGGGTTACGGCGAGTTCATCCTTGAGTCCGCCGGCCAGGACCAGGCCCTGTCAACGGTCGAGTACATCCCGTATCCGGAGACCTTGTACCTTGAGGTCTGCCAGATGCTTTTCCCCAGCAAGGACGACAGCGACGATTAACCTCCGCGCGGCAAATTCTTCAGGCGGGGATACCAGATTCGGCTACTTCATGCAATCATTGCGTGTTGTTGACCCTTCCCCGCCCTGAGAGATGAGATGCCGAGTCAGGGAACCATCGGTGACCGCGTCCGTGGATTGCGGCTGAACAGGCGGATGTCGCAGGCCCAGTTGGCCGGACCCGACCTGTCTGACAGTTATGTCTCGCTCATTGAGTCGGGTAAGCGCACGCCGACTCCCGTCGTGGCCCGGCTGCTGGCCGAGCGGCTTGGATGCACCACCGAGTTCCTCCTTCACGGGATCGAGCCTCGGCAGCGCATCGACACCGAGCTCGGGCTGCGACACGCCGAGCTCGAACTCCAGCACGGCGACCCGGCCGTCGCTGCCGACCGCTTCACCGAGATCGTGAAGGCGGCCGACGAGGAGAACGCCATGCTCACGGCGCAGGCCCGCTTCGGCCGGGCTCGCGCGCTGGAGGCCCAGGGCCGCCTCGGCCAGGCGGTGGAGGCGTTCGAGCGCCTGCGCCGGGAGGCCGCGGCCCATCCGGAGCGGCTGGCCGACCTTCCGCTCACCATCGCGCTGAGCCGCTGCTACCAGCGGGCCGGCGACCGGTTGCGCGCCCGCGACCTGGCCGCCCACGCCCTGGAGCAGGCCGAGCGGCTCAACGTCAGCGAGGGCGAGATCGCCGTCGACCTGGCCACGGCGCTCGTCGAGGCCCGGGGCGAGAACGAGAGCGACTCCCCCGAGCTGGCCTACGTCAAGAAGGTCCTCGACACCGCTGGCGTTTCCCAGGTTATGGACCGTTCCGGAGAGATCCGGTCCCTGTGGGAGGCCAGCGTCGCGGCCGCCACGGGCGAGGACTCCGCGCTGGCCGTGCGGCTGGCCGACGACGCCATCATGGCCGGTCGCGAGTCGCGGCTCGCGCTGCAGCTCGCCCGCGCCGCGATGCACTGGGCCCGGATGCCGGCGGCGCCGATCGAGGAGGCCGAGCGGCTGGTGTCGGCCGCGACGGGCGTCTTCGCCGCCTTCCCGTCCGCGACCGGCGCGTACGGCGAGAGCCTGGTCGTGCACGCCCGGGTGCGGCTGCGGGCCGGCGACCTGACGCGCGCGGCCGAGCTGGCGGGCCAGGCGCTGGAGCCGGCCGACGAGCGCGCGAGCGGCACGACGGCCGCCGAGGCGCGGCTGGTGCTCGCCACCGTGGCGCTGGAGCTGGAGGGCAGCGCCGACAGCGAGCTGGCCACGGCGCAGCGGCTGCTCAGCTCTCTCGACCGGCCGGTGTACGGCACCGACCGGCAGGCCGCCCGTTGCTGGCGGGAGCTGGGTGACCTCTACGGCCGGGTCGGGTCCGTGGCACAGCAGACCGCCGCATATCGTAAGGCTCTCGAAGCCGCGGGAGTGCGCTCGGCGATGGCGGGGGTGACGGCTGACGCCACAGCGTCCCACTGACTTCCGGGGAGCTCCAGATTTGGCTTTTTCGATCTGGAATAATTAGGGTCTACCAGTCATTGACTCATGGGATGACTGGTTTCCCCGGAGGAGGCGGACTGTGAGTCTGCGTACGGCGCAGCGGGCTTCGCTCGTCGACCAGGTGATCGATCAGCTCAAGGAGCAGATCACTTCAGGGTCGTGGCCGATGAACGGCAAGATCCCGACCGAGACCGTGCTCGCCGAGCAGCTCGGAGTGGGGCGCAACACCGTTCGGGAGGCCGTACGCGCGCTCACGCACGCCGGGCTGCTGGAGTGCCGTCAGGGGGACGGCACTTACGTCCGGGCCACCAGCGAGCTGTCCGGCGCGATGTTGCGGCGGCTGAAGCAGGCCGAGCAGCTGGAGATCCTTGAGGTGCGCCGGGCGCTGGAGGTCGAGTCGGCCCGTCTGGCCGCCACCCGCCGTACCGACGAGGACATCATCCGCATCGAGGCCGCCCTGGCCGAGCGGGAGCGCGCCTGGGAGCTCGACGACCCCGACTCCTTCGTGGAGGCCGACCTCGCCTTCCACATGGCGGTCGCGCACGCCACGCACAACCTGGTGCTCATCGACCTCTACGAGGACTTCTCGGCGGCGCTGCGGGCCAGCATCACGGCGGCCGGAACGTCGCTGAACAAGAGCTACATCCCGCACGACGCGATCGCCCGCGCCATCGCGGCCGGGGACGCGACGGCGGCGGAGCGGGCCGGGCACGCCTGCATGGAGCACATCCTCATCGCGCTCACCGACTCCTGAGCGTCTCCTCCCGCCCCTCTTCCTGGGACCGCCCCTCTTCCTGGGACACGAGCTCGTCGATCAGGGCGAAGAAGGCCCGGATGCCGGGCAGGTCGGCACCCTTGGCGCGGGAGGCGGCGAAGTCCTCCGGCGTGCGCCACTCTACGATGTCGAGCCATTCGCCGTCGGACACGCGGACCAGCCGGGCGCCCAGGAAGCCGGACCGCCCGGCCCGGAAGTCGTCGATCATCGCCGGCCGCGCCGCCAGCAGCTCCGCGGCGCGCTCGGGCGAGACCCGGAATCGGGTGAGTTCCACTGTCGTCGTCATGCCTCCGACGATATAGTCATGATTAGTGACCGTCAAGATTGGTGACTAAATAGGAGGCGTGCCGTGCGCAGGAGCCAGCGCAAGCAGGAGCAGCCCGACCTCGGCGTCCTGTCCAGCCGGACGTTGTTCAGCCTGCAGCGCGAGCTGTTCGCCAGGATGGGCGAGCAGGGCCATCCGCGGGTCAGGCCGCGCCACGGGGCGGTCCTCGCCTACCTCGACGAGGAGGGCAGCCGGGCCACCGAGCTGGCCGCGCAGTCGGGCCAGCACAAGCAGGTGATCGGCACCCTGGTGGACGAGCTGGCCGAGCTGGGATACGTGGAGCGACGCCCGGACCCGGCCGACCGCCGCGCCAAGCTCATCGTGCCCACCGAGCGCGGGCGCGACTTCCTGGTCAGGTCGGACGCCGTGCTCGCCGAGCTGGAGGCCGAGCACGCGCGGGCGGTGGGCGAGCAGGACTACGCCGCGTTCAAGCGGGTCTTCAAGCTGGTGGCCGAGCGCCAGACCGCCGCCCGGCCCGGCGCCTGAGCGGCCTCAGCTCTGCCGCAGCGACATGACCAGGTAGCGGAAGCTGGGCTGCACGTCGCCCGGGACGTCCTGGATGAGGGCGGGCCGGGTGGGCGACTCCATGTTGATGCGGGCCAGCTCGCCCTCCATGCCCACCAGCCCGTCGAGCAGGAACTGGGACTGGAACGCGATCTGGATGTCGTCGCCGCGCAGCTCGCACGGGACCGACTCGGTGCCGCGCCCGATGTCGCCGCCGCCGGCCTGGATGAGCACCCGGCCCTGCGTGAACGACAGCCGGACCGCGGTGTTGCGCTCGGCCACCAGGGCCACCCGCTTGATCGCGCTGACGAACGGCGCCACCGCCACGTCGGCCCTGATCGACCAGTCGCTGGTGAGCCGGGACCGGTAGTCGATGAACTGCTCGTCCAGCAGCCGCACGGTCGTGCTGCGCCCGACGCTCTCGAACCCGGCCACCCCGTCGCCCATCGCCACCGACACCTCGCCGCCGCGCAGCGACTTGGCCACCTCGACCAGCACCCGCGCCGGCACCATCGCCGAGACGGAGGCGCCGGGCTCGACCGGGCGCCAGGTGAACTCGCGGGCGGCGATGCGGTAGCGGTCGGTGGCCGCCATCGCCACGGACTCGCCGTCGACGTCCATGCGGATGCCGGTGAGCATGGGCAGCGTGTCGTCGCGGCTGGCGGCCGGCGCGACCTGGCCGACGGCCGAGGCGAACACCCCGCCGCCGATGGCGCCGATGACCGGCGGCATCACCGGGAGGGTCGGGAAGTCCTCCACCGGCATCGTGACCAGCCCGAACTCGGCGCTGCCGCAGGTGAGCACCGCCTCAGGGCCCTCGGTGACGATCTCGACCTCGTCGGCCGGCAGGCTGCGGCTGATCTCGGCCAGCAGCCGGCCGGGGATCAGCACGCTGCCCTCCTCGGCCACGTCGGCGTCGATCGCGGCCCTGGCGGAGACGTCGTAGTCGAACGCCGACAAGGTCAGCTCCTCGCCGGCCTCCAGCAGCAGCCCGGACAGGACGGGCACCACCGGGCGGCTGGGCAGGACCCTGGCGGCCCATGCCACCGCTTCTGCCAGTACATCGCGGTTAACCCGGATCTTCACCTGTCAACACCCCTTCGTCGCCGTGCCCTCTATGAAAATAGCCGAGGGCACCGACAACCCCGGGCGCTCGTCCGGGGCCGCCGTCCACGGGACAGGCGCTGGATCAGGCGCGGCTGTTGAGGTAGGCGAGCACGGCCAGCACGCGGCGGTTGTCGTCGTCCGACGGGGCCAGGCCGAGCTTGGCGAAGATGTTCGCGGTGTGCTTGGCGACGGCGCTCTCGCTGAGGTAGAGCCGCTGGGAGATGGCGGCGTTGGAGCGGCCCTCCGCCATCGCCTCCAGCACCTCCCGCTCGCGCGGCGTGAGCGCGGCCAGCGGCTCGTGCCGGGCGTTGCTGGCCAGCAGCTTGGCGATGACCTCCGGGTCCATGGCGGTGCCGCCCGCGGCGACCCGGCGTACGGCGTCGATGAACTGCTCGGCGTTGAACACCCGGTCCTTGAGCAGGTAGCCGATGCCGCCGGAGCCGTCGGCCAGCAGCTCGCGCGCGTAGAGCTGCTCGACGTGCTGCGACAGCACGAGGACCGGCAGGCCGGGCACCGACGTGCGGGCGGCCAGCGCGGCCTGCAGCCCCTCGTCGGTGAACGTGGGCGGCAGCCGCACGTCCACGATCGACACGTCGGGCCGCAGCTCCAGCAGCCCCTTCAGCAGCTCGGGCCCGCTGTCCACCGCGCCCACGACGGTGAAGCCGTGCGCCTGCAGCAGGTGTACCAGGCCGTCCCTGAGCAGGTAGAGGTCTTCGGCGATGAGGACGTTCATGAGCACCAGGGTCTGGTCGGGGTGGCCTCGGCCATCCAGCGCTCCCGGCTGTGCGTGACCGGGATGCGGATGGCCATGACATGCATGGTGAGCCCGAGCATGATCATGCCGATGATGGTCGGCCACTGCCAGGCCGGGGGCAGGTGCAGGGCCAGGAACCAGGTCTTCTCCCGTACCCCGAAGATCTTGAAGATGGCCGCCACGAAGCCCTGCGGGAAGGTCGGGCACCAGGCGGTCGCCCACAGCAGGCTGACCAGGGCCAGCTTCCCGCGGGGCAGCCTGGACGGCCGGCCCGCGCCCTGCCCCGGCAGCACCCGGGGCAGCTCCATGGTGACGGTGGTGGGGCCGCCGGGCGGGCTGTTCAGCGCGAGCACCCCGTCGAAGGCGGCCAGCCGCCGCTCGATGCCGGCCAGGCCGCTGCCCTTGGCCGGGTCGGCGCCGCCCAGGCCGTCGTCGGTGACGGTGATGCGCAGGTCGGCGTTCTTGGCGCTGATGTCCACGCAGGCCGAGCGGGCGTCGCCGTGCCGGGCGGCGTTGGACAGCAGCTCGCTGACGGCGAAGTAGGCCGCGGCCTCCACCGGCGCCTCCAGGCGCTGCGGCAGGTCCACCTCCACGGTGACCTTCATGGGGCTGTCGATGGCCAGGGCCCGCACGGCGTCGCCGAGGCCGCGCTCGGCCAGCACCGGTGGGTGGATGCCGCGGATCACCCGGCGCAGCTCGGTCAGCGTCTCCGAGGACGCGTCCCTGGCCTTGGCCAGCAGCGCCTTGGCCGCCGCCGGATCCTGGTCGACCAGCTGCTCGACCGCGCCGAGCGTCATGCCGATGGCCACCAGCCGCGCCTGCGTGCCGTCGTGCAGGTCGCGCTCGATGCGGCGCATCTCGGCGGCCTGGGAGTCGGTCGCCAGGTTGCGGGTGCGCTGGAGGTGGATGACCTGGCCGGCCAGGCGGCTGTTGGCGGTCGCGCCGAGCAGCAGCTCGCTCCAGAGCGCGTACAGGCGCAGGCCCTGGGCCGGGAGCAGCAGGAACACCGGCGCCAGCAGCACCTTCACCAGCGGCTCCAGCAGCAGCCAGAGGTCGTCGCGCCAGGTGGCGGGGTCGGTGATCAGCCACTTCCAGCGGTCGCTCCAGGCCGGGACGCGCGGGGTCTTGTAGAGGGTGCGGTCGTAGCGGTACAGGCCGTCCGCCTGCGGCACCGGGGGCGGCGGCTTGGGCAGGTAGGGGGCCTCGATGGCCAGGCCCGTCCAGCGGCGCATGAGCCGCCGGTTGAGCTCGGCCAGCCGCCGTACCATGCGGACCTGCGGCGGGAAGAGGAACACCATCCCCAGCGCCACCGACAGCACCAGCATCACGACGGAGACCGCGACCAGCGGCACCTCGACGGCCAGCAGCGCGAGCAGCACCGCGACCCGGCCATACCTCCTCAGCATGCGTCCAGTCTGGTCCGTCACGACCTTCGGCGTCACTGCACCTAGGTACACCCTTGCCCGGCATCCAGCCGCATTCCCCGGCGGACCCGGCGTTCCTACCGTCGAAGTCATGAAAATCATCGAGGTCAGGAACCTGCGCAAGCGGTATCCGAACCACGTGGCGGTGGACGACGTGTCGTTCGAGGTCGCCGAGGGCGAGATCTTCGGCATCCTCGGGCCGAACGGCGCCGGCAAGACCACCACGGTGGAGTGCGTGGCGGGCCTGCGCGTCCCGGACGGCGGCCTCGTCCGGGTGGCCGGGCTCGACCCCCGGCGCGAGCGCGACGCGCTGCGCGGCGTGCTCGGCATGCAGCTCCAGAGCGCCAACCTGCCGGAGAAGATCAAGGTGTGGGAGGCCCTGGACCTGTACGCCTCCTTCTACCCCGAGCCGGCCGACTGGACCGAGCTGATGGAGCGGGTGGGGCTCGCCCACAAGCGCGACACGACGTTCAAGAAGCTCTCCGGCGGGCAGCGCCAGCGGCTGTCCGTGGCGCTGGCGCTGGTCGGCCGGCCCCGCGTGGCCGTGCTCGACGAGCTGACCACCGGCCTGGACCCGCAGGCCCGCCGGGACACCTGGGAGCTCATCGAGCAGATCCGCTCCTCCGGGGTGACGATCGTGCTGGTCACCCACTTCATGGAGGAGGCCGAGCGGCTCTGCGACCGGCTCGCGCTCATCGACGCCGGCAGGGTGGTCGCCACCGACACGCCCGCCGGGCTGGTCGCGCAGGTCAGCGGGGAGCAGCGGGTGCGCTTCCGCCCCTCGGCCCCGGTCACCGACGACCTGCTGCTGGCCCTGCCCGAGGTCCACGACGTCACCCGCAGCGGCGGGCAGATCGTGGTCAGCGGCACCGGCAACCTCGCCCCCGCCGTCACCCTCGCCCTGGCCCACCACCAGATCGTGCCCGGCGACCTGCGCATCGAGCAGGCCACGCTGGACGACGCGTTCCTCGCGCTGACCGGAAGGAAGCTGTCATGAAGAAGATGCTCCTGGTGGAGGCCAAGCTCTACCTGCGCGAGTGGCCGTTCCTGATGTTCCCCGTGGTGCTGCCGCTCGCCCTGCTGGTCGTCCTGGGGCTCAGCATCCCCGGCATGAACGAGGCCGGCGCGGACGGCCAGCGGTACGTGGACGCGCAGTGGCCGAGCCTCATGGCCCTGCTCGCGCTGCTCACGCTGGTCTGCAACGTGCTTCCCGCGGTGCTCACCACCTACCGCGAGCAGGGCGTGCTGCGCCGGATGTCCACCACGCCCGTGAGCCCCACGCGGCTGCTGGTGGTGCAGCTCGTCATCAACCTGGTCATCGCGGTCGCCGCCACGGCCATCCTCATCGGCGGGGCCATGCTCGCCTTCGGCGCCGCGGCGCCCCGGCAGTGGGTGACCTTCGTGCTGGTGTTCCTGCTGGGCACGGCGGCGCTGATGGCGATGGGGCTGGTCATCGCCGCGCTGGCGCCCAACGGCAAGGCGGCCTCCGGGATCGGGTCGGTGGTGATGTTCCCGCTGATGTTCGTCGCGGGCATGTGGCTGCCGCGCGACGCCATGCCGGACGCCCTGCGCACCGTGAGCGACTTCTCCGTGGCCGGGCCGTTCGCCCAGGCGCTCAAGGACGCCTGGGCGGGCCACGCGCCGCAGCCGCTGCACCTGATCGTGCTGGCCGCCGGGCTGGTGGTCTTCGGCGGGCTCGCGGCGCGGCTGTTCAGGTGGGAATGAGGTGCCCAGGTGGGAGCCAGGTCAGCGCCCGGCCCAGACCGGGCGCGCGCCGGTGACGTTGCCCATCAGCGAGTAGAGCGAGCCGGCCGCGGTGATGAACAACCGGTTGCGCTTGAGGCCGCCGAAGACCAGGTTGGCGGCGGGCTCGGGCAGCAGGAGGCGGGCGATCATGGTGCCGTCGGGGTCGTAGCAGTGCACGGCCCGGTCGGCCACGACCCAGATCCGGCCGGTGTCGTCCAGGCGCAGGCCGTCGAAGCCGTCCCGCTCGCCGCCCGCGGCGAACACCTTGCCGCCGCCCAGCGTCCCGTCCTCGCGCACCTCGAACACGCGCAGGTGCCGCTCCGGGGTGTCGGCGACGTACAGCAGGCTCTCGTCCAGCGAGAACGCCAGGCCGTTGGGGCGGTTGAAGTCGTCGGCCACGATCCGCACCTCGCCGGTGACCGGGTCGGCGCGGTAGACGTGGCAACCGTCGATCTCCTGCTCGGCGGCCACGCCCTCGTAGTTGCTGAGGATCCCGTACGGCGGGTCGGTGAACCAGATCGACCCGTCGGAGCGGACCACCACGTCGTTGGGGCTGTTGAAGCGCTTGCCCGCCCACCGGTCGGCGATCACGGTGACCGTGCCGTCGGGCTCGGTGCGGGTGACCCGGCGGCCGCCCTGCTCGCAGGAGACCAGCCGGCCCTCGCGGTCGAGGGTGTTGCCGTTGACGTAGCCGGACGGCACACGGAACGGCCCGACCGCGCCCGTCATCTCGTCCCAGCGCAGCATCCGGTCGTTCGGGATGTCGCTCCACACGAGGAACCGGCCGGCCGCGAAGTACACGGGACCCTCGCCCCAGCGAGTGCCGGTGTACAGCACCTCGACGCGGTGGTCGCCGCCGATGCCGGCCGCCCGCTCGTCGAGCACCTCGAACTGCGTGGGGATCGTGTCCGTCATGGCGCCCACCCTACGAACGCGGTGCCCCCCGCTGAAGGCCCCATTCCGGCCGCTAACCTCAAGTAATCTTTGGATATGACGAAGGTTGCCTGGAACGCCAAGGAGCTCACGGTCGGGCAGCTGGCCGAGCGCAGCGGCGTCGCCGTCTCGACCCTGCACTTCTACGAGGCCAAGGGCCTCGTCAAGAGCCGGCGCACGGCCGGCAACCAGCGCCGCTACAGCCGCGACAGCCTGCGCAGGATCGCCTTCATCCGGCTGGCGCAGCGCATAGGCATCCCGCTGAAGACCATTAAGGACGCCCTCGCCGAGCTGCCGGACGAGCGCACCCCCACCCGCGCCGACTGGGCCCGGCTGTCGGCCGCCTGGCGCGGCGAGCTGGACGACCGCATCCTGCAGCTCCAGCGGCTGCGCGACGACCTGACCGACTGCATCGGCTGCGGCTGCCTCTCGCTCGACCTGTGCCCGGTGGCCAACCCCTACGACCGGCTGGGCGAGGAGGGGCCGGGTGCCCGGCGCATCGACACCCGGCTGTGCCCGCCCCAGGGCCGCTGCGTGCCGTCCGGCGGTCAGGGGCTCACCGCGTAGCCCGCGCGGGCGGCGGGACGATGAGGGTGGGCCGGTGCGCGTGGTGCAGCACGTGGTTGGAGACGCTGCCCAGCAGCACCGAGCGCACCCCGGCCAGGCCGCGCGTGCCGGTGACGACCAGCGAGGCGTCGAGCTCGTCGGCCACGTCCACGATCGTCTTCCAGACGGACTCGTTGTCGGCCACGGCCCGGGGGGTGACGTCCGCGATCCCCGACGCGAGCGCCAGCTCGGCGCCCTCCCTGGCGCTCGCCTCCGCCTGGGCGCGCGCCTCGTCCTCCGCGTCGGGCGCGAGCACGCCCGCGGCCAGCGGGTGCTTGCGCAACTGCACCAGCAGCGGTTCCCACACGGTCAGGACGACGGTGGGCTCGGCCGCGAGGTGCTTGGCGGCGAACTCGATCGCGGTGCGCGCGTCGGCCGAGCCGTCGTAGGCGACAAGGATGGTCATGGCTGCTCTCCCCTTCGCTTCGGTCATCCGCTAGAGCACCGGGATGATCACCCCCATTCCGCCGGAGCCTGTCTCTTCCGTCACAGCGCCCTTCCGTCACAGCGCCCTTCCGTCACAGGGGATGCGGGGCGGTCACCTCCAGGGCGGCCACGCGCTCGGGGTCGGAGAAGATGTCCAGCTCCGCGATCAGCCCGTCGCGCACGATGAAGCTCAGGACCGACACCGGGCGGCCGTTCTCCGAGCTGACCAGCCCGGCGGCGCCGTTGACCAGCACCGGCCCCAGCCGCCGCGTCGTGGTGTACCGCTGGAAGACGGGCGCCTGACCCGCCACCGCCGCCGCGCCGCTGAGCGTCACCATGCCGCCCTCGGTGTCGATCCGCAGCACCACGTCGGGGTCGAGGATCGCCAGCAACGCCTCGAAGTCGCCCTTCCTGGCCGCCGCCAGGAAGGCGTCCACCAACTGCCGCTGCCGCTGCAGGTCCGGATCGGGCGGGGGCAGGGTGCCGCGTACCCGCCGGCGGGCCCGGCTGGCCAGCTTCCTCGCCGTGTCCGGCGATCGCTCCACGATCGGGGCGATCTGCTCGAACGGCACCCCGAACATGTCGTGCAGCACGAACGCCAGCCGCTCGGCCGGGCTCAGCGACTCCAGCACCACGAGCAGCGCCAGCCCGACCGCGTCGGCGACCAGCGCCTGCTGCTCGGGATCGCCGCCGTCCTCGCCGCTGATCACCGGGTCCGGCATCCGCTGCTGCTCCAGCGGCGCCTCGCCGCGCGCCGCGCGGGCCCGCAACATGTCCAGGCACACCCGGCCCACCACCGTGGTCAGCCATCCGGCCAGGTTGTCGATGTCGTCCGGGTCGGCCCGGCTGAGCTTCAGCCACGCCTCCTGGACGGCGTCCTCGGCCTCGGACAGCGAGCCCAGCATCCGATAGGCCACCGCCTTGAGCCGGTGCCGGTGCTCCTCGAACCGGCCGGCCAGAAAGTCGTCGGCGTTCACGATCACGTCCTCACTTCGGGGTTCCT
Organism: Nonomuraea sp. NPDC050783; assembly: GCF_040802095.1. Taxonomy (NCBI): domain Bacteria; kingdom Bacillati; phylum Actinomycetota; class Actinomycetes; order Streptosporangiales; family Streptosporangiaceae; genus Nonomuraea; species Nonomuraea sp. NPDC050783. The sequence goes on from NZ_JBFAHK010000005.1 coordinate 598,500, forward strand.
GCCTTATGACGTCGGGACCCCGGCGAATGTGACCGCTCCGGAGCCGTCAACTCCGGGTGAACGCGAGCGGCACCCCGCAGGCTTCCTCGGCGGGGACGTAGAAGCCGTCAGGGGTGGCCCTGGTGGGGATCCCGTTGCCCTCGACGAGCGTACGGGCGGCGGCCAGGTCACGGACGGCGACCGTGTGGGCCGCCAGCAGGGGCACCGCCGGCGGGACGTGGCCGGGCAGCAGGTCGCCGAGCGCGGACAGCGGGGCGATCTCCACCCGGCCGCGCCGCAGCGCGAGCACCCGCCTGGGGCCCTCGATCCACACGTCGGCGTCCAGCAGGCGGGCGTAGCGCTCCTCGTGGTCGTCCAGCTCGTCGTCGGGGACCACCAGCAGCACGCTGTGCAGGCCGGTGGCGCCGTTGGGGTGGCCGAGATAGCGGGGCTGGTGGACGTGCTCCGGGGTGTGGTGCTGCGTGGCCTGCAACGCGCCCTCAGGGGTGTGGGCGGCGTCCACGCGGACGCTGTCGGCGCGCACGGTCCGCGGGCCGTCCGGCGTGGCGACCTCGCGCTCCAGCGCGCGGATCCCGGTGGAGGCCAGGCCGGCGGCGCGCAGCCGCTCGGCGGTGGCGCGCACGTCGCGGGAGCCGAGGGTCATCAGCAGGCCGCGGTAGGTCCGGCGCAGGTGGTGCACGCCCCAGGGGTCGGGCGCGGCCGGATCGACGATGCCGAGCAGCTCGATGAAGGACTTCCCGAAGGAGGCGCACCGGTTGGCGGTGCAGGTCGGCAGGAGCGGGCCGCCGGGCCGCTCGGCCAGGTGGTGGGGCGAGACGGGGCTGAGGGTGAAGCCGAGGTCCTCGTAGCGGGCGGCGGCCCCGTCGAGGTCCGTCGTGATGAGCACCGTGTGGTCGATGGAGTCGAGGTCGGCGGAGTGTCCGCTGGTCGTCATGCGCGCGTCCTTCGGTCGGGCGGCTTCGGGGGCCATCCGTCATCCCAATCTTGTCATTGGAAAGATTGGAGGAGGCGCGCTATCTTGTCAATGTCAAGTCACGGTGAGGCCGGTACGCGGAAGCACCCGGAACGCGGAGGTGAGGCAGATCAGCCGGCAGACCTACCACCACGGCAACCTGCGACGGGCCGTCCTCGACGCCGCGCTCCAGGCCATCGCCGAGGCCGGCCCGGCCGGCTGGAGCCTGCGCGAGCTGGCCCGCCGCGCGGGCGTCTCGCACGCCGCCCCCGCCCACCACTTCGGCGACAAGCAGGGCCTGCTGACCGCCGTGGCCGCCGAGGGCTTCACGATGTTCGCCGACGCCCTCGAACGGGTCGCCGCCGACGGCATCTGGGAGGTGGGCGTCGCCTACGTCCGCTTCGGCCTCGACCACCGGCCCTACTTCGAGGTGATGTTCCGGCCCGACCTGTACCGCACCGACGACCCCGCCGTCGTGGCCGCGCACGAGCGCGCCGCCGGCGCGCTGATCGCCGGCGCGGGCTCGCTGTCGCCCACCCCGGAGCACGAACGGCTCGCCGCGATCGCCATCTGGTCACTGGTCCACGGCTTCACCAGCCTGTGGCTGAGCGGCGCGCTGCCCGAGAGCACCACCGGCGACCCGGAGACCCTGGCCCGCTCGATGATCCGGCTCGTCCTGAGCACCCTGGGCTGACGCGCCCTGGCCCGACGTCCACGCTGGGACGTGCCAGGCTCCTCAGGGTGCCGGGCTCCTCAGTGCTGGGCCATGTCCACGAAGCGGCTGTAGTGGCCCTGGAACGCCACCGTCACCGTCGCCGTGGGGCCGTTACGGTGCTTGGCCACGATCAGGTCGGCCTCGCCCGCCCGCGGCGACTCCCGCTCGTAGGCGTCCTCGCGGTGCAGCAGGATGACCATGTCGGCGTCCTGTTCGATCGATCCGGATTCGCGGAGGTCGCTCACCTGGGGGCGCTTGTCGGTGCGCTGCTCGGGGCCGCGGTTGAGCTGGGAGATGGCGATGACCGGGACCTCCAGCTCCTTGGCCAGCAGCTTGATGGCACGCGAGATCTCCGAGACCTCGTTCTGGCGGCTCTCGGTCTTCTTCGGCGAGCTCATGAGCTGGAGGTAGTCGATGACCACGAACCTGAGGTCGTTGCGCTGCTTGAGGCGCCGGCACTTGGCCCGGATCTCCATCATCGACATGTTGGGCGAGTCGTCGATGAACAGCGGCGCCTCGGCCACCTCGCTCATGCGCCGCGCGAGGCGGGTCCAGTCTTCGTCGCTCATCGAGCCGGAGCGCATGGAGTGCAGCGCGACGCGCGCCTCGGCGGACAGCAGGCGCATGGTGATCTCGTTGCGCGACATCTCCAGGGAGAAGATGACGGTGGTCATGCCATGCTTGATCGCCGCGGAACGGGCGAAATCCAGGCCAAGGGTACTTTTGCCGATCGCGGGGCGGGCGGCGACGACGATCATCTGGCCGGGGTGCAGGCCGTTGGTGAGCTGGTCGAGGTCGGCGAAGCCGGTGGGGACGCCGACCATCTGGCCGCCGCGGCTGCCGATGGCCTCCAGCTCGTCGAGGGCGCCCGGCATGATGTCGGCCAGCGGCGCGTAGTCTTCGGAGGTGCGGCGCTCGGTGACCTTGTAGATCTCGGCCTGGGCGCGGTCGACGAGGTCGTCGACCTCTTCGTTCTGGCCGCCGTAGCCGTAGGAGACGATGCGGGTGCCGGCCTCGATGAGGCGGCGGAGGATGGCCTGCTCGCGGACGATCTTGGCGTAGTAGCCGGCGTTGGCGGCCGTGGGGACGACGGCCGTGAGCGTGTGGAGGTAGGCCGCGCCGCCCACCCTGGCCATCTCGCCGCGCTTCTGCAGCTCGTCGAAGACGGTGACGGCGTCGGCGGGCTCGCCGCGGCCGTAGAGGTCGGTGATGACCTCGTAGATCATCTGGTGGGCGGGCCGGTAGAAGTCGTCGGCGCGGATGATCTCCACCACGTCGGCGATGGCGTCCTTGGACAGCAGCATGCCGCCCAGGACCGACTGCTCGGCCTCCATGTTGTGCGGCGGCGTGCGTTCGAAACCGGGACCCGCCGGGGTCTCCTCGTCAATGCTCACCGCGCCCCCCTCGGACAGCCTTGCAGGCGGTCGCACCACCTCCACTTGTAGCCGACCGGTCTGACAGTTTCGCGGACGCGAGAGCCGGACGCCAACGTGGCCTGTGGACAACCCTGTGGACAAGCTGTGCATGACAGTCCCCAGGGTGTGAAATGCCTGTGGATGACGCCTGGGGATAACTTTCCGGGATATCCTCCAATATCCCGCTGACCAGGTCAAACGTTGTCCACCGGCTGTGGAGGAAAGAAAGTTGGCCCCGCACGCCCCGTAAGGGGCATAATAGGCTAATGCCCATTACGTCCAGAGATAGGGAGATTCTGCGGCTGGCGGTTCCGGCGTTCGGGGCGCTGGTGGCCGAGCCGCTCTTCCTGCTCGCCGACTACGCCATCGTCGGCCACGGCCTCGGCACCACGGCGGTGGGCGCGCTGGGCGTGGCGGGCACGGCCCTCGCGACGCTGGTGAACCTGTGCGTCTTCCTCGCCTACGGCACCACCGCCTCCGTGGCCAGGCAGACCGGCGCCGGCCGGCCCGAGCAGGCCATGCGCAGCGGCGTGGACGGCATCTGGCTGGCCCTCGCCATCGGCGCGGCGCTGATCGTGCTGTTCTGGCCGCTCGCCCCGGCCCTGGTCGAGTTGTTCGGGGCGCGGGCGGAGCAGGCGGCCCAGGCGGTGACGTACCTGCGGATCAGCCTGCTGGGCGCGCCCGGCATGCTGGTCGTGCTGGCCGGCACGGGCGTGTTGCGCGGGCTGCAGGACACGGTGACGCCGCTGGCCGTGGCCGTCGGCTCGTTCGCGCTCAACGCGGCGCTGAACGCCTGGTTCGTGCTGGGCCTGGGCTGGGGCATCGCCGGCTCGGCGTGGGGCACGGTGCTGGCCCAGACGCTCGGCGCGGCCGTCTACCTGGTCGTGGTGGCCAGGGGCGCGCTGCGGCTCGGCACGTCGCTCGTCCCGGACCCGGCGGGCGTCAGGCAGGCGGGCACGGCCGGGTTCGCGCTGCTCGTCCGTACGGTGTGCCTGCGGATCGTGCTGGTCGCCGCCACGATGATCGCCACCAGGATGGGCGAGGCCGAGCTGGCCGCCTACGCCATCGCCACCCAGGTGTGGACGCTGCTCGCCTTCGCCCTCGACGCCATCGCCATCGCGGGCCAGGCCATCACCGGCCGCTCGCTCGGCGCCGGGGACGTGGCCGCCACCAGGGCCGTCACCAGGCGCATGGTCCAGTGGGGCCTGTGGTCGGGCGCGGTGCTGGGCCTGCTGGTGCTGGCCGCGCGGCCGGTGCTGCCGGGGCTGTTCGACGCCGATCCGCGGGTCGCGGAGCTGCTGCTGGCGCTGATGTGGCCGGTGGCGCTGTTCCAGCCGGTGTGCGGGGTGGTGTTCGTCCTGGACGGCGTGCTCATCGGCGCGGGCGACCAGCGCTACCTGGCGTGGGCGGGGGTGTGGACGACGCTGGCGTACCTGCCGGCCGCCTTCCTCGCCTCCGGGCTGGGCGTGGTCGCCCTGTGGTGCGCGCTGGGCGTGTGGATGATCGCCCGGCTCGTCACCCTCACCAGACGCGCGGCGGGGACTGCCTGGCTGGTAACCGGGGCGTAATCGTCCTGTGCTTGCTGTTGTCCAAGTGGTGAGACAGAGTGGGCGCGTTCCCTGAGCGGGGTGTTCCTTGTCCACAATCTTGCGTCCCACTTCTTGGTCCAGCATTCTGCGCCGGCTGCCGCCGTCCGCGGCGACCGGGCTGCGTACCGGTGCCCGGCACAGCCTGGCCGAGCTCTACCGGCCGGCCGACCTGGTGGTGCTCGGGCTCGGCGTGATGATCGGCGCCGGGATCTTCTCCGTGGCCGGTCGCCAGGCCGCCACCACGGCCGGGCCCGGCGTGATCCTGTCCTTCATGATCGCGGGCATCGCCTGCCTGCTCGCCTGCCTGTGCTACGCCGAGCTGTCGTCCACGATCCCGGCCTCGGGCAGCGCCTACACCTTCACCTACGTCATCTTCGGCGAGGTCTGGGCCTGGGTCATCGGCCTGGCCCTGATCCTGGAGTTACAGCTCGCCGCCGCCGTCGTGGCCAGGGCGTGGGGCGAGATCGCGGTCGGCGCGCTGGCCAACGCCGGCGTCCGCGTCGGGGACCCCGAGCTGGTCGCCGACCTGCTCGTCCTGGCCATCCTGGTGATCCTCACGGGCGTGGTGGCGCTGAGCGCCCGGGTGGGGCTGCGCGCGCTGTGGATCATGGTGGCGGCCAAGCTGCTGGCGGTCGGCGCGGTCGTCGTCGTCGGCCTGCCGCACGTCGATCCGCGCAACTACGGCGACTTCCACGTGGCGCCGAGGCCGCTGAAGGCCGCTCCCGCGACCCTGCTGGAGGTCGTCGTGGGCGAGAGCCACGCCTTCGGCTGGTTCGGCATCTTCTCGGCGGCCTCAGCCATCGCGTTCGCCTACATCGGGTTCGACATCGTGGCCACCGCGGCCGAGGAGACCGTCAACGCGCCGCGCGCGGTGCCCAAGGGCATGATCCGCAGCCTGGTCGTGGCCACCGTCATCTACCTCGCGGTGGCGCTGGTCATGGTGGGCATGGTGCCGTACACGAAGATCTCCGTGGACGCGCCGCTGGCCGGCGCGTTCCGGGCGGCGGGCGTGGGATGGATGGCGCACGTCATCGACGCCGGCGCGCTGCTCGGGCTGACGACCGTGATTCTGGTGCTGATCGTGGGGCAGACGCGGGTGTTGTTCTCGATGGCCCGCGACGGGCTCATCCCGCGCGGGCTGGCCTCGGTCAGCCGCCGCTACCACACGCCCTCGCGGGTGACGCTGGTGATCGGGGCGGTCGCGATCGTGCTGGCGGAGTTCGTGCCGGTGCTCACGCTGCAGGAGCTCGTCGTGCTCGGGACGCTGTTCGCGTTCGCGTTCGTGGCGGCCGGGGTGATCGTGATGCGGCGGCGCATGCCGCACCTGGAGCGGGGCTTCCGGGTGCCGCTGTCGCCGCTGGTGCCGGCGCTGTCGCTGCTGGCCACGTTCTGGCTCATGGTCAACCTGCGGGTGCTGACGTGGCTGTGGTTCGCCCTGTGGATGGCGTTCGGGCTGGTGGTCTACCTCGTCTACGGACGCCGCCACAGCCTGCTCGCCCGCCCCGCCGAGACCGTCACCGCGCGCGGCGGCGGTGGCGGCGGGGGCCGGCACCGGCGCTAGGGAGTGTCTGACAAACGATCTACGTGCACGGTTGAATGTCGGTCGTGGTGCGACGAGGTGAGCTGACCGACAAGTCATGGGCACGAATCGAGCCGCTGCTGCCGGCGATGGATGGTCGAGGTCGTCCCTGGCGCGATCACCGGCAGGTGATCGACGGCATTCTGTGGCGGCTGCGGACCGGCGCGCCGTGGCGCGACATCCCCGAGCGGTACGGGCCCTGGCAGACCTGCTACGAACGGTTCAAACGCTGGGAAGAAAACGGCACCTGGGCCCGGCTGCTGGAGGAGATGCAGGTCAA
>NZ_JBFAHK010000006.1:0-27375 GCF_040802095.1 Nonomuraea sp. NPDC050783
GGTGGCCAGCAGGTCCTGACGCTGAGCCCAGGTGGTGAAAGAGACCAGCGCCGACAGATGCCGGTTCCAGGTAGCCGCCGCCGCACCCGACCAGCGATCCATGACCGCGGCGTAGTCCTCGGGCGCGAGGTCGGCGGCGGGCCGGTCTCCGGCCAGAGCGGTCAGACGCGTGAGGGTCTTGGCGTAGCTGTCGCGGGTGGTGACGGTGTGCAAGGAGGCCAGGAAGCGCTCGACGGCGCCGGCGACGGTGGCCCGGTCGTCGTCGGCGGGGCGGGGCGTGCCGGGGGAGGTGGCGGCTGGCATGGCGCACCTCCCGGGCTGGACGCGGCAAATAACGCTACCGAGTCGGCTTCGCCGGTGAAGTAATGAACTGGGCAGGTGCAGGTCAACAGCGTCATGTGTGACAGGTAACGAAAATTCTGTGTCGTACGGCCAGCAATTCCTCACCCATACGCCACGTCACTCACTGTAATCACACAAATACGCTAGGCATGCATCGATGGGATGGATCACTCGAAGACCATCTCCGGCCGAAAGGGACCCCATGTCTAGGTTCTGGAAGTCCCGTGCCGCGACGACAGCCGTGCTGCTGAGCGTCGCCATGACCACGGGAACCGCACACGCCGCCCCCTCGCCGCCGCAGAGCACGGCGACCGCGGCACCATTGATCCTCTCCGCCGCAGGCAAGCCGCTGCTGACGCTGGGCGGCAGCTCGGCGGCCTATCCGGACGACCCCGGCACGAACACCGGCACGGCGACCGACGCCCAGCTCGGCTCGACATCGGTCCCGATCGGCGGCGGCAACGTCCCGCTGAACGACATCCTGAACCTCGGCGGTCTCGCATCGACGGTCAGCAGCCGCTCCGCCGCGTCCGGGCCGGCCGACACCGACGCGGCCGCCGGAACGCTGGGCAAGGCCGCCGACCCGGCCGACCCGCTCTCGGTGAACCTGCTGGCCCTCGGCGGCGCCGCGCTGGTGCCGCAGAGCCTGGTCGACGACGTGACCCTGCGTATCGGGGCGTTCTCGTCCCAGACGACATTCGTCAACGGCAAGCTCCAGCCGGCCAAGTACCGGGTCGGCCAGGCGAGCCTGCTCATCCACTCCCCGGCGGTGAAGGACGCCGCGAGCCAGCTCTACCAGGCCCTCGGCGCCGTCGACCGGCACATCGAGAAGACCGTCAACCAGAAGGCCGACCTCGCCCCGCTGAAGGCCCTGCTGACCCCGTTCGGCGTGCCGTCCCCTACGTTGGCCGTGCAGTCGAACACCCGGGACAAGATCTTCGGGGCGCTGCTCGCCAGGCCGCTGACCTCGCACAACAAGGTCGTCACGATCGACTTCTCCACCGGCACGGTGACCGTCCACCTCGACCAGCTCGTCGGCGGACTGAACGACAAACCGGCCAACACCGAGCTGATCAACTCCAAGGACTACCACCTGATCAGCCAGGCGGTCCACGACGTCATGAAGGACGCCGCCGACCTCGCCCTGGGCACGATCGGCAACTCGCTGGACGCGGTGAAGCTCACCCTGCGCTGGGCCGGCCCGGTCGGCATGGGCGGCATGGGCGGGAAGCTGGACGTCACCTGGAGCTTCACCCTGCGGCAGGCCATCGACGGCTCCATGCCGCGACCGGTGAACGCCAGCACCGGTGCGGCCGCACCGATGGCCGCGGCCATGCTCACCACCCTGACCGAGAACCAGCGCATGGTCGGCAAGGCCTTCAAGCCCGTCTCCGACCTGCTCCTCGCCACCTCACGAGACGGCCGGCCGAACGGCGCCGCCCGCGTTCCCGCTCGTGCGGCAGTCGCCGAGCACCTGGCCGGCGACGGCGAGAACATCGTCGAGCTGCTGCTCAGGATCAAGCTCGGGTTCACCTCCACCATCACCGACATGCTGTTGCCGGTCTTCCGGATGGCCAACCAGGTGCTCTCCGTCGAGATCAACCACCAGGAGCCCCGGACGTGCGTCCTGCCGACCGGGGTCCGGCTGCCGAGCGCGCGGTTCACCTCGGCCGTGTCGATCAACTTCCTGAAGGCCACGGTCGCGGTCCGGCTCGACCTGGGCGTGTCCTCGGGCTCGGTGACCATCTCCGACTGTGAGTAATCCCCCTCCACCTCGGCGGGGGTGCCACGGCCGGCCGTGACACCCCCGCCGCCGGATGACGCCTGGTTCCTACGAAAGGGGTGGATGCCGTGCAGCGCAAGCGTGCCGTCATCGTCTCGTCCGCCGCGGTGGCGGCGCTGTTCATCGGCGTGACCGGTGTCGGCGTGGCGATCCGGGACGACCACCAGGACGCGCCGGCGCCCCCCACCGCCCGCGTAGCGACCTCGGCCGGGCTGCCCGCCCCCGGGGCCTGCGCTGCCGGCGGCACCCCCATCAGTCACCGGTTCGCCGCCGGCGGCGCCTGGCAGATGTGCTGGCGGATCGACCCGCACGCGGGGCTCGTGCTCAGCCGGATCCGTTACCTCGCACCCGGCCGCAAGCCGCTGCCGGTCATGAAGGAACTGGCGCTCGGCCAGCTCGAGGTCCCCTACGACACCGGGTTGGACACCACGAGGGACATCACGGAGGCCGGGTTCGGCGGACGCAGCATGATCACCCGGTCCGCGGTGGACTGCGCGGGCCAGCGGATCGACGCGAGCATCCCGAACTACGGGACCGGCACCGTCGGCGGTGCCGAGACCCGCGCGGTGCTGTGCGCCGAGGAACGCGACACCGGGCTGGGACGGCGCAGCAGCTACCGCGGACGGGACGCCGCTTCACGCGGGCACAGCTTCGACCTGAGCACCCTGTCGATCGTCGGCTGGTACGAATACCTCACCGTCTACAGTTTCGCCGACAACGGTGCCATCACCCCGCGCCTGGGCGCGACCGGCGTCCTGTCCCCCAAGGACTACTCCACCGACCCGAAATGGGGTTCATCGGCCGCCGGCGGGGCGGTGAGCCACAGCCACAACGCGGTCTGGCGCATCCATTGGGACCTGGGCGGCCCCCAGACCGTCCAGGAGTACAACGCCGCATTCACCGGCCGGACCGGCCCGAAGGCCCCGATCGTCACCGGTTCCTGGTCCCCCCTCACCCACGAGACCACCCGGCGCGCCGCGCCGCGCCGCTTCTGGCAGGTGCTCGGCCCGCACCGCAATCCCGACGGCCACCGGATCTCCTACACGATCTTCAACGACACCACCGCAGGCCACGGCTACGACACGGCGTTCTCGCAACACAACCCGTGCGAGCTCTACGCCTCCGACAACCTGCTCGCGGGCTGCCCCTCCGCCACAGTCCCGCAGTTCGTCTCCGACCACCAGCCCCTGTCCGACGTGGTGTCCTGGGTGGCGGTCTCCTTTCACCACGTCCCCCGTCCCGAGGACCGCGCCCCCATGGAGATGCACTGGCAGGGCTTCACCACCACCCCCTTCGCCGCCTTCCCCGGCAACCCCCTCGCCCAGGCGGAGGCCGTAGGCGAGTGATCCGGACGGCCGGAGCGGCGGGATCCAGGTGACTGCGTCCCACCCTGGTGGTCCTCGTGGCTCACCCCGCAACCGTCAGTCATCGGCGCGGGAATCACGAACCCGTGCGAAGTCCGGCTGAATGCGCTGACCGTGCAGGACGCCAACGAGCTGCGCAAGGACGGCATCCTCGTCAACGCCGCCGCCCCCGCCCCCGGCTACGTCGACACCGACAGCAACAACCACACCGGCCACCTCACCCCCGCGCAGGGCGCCGCGGTCGTGGTACGCCTGGCCACCCTCGGCCCGGACGGCCCGACCGCCGGGTTCTTCAGCGCGGAGGGCCCGCTGCCCTGGTGACGGCCGGGTGACCGGGGTAGGGGCCGGGACCTCCGCTGGAGATCGCTCGCGTGCGGGAACGGGGCTGACGGGGATCACGGGCCCGGCGGGGATCACGGGCCCGGCGGGGATCACCGGGGCAGCGGAGATCACCGGCGCGCTAGGCTCGGCCGCATGCGGGACGAGGAACTGCGCGCCATCGCCGACCGGCTGGCCGGGGTGCCCGGCGTGGTGGCCGTGGCCCTGGGCGGCAGCCGCGCCCGGGGCACCCACCGGCCCGACTCCGACATCGACCTCGGCCTCTACTACCGCGGCCGGCCCGACACCGGCCGCCTGCGGGCGCTGGCCCGCGAGCTGACCGGCGAGCCCACGGAGGTGACCGAGCCCGGCGGCTGGGGCCCCTGGGTGGACGGCGGCGGCTGGCTGACCGTGGACGGGTGGCGGGTCGACTGGATCTACCGCGACCTCGACCGCGTCCGCCGCGTCTGGGACGGCTGCCGGGAGGGCCGCTACGAGGTCGGCACGCAGGCGGGCCACCCCCTGGGTTTCTACTCGCACGCCTACGCGGGCGAGGTGGCCCTGTGCCGCGTCCTCGCCGACCCCGGCGGGGAGCTGGCCGCGCTGCGGCGGGAGCTGGACGCCGGTTACCCGCCGGCCCTGCGGGAGGCGCTGGTCGGGGGCCTGTGGGAGGGCGACTTCAGCCTCATGACCGCCCGTTACGGCGCGGCGGGCGCCGATCCGGCGTACGCGGCGGGCGCCCTGTTCCGCGCGATCGGCGTGGCCTGCCAGGCCCTGCACGCCGCAGCCGGCGCCTGGCTGGTCAACGAGAAGGGCATGGTCGCCTCGGCCGGCCGGCTGCCCGTGGCCCCCGGCGGTTTCGCCGAGCGGGCCCAGGCGCTGCTCGCCGGGGTCGGCCGGACCCCGGAGGAGATCACCCGTACGCTCGACGACGCGGCCGCGCTCCTCGCCGAGGTCCGCGCCGCCTGCGGGGCGGAGGACGGCCCCGCCTTCTGACGGCCCGCCTTCTCGGCCCGCCTTCGACGGTCCCGCGCGTCACCCGGGCGGGTCCTTCACCCGGCACGAGGGCGGGGCGGGGGCCTTGGGGCGGCCGACGCGGGCGACGTGGAGCAGGCAGGACGGGTCCGGGACGTCCAGGCGGCCGGCGAGCACCCGACGCGTCCCGTCGTGGTCGATGATCTGGCTCAGGGGGTGCAGGGTGTAGCCGGCGGCGGAGAGCGTGAGCCAGTGGCGCAGCAGGAGGCGGCCCTGGTCGAGCTCGTCGCCCGCCGGGCCCACCAGCACCAGCACGTCGCCGTCGTAGTCCAGCAGCCCGCGGGAGGCGCCGGCCAGCAGGCGGGGCAGGCCGAGCGGGCGCAGCGCCGGGTACAACGCCAGGGAGGCACGCAGGACCAGGGCCTCCAGCCGGGTCAGGAACAGGGCGCGGTCGCTCAGGCCGTCCAGGAGGTAGCGGCGGTGGCGGCGGGTCAGCCGCAGCCAGGAGCGCAGCTCGCGGGTCACCTCCCGGGAGCCGAACTGGTGCAGGTCGGCGGCGTGCAGCAGGTCCGCCAGGTCGCGGCAGGCCACGCGGCGCATGCCGGTCAGCCGGCCGGCCAGGTCGGCGGGGAGCCGGCCCGGGTGGTAGTCGCCGCGGTTGGCGCCGCGGGCGCGCACGTCGGCCGTGGTGAAGGGCGTCGCGTACGGCTCGCGCGCCCGGTGCAGGTAGCCGACGCGCAGGGGGCCGGGGTCCGGGGTGAAGGCGACGGGCAGGCCCGCCGAGGCGCAGACGATCAGGCAGCACTCCACGAACGCGCCCAGGCTCAGCCGCAGGTCGCGGCCGGTGGGGTCGCTGACCGGCAGCGCCCTGGACGGGTCCCAGCCGACGGCCGCCTGGTCGCCGTCCTCGTACGTCAGCGTCCACGGCTGGGTGTTGTGCGCGCTGGGCGCGCGCCAGAAGTCGGGCTCCAGCGCCCGCAGCTCGTTCACGTCGTGAGGTCCTTGGCGTAGAAGGTGTAGCCGTGGAGGGGGCGGCCGCCCATGGCGACGTACTGGGCGGCCGAGCCGGGGTTGGTGCGTTCCACGTAGGTGCTGCGCAGCGTGTGGTAGCCGCCGCGGCGCAGCCCCGCCAGCAGCTCGCGGGAGAGCAGCCGCATGTAGCCGCGTCCCTGCTCGTCCGGGACCGTGCCCTTGACCACGAGGACGGCCTCGCGGCGGTGGCGGGAGCGGGTGGCCAGGAGGCGGAGCTGGTTGAGCGGGTGCAGGTCGCCCCGGACGCGCATGACGAACTCGGAGATGTCGGGCAGGCACAGGATGAACGCGATCGGGCGCCCCGCCTTGGTCAGGTACAGCAGCAGGTCCTCGTCCAGCAGGTACGCCAGGCCGTCGGTCTGCGCGGCCAGCTGCTCGGCGGAGATCTCGGTGTAGTAGCCGAGCCGCGCGAAGGCGGCGTTCAGCATCGCGCGCAGGATCGGCAGCTGCTCCCGGATCCGCCGGCGGTCGCCGCGGTGCACCCGCAGCTCCTCGGCCGCCATCCGCGCCTCGTCGAAGGCGAACACCGGGCCCCGCCGCGGCACCGGGCAGATCCAGGTGTCGGACTCGAAGCGGCGGGTGAAGCCGTGCGCCTCGTACGCGGCCGGGTAGCGCTCTGGGTTCCAGGCGCTGTCGATGAAGCCGCGCTCGGCGAAGCCGGAGGTGATGACGCCGCCCGCCTGGTTCGGCAGCAGGGCGACCGGGCCGAAGGCGACCTGCCGGCCCGCCGCCCGGCCCGCCGCGCAGATCGCCTCGAACAGCTCGCCGGCCGCGTCCTCGGCGAACTCGGTCAGGCCGAAGAGCTGCAGCCGGGCGCCCAGCCTGGCGTCCAGGGCGGCGTCGGTGTGCAGCGTGGTGCGGGCGACCACGCGGCCGGCCCTGCGCAGCACGTACAGGGCCACGCCCTGGCGCAGCCACGTGCGGACCTGGGCGTGCAGCGGCGGGACGTAGCCCGAGCCGGCGCCGTGCAGGCGGTCGGTGAGGGACAGGAAGTCGCGCAGGTCGCGGCGGCCGCGCACCCGTTCCAGGGCGCTCATGCGCGGTTCACCCGCGGTCCCTCGCCGCTCTCCGACGACAGCGGCGTGAACGTCTCGATGTGGGCCATCGGGCCGCCCTCGGCCCGCCACACGCCGTTGCTGTACCCCTCGGGCTCGGCGTTGTAGAGGCGGATGTAGCCGCCGGTGGCGTGCCTGGTGCCGTCGGTCACCCACCGCATCAGCCGGCGGTGGTGCCGGGTGCGGGCGAAGCGCAGCAGCGCGTCGCGGTCCTCGAAGAACGCCAGCGTGCCCAGCGTGTACGGGAACTCCCAGTAGACCTTGTGCCACCGGTAGCCGCGCATCCGCTTCATGTCGCGCACCATCCGGAACCAGGTGAAGGTGAGGACGAGGATCGACAGCGGCCCCCGGTACCGGGTCGCCCCGACGAACATCGCCGTCGCCTGCCCCTGCGGCGGCGTCCTGCTGAAATCGGTGGTTCTCATGCGTCCTTCACCAGGTAGACGTTCTTCAGCTCGGTACGCCCGGCGAACGGGCCCTCGCCCGGGCCGAACACCCGCACCCGCAGGTCGGCGGCGGTCGGGTCCTCGCGCACCGACTCGGCGAAGTCGCGCGAGACGGCACTCAGGTGGGCCAGCACGCCCTTGCGGCACAGGTCGGCCAGCTCCGCGCGCTCGGCCTCGCCGTCCATCCCGCCGCGTACCTCCAGGTTGACCACCGGGCGGTACTCCAGGCCCGGCAGCTCCTCCAGCGACAGGCAGAACCGGCTGATCGCGGCGGCGTACGGGTTGCCCTGGTAGAGGCCGTACTCGACGTCCTGCGGGTACAGGTGGGCGCCCATGTAGGAGATCGTCGAGTCCTTACGGCCGAACAGGAACAGCAGCGGCAGGTTCAGCCGCTCGTCGGTCCAGGCGCGCTCGTACTCCTCGGCGCCCAGGGCGGCGCGCACCTCGGCGAGCGTGCGCAGCGCGGCCTCGTCGCCGACGTTGTAGCGCAGCTTGGGCTGCAGGCAGGTCTTGGTGTTGATCGTGCACAGCAGCTCGCCGGCCGCGTTGACCTCCAGGAACGTCTCCAGCGGGTTGTAGTGGAAGATCATCGGCAGCCGTTCCTCGCCCGGCCCCAGCAGCCGCTCGCGCAGCTCCCGGTCGGCGGCCAGCCGCTTGCGCAGCCACACGCTGAACCCGCTCTCCGCGCCCATCCCGATCGTCAGGTCGCTCGCGCCGTAGCCGGAGCGCACCTCCTCGAAGCGCTCCTCCAGGTAGTCGCGCAGCGCCTCGGTCATGCCCTCGCCGCCGACCAGGCCCCTGATCCGGTAGTCGTGCCAGGGGAAGCCGCGCTCGTCGAGGTGGTCGCGCAGGTGCTTGAGGAACGGCGGGTACGCCGACACCACGTAGTCGTAGCCCGGCCCGAAGTGCTCCAGCGTGTCGGCGATCTTCTCCAGGTCGGGGCCGGTGTTCTTGACCATCGCGATGCGGGCCATGGCCGCGCCGGTGGTGGTGCCGGTGGCCCAGGCGCCCATCGAGTACGCGTTGATCACGAACAGCCGCTCGCCGGGGAAGACCAGCTCGATGTAGCCGGCCGCGTTGCGGTGGACGCCCTTGAGCTCGCGCGGCCCGCGCACCCAGTTGTACGGCTTGCCGCTCGACCCGGACGACTCGTCCACGATCACGCCCGGCCGGTGCATCCGGCCCTCCTGGCAGCGGCTCTCCTCGTCGTAGAGGGCGGCGTAGTTGTGCTTGGTGGTCTCGGGGAAGTCCGCCAGCCGCCGGGCGTGCTCGGCGCCGTTCGCGCGCAGGAAGTGCCGGTAGGCGGGCACGTCCACGGCGGCGAACTGGCAGGCCAGCCGGGCGTGCCTGGCGGCCACCCGGTCCAGCGCCGGGTGGTAGCCGCGCGCCACGAACCGCCAGACGGCGGGGTGCAGCGCGCCCAGCCGGTAGGCGCCGGTGAGGGACCAGGAGTAGGCCTGGAGCCGGGCGCGGCGCCAGCGCTGGCGCGGCGTGAGGGGGCCGAGGCGGGGGCTGAGGCGGATCATGGCCGGTGACACTAGTGAGCCCGGATTGCCGATCACTTGCGTCGCGCTTGAAGCATGGCCCTGAAGGCGCTTGTTCTTCCCTTTCGCTCCCTTTAATGGCGTACGATAGGGAATGTTATGGAGTATTACACCGTGGAGCAGGCGGCCGGCTTGCTGGGCCTGCACGTCAAGACCGTGCGCGCCTACGTGCGCGACGGGCGGCTGCCGGCCGTGCGGGTCGGCAGGCGCTACCGGATCGCCAAGGACGACCTGGCCGCCTTCGCCGGGCTGCCGGTCCCCGAGGAGCCGCGCCCCCGGCGCGCCGAGGTGTCGGCCGTCGTCCAGCTCGACGGGGTCGGCAGGGCCGAGACGGACCGCCTGACCACGACGGTCACCGGCGCCCTGTCCGGCCGGCCGAGCGGCGTGCGGGCGCAGTTCTCCTACGACGAGGAGCGCGCCCGCCTCACGATCGTCGTGCTCGGCGAGCTGGAGCCCGCCGCCCAGGTGCTGCGCGTCGTGGACGCGCTGGTGCGGCCGTGACGCCCCCGAGCCACCCGAGCCGTCCGAGCCGCCCGGGCCGTCTGAGCCGCCCGGGCCGTCTGAGCCGCCCGGGCCGTCCGGGCCACCCGGGCCACCCGAGCCGCCCGGACCGCCCGATCCACCGCTCGCGCGAGGCCGCGCTGGCCATCGAGCGGTGCTACCTGGAGGTGCTGGAGCGCTGGCCGGTGCCCGCCGAGCGGCTGCGCGTGCCGACCCGGCTGGGGGAGACGTTCGTGCTGGCGTCCGGGCCGCGGGACGCGCCCGCCGTGCTGCTCCTGCACGGCTCGGCGGCCACCAGCGCCATGTGGCTGGGCGACGTGGCGGCCTGGTCGCGGCGGCTGCGGGTGTACGCGGTGGACCTGGTCGGGGAGCCGGGGCTGAGCGCGCCCGCGCGCCCGCCCCTGGACGGCGACGCGTACGCCGGATGGCTCGACGACGTCCTCGACGGGCTCGGGGCCGGGCCGGGGGAGCGGGTCTCGTTCGTCGGCCTCTCGCTCGGCGGCCGCATCGCGCTCGACTACGCCGCCCGGCGGCCGGAGCGGACCGCGCGCGTGGCCCTGCTCTGCCCCAGCGGCATCGGCCCGCAGCGGTCCCTGCCCCTGCTCGGCGTCCTGCCGCTGTTGCTCATGGGGGACGCCGGCCGCCGCCGCGCCCTGCGCCGCCTGCTCGGAGCCGAGGTGCGCGGCATGGCCGGCGGCCCGCTCGCCGAGCTGACCACGCTCATCCATCGCGGCTTCCGGCCCCGGCGGGGCAAGGTGCCGCTCCTGCCGGACGACGCCCTGCGCCGCGTGACCGCACCGCTGCTGGTGATCGCCGGCGGCCGGGACGCGATGCTCGACTCCCACGGCACCCGCCGCCGCCTGGCCCGCGTCCTGCCCGGGGCCGACGTGCGGCTGCTGCCCGAGGCCGGGCACCTGCTCCCGCCCCAGACCCGCCCCGTCCTGGAGTTCCTGGAGGACCGCCGGACCTGACGGCGTCCCCGCAGCCCACCGCGCGGCCGGTCAGGGGCGGGCCGTCAGGGGCGGGCGGCGCGTACGGCCGCCTCGATGCCGTCGAGCAGCACGTCCAGGCCCGTGCGGAACGCCTCGCGCACCCGGTGCTCCAGGAACGGCTCGCCGGGGGCTTGGTCGTCGTCCTCCGACTCCACCCAGCGCGCCAGGGGGTAGCGCTCGGCGAACCCGGGCGCCACCTCCGCCATCAGCGACGCGCGGGCCCGCCACCACTCCTCGTCCGACACGCCGGTCTCCGACGGGGCCTGGCGCGACTCGGCGACCGTCCTGGCCGCGCCGCGCACGAAGTCGTACAGCAGCGCCACCACGCCCCGCACCCGGGCCGGGCGCAGCCCGGTCGCGCGCAGGATGCCGAGCAGGCTCTCCAGGGCCGCGAACTCGTTGGGGCCCAGCACCGGGCGTGCCTGCGACACCTGGAGGATCCACGGATGGCGCAGGTAGAAGGCGCGGGTCCGCTCGGCCCACGCCGTGACGGCCGGCCGCCAGCCGCCGCTCAGGTCGTACTCGGCCGGCAGCTCGGCCATGGCCCGGTCGTACATGAGGTCGACCAGCTCGCCCTTGCTCGGCACGTACGTGTAGAGCGCCATGCCGGTGCGGCCCAGCCGCTCGCCGACCTTGCGCATCGACAGGGCCGCCATGCCCTCGGCGTCGGCCACCTCGATGGCGGCATCGACGATCACGTCCACGCTCAGCCCCGGTTTGGGCCCCGGCCGGGTCTCCTCGCGCTCCTGCCCGGCGCGCCACAGCAGCGCCATCGAACGGCGGGCGTCACCCTGACCGGCGTAGACGACCAACGCGCGACTCCTTGTGGGTCTCCCAGCGGGCCGGACTTCACGGCCTGAAGCGTAGCAGCGCCCCCATGACGCGGCCGTCCCGGCACCCGAGGCGGGTGCCGGGACGGCCGGTCCTCGTCAGAGGGTGTCAGCTCTCGCCGGCGCCCGGAGGGTTCTCGCTAGGGTGCCCGTAGTGCAGGGAGCCGTTCTTGTAGGTGACCTCGGGGCCGACCTTGCAGGCGTCCGCGTCGCGCGTGCCCGCGAACACTCCGTGCTTGGTGACGTGGTGGTAGGTGCCGTCGTCGTTCATGCCGAGGGCGCAGTCGTTCGGGGTCCGATTCGCCCAGCTGCTCCAGGAATGGGTCCACTGGTCGTTCCACTCGTCATTCGGGTCGCCCGCCGCCGAGGCGACGCCCCCGAACATGACGGTGGCCGCGATGATGGCGCCCCCAGCGGCGATGAGGCTGCGTCTCATGATTCCCCCCTGTGATCACGAAGTGACATCGCTGATCACTATACGTAGCGATCTTGATGCGTTCGCGCTCCGCCACACCGGGTTCGCCCAACGGTGGGCCAATGACCGGCAAAGTCCCCACCGGCACGTTTCGCCGTTTCGCGGCTCACGCGCGGGACAGCAGGACCTCGGCGCCCACCGGGACGTACCCGGCCGCCAGCAGGGCCCGCACGCTGGCCGCGTTGCCCGGCGCGACCTGCGCCCACACCGGCCGCGGGACCAGGTGGCGGGCGGCCGCGGCGAGCAGGCGGCCCAGCCCCCGGCCCCGGTGCGCCGGCTCCACCTCCACCGCGGCCTCCCATCGCCCGCCCACGCCCCGCCCCACGGTCAGCAGGCCGCCCTCGCAGCTCCAGGCGCGGACCTCGTCCCGGTGGCGCAGCGCCCGCCTCACCCGGGGATGCTCCGCCGCGGTGACCTCCTCCAGCGCGAGCGGCGGCGGCCCGGCGAGCGGGGCCGCCAGGGCGAGCAGGTCCAGGCTCCCGGCGCTCCGCCCGGTCCGCCCGGCCAGGGCCAGCAGGAACGGCGGGCCGAGCGGGGCCGACAGGTCGCCGGGCGGCAGCCGCTCGCGCACCCATGACAGCGGCAGGTCGGCGAAGACCACCGAATGGGCGGTGAACGCCAGGACGCCCAGGTCACGCGGCGACGATTGCGGCACGACCGTCAGCCCGCCGTCCGGGGGCGGCGGCTCGCCGCGCTCCACGCCGGCCAGCAGGGCCCGCAGCGCGCTCACCCCTTCACCGCCGCGGGGCGCGGGCCAGGACACGGGGAGGTCCCCGTTCTCCGTACGCGGTTCTCCATGCGCGCTCCTCGCCGCCCTCCCGCCGGGATGGGAGGGCTCCAGCATGATCGCATGCCGCCGGCCGCGACGGCGGCGCGCAGGATTGACCGTCTCTTGTGCAGGTTCGCGGCGGCCCTTGGCGCGGTGCCGGGGAGGTTGATGGCGATTGTGCCCATTCGCCATTCCGAGGAGAACACGCATGGCGACCAAACGATCCACCAAGGCGACGCGGTCCAAGGCGAACAGCCAGCCGTGGCTGCACGTGAACGGTGTGGAGATCCAGGAGTTCGGCACCGTGCGGATGTTCCCGCTCGGGCTGACGCGGGACGCCCGCATGTACTCGTGCGAGCGGCTCAACCAGATCCTGGCCGACACCCAGATCCTGTACGCCCTCTACAAGAAGCACCACTGGCTGATGCGCGGGCCGACCTTCTACCAGCTCCACCTGCTGCTGGACAAGCACGCCGAGGAGCAGGAGAAGCTCGTGGACGACATCGCCGAGCGGGTGCAGACCCTCGGCGGCGTGGCCGTCGGCGACCCGCGCCACGTCGCCGAGATCACCGTGATCCCGCGCCCGCCGAACGGCTGCGAGGAGGTGCCGGCGATGCTCTCCCGCCTGATCGAGGCGCACGAGACCATCCTGGTCGCCTGCCACGACGCGGCCTCCCGGGCGCAGGAGATGGGGGACGACGGCACCAACGACCTGCTGGTCTCCCAGGTCATCAGGACGAACGAGCTGCAGACGTGGTTCCTCATCGAGCACCTGGTGGACACGCCTCTCGTCGAGACGCCCGAGGGGTGAGGCGCGGCGGTCCGGCGGCACCGGACCGCGGCCGGGACGCGAACCGGTCGAGCAGGACGGGCACCGTGGTGAGCGCCGCCAGGCCGGCACCGAGCCACGGGATGGCGACGACCCCGGCGCCGGCGTCGAGCACGACGCCGGCGAACCCGGGGACCAGGCTGATGCCGAGCTGGAACGCGGAGACGGTGGTGGCCCCGGCGAGGGTGGGCGCCTGGCCCGCGATGGCGAACACCCGCCCGTAGATCGCCGGGTTCAGCACGAATCCGGCGACCCCCAGGAGCAGCACCAGGGGGACGACGGCCGCCGCGTGCCGGGCGAGGACGCCGAGCAGGGCGGAGACGGCCAGGATCCCCAGGGCGCCGGCCAGGAGCGCGCGCGTGGGCAGCCGGTCGGCGATCCGGCCCCCGATGGACAGGCCGATGAAGGCTCCGACGCCGAACAGGGCCAGGACCGCCGGGATCCACACCCCGGGGATCCGGGTGACCCCGGTCAGGAACGCCGCGAGGTAGTTGAACGTGATCATGTACGCGGCCGTGCTCAGGAGAGTGGCGGCGTAGACGACCCACAGCCGGGGCCGCCTCATGGCGCGGAGCTCGTCCCGCACGCCGGTCCCGCCGCGCGCGCTCGTGGCGGGCAGCGCCACGAGCGTCAGGACCATGCCGACGACGGTGAGGCCCGCCACCGCCCAGAAGCCGCCCCGCCACCCGGTGAAGTAGCTGATCAGCGTGCCGGCCGGGCCTCCGGCCACCATCGCGAGGCTGAGGCCGGAGACGACGACCCCCGAGGCGCGCGCGGCGCGGCCGGGCGGGACCAGGCTGACCGCGGTGACCGCCGCGACCGCCCAGAACCCGGCGTAGGCGAGGCCGCAGAGGAAACGCGTGAGCAGGAGCACCGCGTAGCTGTCGGTCAGGACGCCGATCACCACGCAGCCGGCGAAGACCGCCTGCGTGGCCACCAGCGTCGTGCGCCGCGGCCAGCGCAGGGTCACGATGGCCAGGGGCGGGCCGCCGGCGACCACGGCGGCGGCGAAGGCCGAGATCAGCGCCCCGGCGGAGGACAGCGTGATCTTCAGGTCGCCGGCGATGGCCGGCAGGACGCCCGCGAGCAGGAACTCCGCGCTGCCCATCGCGAACAGGCTCAACGCCAGCAGATAGACCCCCAGGGGCAGCTTGCCGTTCGTGTTCATTGTTTTGATCATGGCGATCACCTCCGGGGCCGATGCTGCGAGGGGAAGCCAGGATTGACAACTTCTGTTGCCGTTTCTGGGACAGTGGAGGCGAGCAGCCCCTCGAACGACACGGACAGGACGGGAACCATGGAGCCGCGAACCCCCGAGCGACAGTCCGCGACGGCCCGGACGCTGGAACAGGTCGGCCCCCGGCTCCGGAGCCTGCGCACCCGGCGCGGGGTGAGCCTGTCGGCTCTGGCAGAGGCCACCGGCATCTCCAAGAGCACGCTCTCCCGGCTGGAGTCGGGCCAGCGCCGGCCCAGCCTGGAGCTCCTGCTGCCGATCGCGCAGGCGCACCAGGTGTCGCTGGACGAGCTGGTCGGCGCGCCGGAGACCGGCGACCCGCGTATCCGGTGCAAGCCCCTGGTCCGCAACGGGCGCACGGTGATCCCCCTGACCACCCAGCCGGGGCCCCTGCAGGCATGGAAGTCGATCATCCCCGCCGAGCAGTGCCGGCCGCAGCCGTGCACGCACGAAGGCTACGAGTGGATGTACGTCCTGTCGGGGCGGGTGCGGCTCGTCGTGGCCGGTCACGACCTGGTCCTGGGGCCGGGCGAGGCCGCCGAGTTCGACACGCGCCTGCCGCACTGGTTCGGCTCCGCCGGCGACTCTCCGGTGGAGGTCCTCAACCTGTTCGGGCGGCAGGGCGAGCGCATGCACGTACGGGCCAGGCCGCAGGCCCGCGAGGAGCGAGCCTCCTAGGTCGTCGCGGCGGCGGCATCGGCCTGCACCGGGCACTGCGCCTCGCGCGCGAACCCCTGGAGCCGGGGGCACCGCCTCGGCACGGGCGGACCTCCCGATCCTGCCGCCGGACCTGCCGGACCTGCCGGACCCGCCGGACCCGCCGGACCCGCCGGGCCTGCCGGATCCGCCGGACCCGCCGGACTTGCCGGACCTGCCGGCACCTCCTGCGCCGTCCTGACAGCTCGTCCACAGGCGTCCGGGACCGCCGTGTCCGGACGCGTCCGCCCCACGGTGATGATCTCCAGCCCTCCCGTGCCCCTCCCCTTCCCTCCCCCTCTCCAGCACCACCACCCAGCGGCCCGCGACGGTGTCAGTCCCGGGCTCCGGTGTCGATGCCGCCGAGGATCAGGTCGGTCAGCGCCGCGACGGCCTCGGCGGCGGTGGCCCGCCCCCGGTTCAGCTCGGCGGCGATCGCCTCGGCCGCGCCCAGCGCGCCGGCGCAGCGCAGGCGGAGGGCCTCCTGGGTGAGCCCGGCGTACGGCCGCAGGGCGGTGGCCATCAGGTCGGTGTAGCCGTCGAGCAGCTCGCGCTCGACCGCCTCCACCTCCGGGTTGCCCTTCAGCGCGGCCGAGACGGCGGTCCACTCCGGCATGTCGGTGGCGCAGGCGAAGTAGGCGGCGCTCAGGACGCGGGCGATCTCACGGGGGACGGCCGGGGCGTGACGCAGGGCCTGCGCCAGGACGGCCCGGTGCCGCTCGTCGAGCCGCCGGTAGAGCGCGATCAGCAGGCCGGGGCGGGTGCCGAAGTGGTCGTAGACGATGGGCCTGCTCACTCCGGCGGCCTCCGCCAGGCTGAGCAGCGTGAGGCTGTCGGTGCCGTGGGCGCGCACGATCGTCATGGCGGTGTCGAGCAGTTGCTCCCGCCTGGCGGGCTTGGACAGGCGGGTCGATCCCGTGGTCATCGTCCTCCCTTGTTTTATCTCCCAGCCTAAGCTACAAAATGTAACTTACAGAATGTAGGTTAGTGGGAGGACATCACCGTGGAACCATCCGTACTGATCATGGGAGGGTCCGGCCAGGTGGGCGCGGAGACCGCGGCGCTCCTGCGCCGGTGGCACCCGGAGCTGCCGCTGACGATCGCAGGCCGCGATCTCGGCCGCGCCCAGCGAGTCGCCGACGAACTCGGCGGCGCGAACGCCGTGACCATCGACGTGGGGCGAGACGGCCTCGGCCTCCAGCGGACCGACGGCTACGCGGCGGTCGTGGCAGCAGTGTGGGACAGCCACCTGAACGGACTGCGCTACGCACAGGACCGCGGCCTGCCGTACGTCAGCATCTCCAACGGCCTGGTCGACATCGGGCCCGAGGTCGCCGCCGCCGGCCTGCGAGCCGGCGCGGCGCCGATCCTGCTGGCCAGCCACTGGTACGCGGGAGTCGTCGTCCTGGCGGTGCTCGGCCTCGCCAGGGAGTTCGACCGGCTCGACACCATCGAGGTCAGCGGCGTACTGGACGAGCAGGACAGCGGCGGGCCCGCGGCCGTGGCGGACATAGCCCGCCTGATGGCCGCCACCTCGGCGGGGCCCGTCCGCCGCGACGGCGTCTTCGAGTGGGTCAGCGGCCCCGACGCGCAGGTGGAGATCACCAGCGTCGACGGCGCCGTGCTGCCCGGCCAGATCGTCCCCATCCTCGACGTGCCGAGCCTGGCCCTCGCGACGGGCGCGCCCAACGTCCGCCTCGCGTTCGCGATCGGTGAGTCGGCAGGCAGGCGGCGCGGCGGGCCCGCGTCCGCGGAGATCAGGATCGACCTCGAAGGCGTGGACCGCGCGGGCGCGCCACTCAGGACGAGCCGCTACCTCCTCCACCCGGAGGGGCAGCGCCCCCTGACCGCGCTCGGCGTCGCCCTCGGCGTCGAGCGGCTGCTCGGCCTGCGCGGCGACCCCGTGCCGCCCGGACTCCACACCCCCGAGGCGTTGATCGACCCCGGCTACGCGGCCGAGCGGATGGCGGAGATCGGCGCCACCTTCACCGGCGCGCACGGCGGTCACTGACGCCGCCGCCGATCGGGATCGCGGGCGGCGCACCGGCAGGGGCCGGGCGCCGTCCGGGGCGATCAGAACACCGTCGCCAGCAGGTCGGCGAACAGCTCCTGCTCGTCGACCTCGAACCCGCGGTTCGTGAACCACGCGGCCATGGTGCGGCAGTCGCGCATCAGCAGGTCCAGGCCCTGCGGGTTGCCCACGATGTCGACGACCTGGGGCAGGTCGATCAACACGATCCGCTCGCCCTGCGCCAGGACGTTGTACGGCGACAGGTCGCCGTGCGCGAGCCCCGCGCGGGCCAGTTCGCGCATGCCGTCGCGGAGCTGCTCGAAGTACCCGCCGAGCAGGTCCTTCGGCGGCCGGACCTGGGCGAGCCGGGGCGCGGCACCGCCCTCGCCGTCGTCGATGAACTCCATCAGCAGCTCCGTGCCGTCCACCTGCACGGGGTAGGGCACCGGGACGCCGGCCTTCCACAGGCGGTTGAGGGCGTCCCATTCGGCGTACGCCCACTGGCCGGCCGCGACGCCGCGGCCGTGCGCGGTCTTCTTCGCCATCGCCCGGCTGTCGCGGCTGTTGCGGGTGCGGCGGCCCTCGACGTACGACGCTTTGCGGTGGAAGGAGCGGTGCTCCTCGGTGCGGTACCGCTTCGCGGCCAGCAGCGAGGACTTCGCCGGATTGCCGCCGATGGCCTGGACGGCCCGTTCGAGCAGGAAGACGTCGGCTTCCTTGCCGGTCTTGAGTATGCCGAGCTCGGTGTCGATCGCGGCCTGGTCCGTCACGACCCACGAGGGGCGTGGCTCGGGGCCGCGGCAACCGCGCTCGACCTCCAGCCAGGTGGACCACCGCTGACCCGGGCCCAGCTCCTCGTCCACCGGATGGAACGCGAAGACGAAGGCGCCGGCCGGAGGTGACACAGGGGAGTCGAGAGGGGAGTGGGGATCAGGGAGTTCGTATCCGGAAGACAACGTGCGTGCTCCTGAACAAGTGGGTGGGGCTGATGCGGACATGCCGCAGTGCCGTGATGGTCATCCGTCAGCCCTCCTTCGTTCAGGCAGCGCTCGTCGCCGCTCGATCAGCCCAGCATGCCCACCCTTCCCGGACGCGGCAACGCAATTACCGGCGCCCGGCCGCATGCCGACCTCGCCCGGCACCCGCACGGCGTCAAGGAATGGGCACTCGACCCCGCCACCGCCAAGCGCCTCTGGACCGTCTCGACCGCCCTGCTCCACGCCCGACAGTGATGGAGGCGAACGCTTCCCGCCCCTCGGCACCACCATCACCTGTCACCACGTCCGCGTGATGGACGGCCGCCTGCTCGCCACGCTCGCCGAGTGCCGACGAACGGCTGGCGAGCAGCCGCCCGAGGGCACCGGCAGCTAGCCGTACGGTGGCGAGTAAGCCGGGATCTCGGCAGGGTGGGCAGGTCGAGCAGGATCGATTGGCGTGGACAACCGACGATCAGTCGCGGGCGGGAGCGCACGCGCACACCTGCCCGAGATGGCATTGGCTCCTGGCCGGACGACTGATCTCAGTCCTTGGTGAGTTCGTTTTTGATCCAGTCCAGGACGGAGGTGTGCCGAGGTCGCCAGCCGAGTTGGGCGCGGGCGCGCTCGCCTCGGACCCGGCTGTTGGAGCCGAGGGCGAAGACGGCGGCCTCGTAGCCCCACTCCTGAATCGCGGCGTCGATGTCCCACGCCTCGGCAGGTCCCAGGCCCAGCGCCTCTGCGATGGCGGCGGTGATCTCGCCGAACGACGCCTCACCGTTTTCCACGAAGTAGAACGACCCGGAGGGAGCCGCATCGAGCGCGAGTAGATAGAGGTCAGCCACGTCATCAATGTGGACGTTCGACCAGATGTTGCGGCCGGCCCCGATCCTGCGGACGGTCCCGCTCCTCTGCGCCTGCCGGGCCAGGGCGGGGATCTGCACGCTGTCGCGGCTCAGCCCCCGACCGTGGCCGTAGATCAGAGTGTTGCACAGAACCACCGACCGGACCTTTCGGCTGGAGGCGGCCAGGACGTACCGGTCGATCGCCGCCCGGGCTTCCTTGTCGCCGGCCGGCCGCCAGGGCGACTCCGGATCGAAGATCTCCTCCCCGAAGATCTCCTCGGACGGCTCTCCGCGGGAATCGGTGCCCACGATGCTCGACCCGCTGGTGTGCAGCAGCGGCTTGCCCGATCCCGCGAGCGCCTCCACCAGTGCTTCCACGGCACCTCGGTGGTCGCTGTCAGCAGCGTTGACGACAGCGTCGGCGGCCTGCGCCTGCTCGGCGAGAAGGGCCTGGTCGTCCAGGGTCCCCACGACCGGGGTCACGCCCAGGCGCTCAAGCATGCGCGCCTTCTCGGGACTGCGGGCCAGCCCAATGACCTGGTGGCCGGCCTGCAGCATTCGGTCGGCGACGGAGCCTCCGATGTATCCAGTGGCGCCGGTGACGAAGGCACGCATGAGTCCTCCCATGTACGTACAATATTTGCTTATGCATAGATTGTCTATGCATGGAATGCATGTCAAACTGGTGCTCAAGGAAGGAGGGACAATGCCGCAGGTCACCGGACGCGTCCCGCGCATCGAACTGCCGTCGGACCTCGAAAGACGCTGGCAGGCGCTGAGGCACCTGGAGGCCGTCGTCCAGGAGGCACTGGACCGCGCCCTGCAGAACGAGCATGGCCTGTCCGTCTCCGAGTACACCGCCCTTGCGGCGCTGGCCTACTCCGACGACGGCGGTCACCTGCGTCAGCAAGTCCTCGCCGACGCGATCCCGCTCCAGCAGAGTTCGGTCAGCCGCCTGGTTGCCCGGCTTGAGCGGATGGGCCTGACCGAACGCTTTCACTGCCCGACCGACCGGCGGGGGGTCTACACGCAGATCACCGATCGCGGCCGCGAAGCCGTCACCGCCGCGCGCGCAACCTATGTCAACGTCCTCGAACAGACTCTCGCCGGCATCAGCGGCGATCGGGAACTGACCGCCCTGGTCGGGCAACTCCACCGGGACGCAGGCCAGGCAAGCCCGTAGGGCGTGACGTGGCCGCCGGGCGGCACGTGTCCCCGGGCCCTGACCGTGGCAGGCAGCCGGCCTCTGCGGTCCTCGCGCGATGTCCAACGCTTCGGCCTGCCGTGACGCCGCGTCCGTGGCTTGATGGCGACCACGTTCTGCTCTGTTAGGCCCGAACGTCTCTCAAGGATCCCGGCGGGGAAATGTCGGAGGGGCGCGGTAGTCTCGGCGTCTCGGTGACGAGCGGGAGGCTTGCATGGTCGACGATGTGGCGGCGCGGCTGCGGGAGATCTGCCTGGCACTGCCCGAGGCGGAGGAGAAGCCGTTCGGCGGGCACACCGCGCCCTCCTACCGGGTCAGGGACAAGTTGTTCCTCATGACCAGCGAGGACGGGCGGTCGATGACGTTCAAGGCGGGGCCGGGGGTGCAGGAGGCGCTGGTGTCGTCGCAGCCGGAGCGGTTCTTCGTGCCCGCCTATGTCGGCGCCAAGGGCTGGGTGGGGGCGCGGCTCGACGTCGAGCAGGACTGGGCGGAGATCGACGAGCTGGTCAGGGACAGCTACCGGCTGGTCGCGCCCAAACGGCTGGCCGCGCTCATCGACGCCTGAGCCCGGGCGCCCCCGTTGCGGGCGCTTCCGCCGTGGGCGCCTCCGTTGCGGGTGTCTCCGCCGTGGATGTCTCCGTTGCGGGCGCCTTCGCGGCGAACACCTTCGCCGCGAACGCCTCCAGGGCGGCCGTCACCTCGGCGGGGCGCTCCAGGGGCGGGAGGTGGCCGGTGTCGGGGAGGTCGAGCAGGCGGGCGCCCCGGATGCCTCCGGCCAGGACGCGGGAGACCTCCTGGATGCCCGGGACGTCCGACAGGCCGTTGATCACCAGGGTGGGCGCGGCGATCTCCGGCAGGCGGCCCGCGGCCGGCGGGTCGAGGAAACGCTCGGTCACGGCGGGGGCGGTCCAGGAGCGCAGGAAGGCCAGCGCGCACATCTCCACCGCGGCTTCCCACACCTCGGCGGGCAGCGCGCCCCGGTCGCGGTCGGGCCCCGCGACCTGCCACAGCGTGTGCGCCTCCGCCATCGCGCGGGCGTCCGCGGGATCGACGTGCCCGGCGGCGCCGGCGCGGTAGCGGCTCAGCCGGTCGGCGGGCACCGCGCCGTGCACGCGCTCGCGGGCCTGCGCCAGCATCTCGGGCGGCCAGGCGTGGCCCGGCAGGCCCGCGCCGACCAGCACGAGCCCCGCCACCCGCGACGGGGCGGCGAGGGCCGCCTCGACGGCGTACCCGCCGCCCATCGACGAGCCCACCAGGAGCGCGCGGTCCACCTCCAGCGCGTCCATGACGGCGAGAAGGTCCTCGTGGTGGCACACCTCGCCCGTGGCGTCGCCCGAGCGGCCGGAGCCGCGCCGGTCGTAGCGGATCACCCGGTGGCGCTCCGACAGGGCGCGGAACTGGTGGTCCCACATGCGCTGGTCGCCCACGGCGGCGTGGACGAGCACGACCGTGCCCGCCGGCTCCCTCGGGGCGGACTCCTCGTAGGCGATGCCGGTGCCGTTCACGATCATCATGTGGACGACCGTAGGCGCCGGCGGGGGCGGGCGCGGCGGCCGTTCGCCACGGGCGCACCCGCCCGCCGCGACGCTCAAGGGGCGGGCGGTGGCGCCGATGACCGATAATGGCACGTCTGGGGCCACGTCCAAGGGCACGTCGCGACCCGCGAGGCACCGGCCACCCGGCGGCCCCGCCCGCGAGCCCGCCGGCGCCTCACCTCGACCCGTGATCCCGCCGACCGTAAGCCCGCCGACCACAAGCCTGCCGACCGTAAGCCCGCTGACCGTAAGCCCGCCGACCACAAGCCTGCCGACCGTAAGCCCGCCGGCCACAAGCCCGCCGATCCATCCGAAAGCGAACCCGCCCATGCTGCCCGACGACCTCAGCGCCGCCCTGGACAAGGCCCTGGCCCGCCACTCGCCGCAGGAGCTGGCCCGTTCGGTCGCGCAGCTCACCGAGCGTTACCGCGGCGGCGGCGCTCCCGCCGGGGCCGCCCACATGCGCGGCCAGGCGGACGTCGCGGCCTACGCCGCCTACCGCATGCCCGCCACGTACGAGGCCGCCGCCGCGGCGATGCGGCACGCGGCGGCCCTGGCGCCGGGGTTCGAGCCGGTCAGCCACCTGGACGCGGGCGGCGGCACCGGGGCGGCGGTCTGGGCGGCGGGCGGTGTCTGGCCGTCCCTGCGCCAGGTCACGGTCATCGAGCGCGACCCGCACGTCATCGACCTGGGCAGGCGGCTGGCCCGTACGTCGCGGGCCGCCGCCGTGCGCGACACCGCCTGGCGGCAGGCGGCCGTCCGGCCGGGGCTCGACCGGCCCCGCGCCGACCTGGCGACCATGTCGTACGCGCTGGGCGAACTCCCCGAGCAGGACCGCCCGGACGTCGTGCGCTGGCTCGCCCGCGACGCCGCCCTGGTGATCATCATCGAGCCGGGCACCCCCGCCGGCTACGCCACGGTCGCCGCGGCCCGCGAGGTGCTGACGGGGGAGGGGCTGACGGTCGTCGCGCCCTGCCCGCACGACGGCCCCTGCCCGATCGTGCCCGGCCGCGACTGGTGCCACTTCTCGGTACGCCTGCCCCGGACGTCCCTGCACCGCCAGATCAAGGCGGGCACCCTCAGCTTCGAGGACGAGAAGTTCTCCTACGTCGCCGCCACCGCCCGCCCCTGGCCGCGGGCCGCCGCCCGGGTGCTGCGCCACCCGCAGAAGCGCAAGGGCGTGGTGTCGCTGCGCCTGTGCACCGAGACGGACGGCATCCGCGACGTGATCGTCTCCAAGCGGCAGGGCGAGCTCTACCGCCAGGCCAGGGACACCGGCTGGGGAGACCCCTGGCCCGGCGCCTGACGACCGGCGCGGGATCCCGATCAGCCGGCACGGGATCCCGATCGGCCGGCGCGGGGTCCGGACCGGCTGGCGCGGGGCCGCGTCCGTTCGGCGCGGGGCCGCGTCGGCCGGTCCGAGCGAAGCCGCGTCCGGTCAGAGGCCGCGGACCGCGGCGACGGTGAACGGGATCCGCGGCGCCCCCTCGTTCCCCAGCGGCCCGCCCCTGTCGAACTGGGAGCGGACCACGTAGAGCGTGTCCTTCACGCGGACCAGCGTGGTGGGCAGCTCCAGCGCCGGGTCGGTGAGCCGCCGCTCCAGCCGCGCGGCCCCGCCGTCCGCGGCGACGTGCCAGCGGCTGATCGTGTCCGCGGTGTTGTGCACCGCCCACAGCGTGCCCCGGCGCAGCTCCAGCCCGTCGGCGTGCAGCAGGTCGCCGCCGCGCAGCGCGACCCGCCGCACCTCGCGGGTGGACAGATCCACGCGGAACAGGTCGCCGCCGGTCATGTCGGCGGTCAGCAGGTAGCGCCCGGACGGGTCGGTGACGATGCCGTTGAGCGTGTAGGCGCCGTCGGGGTGGGCGTCGAGCGAGCCGCCCAGCTCGGCGTACGGGGTCAGCTCCGCGGCCCCGCCCCTCGCCTGCTCGAACTGGGCGGGGGTGATCCGGTAGACGACGGCGCGCAGGCTGTCGGTGACGTAGACGGCGCCGCCGGGGGCGACGGCCAGGTCGTTGACGAAGCTCGGCGCCCCGGCCGGGACGTCGAAGCGGGCCAGCAGCTCGCGGGTACGCGTGTCGTACACGAAGACCCCGCTGGTGGAGTCGGTGACCCACAGGCGGCCCGCGCCGTCGGCCTCCAGCCCGTTGGCGGTGTCGCGGCCGTCGGACCCGGCCGGGAGGAAGATCGCGGCGGTCTTCCTGCCGGGCGTCATGGCGTAGACGGTGCCGTCGGCCCAGGAGGCGGCGTAGAGGACGCCGGTGCGCGGATCGGCGGTGATGCCCTCGGGGTAGACCCGGTCGCCGGGCAGCTCGTACGCGGTGGTGACGCGCGGAGCGGCCTGGGCGGGGGCGGGTGCCGCGGTGAGCGCGGCGGCCAGGGCCGCGGCGGCGAGGGCGACGGGCGCGCGGAACGTGATCACGAGGATCCCCTTAGATCGATAGGACACATTTATGTGTACGCATACGAACGATAGTTAGAGCTCTAATATCCGTCAACTCCGTTCCGGCGTGGTCGTTATCATGCGGAGATGACGTCCATGCCTCTCGCCGAGCGCCTGGGGGCGCACGTCAAGCGCGCGGATCAAGCGCTCAGCGCGGCCAAGAACGCCGCGCTCAAACCGGCCGGCCTCACCGTGCCGCAGTACTCGGCGCTGCTGCACCTGGGGGAGAACCCCGGCATCTCGGCCGCCGCGCTGGCCCGCGCCTGCGGCGTCACCCCGCCCACCATGAACACCGTGCTCAAGAACCTCCAGGAGCTCGGCCTCATCGAGCGCACCCCGCACGAGTGGCACAAGAACATCCTGGAGACCCGGCTCACCCCCAAGGGCGAGGAGGCGATGGCCGCCGCCGACGCCCGCGCCGTCCGGCTGGAGCGCGCCCTCGCCGCCCAGTTCACCGACGAGGAGCGGCGGACCCTCGTCGCCCTGCTCGACCGCTGCGCCGACTTCCTCGAATCCGCCCGGACCGGCTGATCCCGCGCTGCCATCCTGGAGTGATGAACGTCAACGATCTTCTCCGCGCCCTCTACGCGCGGCGCCTGCGCAGTCAGGTCATGGCCGGCCCGCTGCCCGGCCACGTCGGCCTCATCGTGGACGGCAACCGGCGCTGGGCCAGGCAGGTGGGCCTCGCCGACCCGCGCCTGGGCCACGAGTACGGCGCCGACCACATCCACGACGTGCTGTCGTGGTGCGAGGGCCTCGGCATCAGGCACCTGACGTTGTTCCTGTGCTCGACGGAGAACCTCCAGCGCCGGGGGGACGAGGAGGTCGCCTTCCTGCTGGAGGTGATCGAGCGGATGGTCGCCGACCGGCTCGCCCGGCCGGACGCCCGCTGGCGCGTCCACGTCGCCGGGCTGCTCGACATGCTGCCCGACACCACCGCCCGCGCGCTCAAGAACGCCGTCGAGGCGACCCGCGCCTGCGCGACCGGCTTCCACCTGACGCTGGCCATCGGGTACGGCGGCCGCCAGGAGGTCATCGACGCGCTGCGCGAGCTGCTGTACGAGCGGGCCGAGGCCGGGCAGTCCATGCGCGAGCTGGCCGACACGCTGACCGCCGACGACCTGGCCGGCCACCTCTACACCGCCGGGCGGCCGGACCCCGACCTCGTCATCCGCACCAGCGGCGAGCAGCGTATGTCGAACTTCCTGCTGTGGCAGTCGGCCTACTCCGAGCTGTACTTCTGCGAGGCGTACTGGCCGGCCTTCCGCGAGATCGACTTCCTGCGCGCGCTGCGCAGCTTCGCCGCCCGGCAGCGGCGCTTCGGCGGGTGAGCCCGCGCCGGTAAACCGGTTGCCACGGCCGGCTCCGGGGTGCTGGGGTGGCCGGATGGATCGCGATGAGGTGTTGCACCTGTTCGAGCGGTGCTTCCGCCGCGAGGCCCGTCCCGACGCGGCCGGGGCCGTGGTGGAGCGGGCCGGCCGGGTGGTGCGGCAGTCCGGGCCGGAGCCGTGCTGGAACGGCGTCCTGTGGTCGGACCTGGACGAGCGCACGGCGGACGAGGCGATCGCCGAGCAGATCCGCCACTTCGGGGCGCTGGGCAGGCGGTTCGAGTGGAAGCTCTACGGTCACGACCGCCCGGCCGATCTCGACCGGCGGCTGCTCGCGGCCGGCTTCACCGCCGAGCCGGCCGAAACCCTCATGATCGCCGAGACCGAGCGGATCGCCGTCCCGGTCGTCGAGCCGGACGGGGTGCGGCTGGTGCCGGTGACCGGCCCGGAGGGCGTCGAGCTGGTGGCCGGGGTGCACGAGCGGGTGTTCGGGGACAGCCGGGTCCACATCAGGGAGCGGCTGACGGCGCAGCTCGCCGCGGGCGACGTGGTGGCCGTCGTCGCGATGGCGGGGGACGTCCCGATCAGCGCCGCCCGGATGGACCTGCATCCCGGGACGGAGTTCGCCAGCCTGTGGGGCGGCGGCACGACGCCGGAGTGGCGCGGGCGGGGCGTGTACCGGGCGCTGGTCGCCTACCGGGCCCGCGCCGCGCTGGCGCGCGGCTACCGCTATCTCCAGGTGGACGCTTCCAGCGAGAGCCGGCCGATCCTGGAGCGGCTCGGGTTCGCCGCCCTGGCCACGACGACGCCCTACACCTACCCCTGAGCGCACGTGCCCTGAGCGCACGTGCCCTGAGCGGTTCCGCTCCGCCCCGCGTCCTCGCATACCCTTGGCCTGCCACCCCTTGTGAGGAGATCCGCACGTTGCCCCGTTCCGACGACCTCCGCGAGCTCGGCCTGCTGTCCGACTGTGCCGACTGCTTCGGGCTGTGCTGCGTCGCGCTGCCGTTCGCGGCCTCGGCCGACTTCGCCGCCGACAAGGCCGCGGGCGAGCCCTGCGGCAACCTGCGCGAGGACTTCCGCTGCTCCATCCACGGGCAGCTACGGCAGCGCGGCTACCCCGGCTGCACCGTCTTCGACTGCTTCGGGGCGGGGCAGAAGGTCTCGCAGATCACCTTCGAGGGGCGGAGCTGGCGGGAGGCGCCGGGGACGGCCCGGCGGATGTACGCGGTCTTCCCGGTCGTGCGGCAGCTGCACGAGCTGATGTGGTACCTCGCCGAGGCGCTGGCCCTGGAGCCCGCCCGGCCGGTCCACGCCGAGCTGCGCCGGGCTCTCGACGAGACCGACCGGCTCACCCGGCAGGGCGTGGACGTCCTGGAGGCGTTCGAGGTGGCGCCGCACCGGGCCGCGGTCAACGAGCTGCTGCTGCGGGCGAGCGAGCTGGCCAGGGCCGGTCACCGGGGCAAGGACCGGCGGGGGGCCGACCTCATCGGGGCCCGGCTCAAGGGGGCCGACCTGCGGGGGGCGAACCTGCGGGGGGCGTACCTCATCGGTGCCGACCTGCGGGGCGCCGACCTGCGGCAGGCCGACCTGATCGGCGCCGACCTGCGCGGGGCGGACCTGGCGGGAGCCGACCTCACCGGCGCGATCTTCCTCACCCAGGCCCAGCTCGACGCCGCCAGGGGCGACGCCGCCACCCGCGTCCCGCCCGCCCTCGCCCGGCCCTCCCACTGGCCCGCCACCGCCCGGCCGGAGACCGGCTCCCGCGCGCCGGAGGCGGGGGCCGGGCCGTCCCGGGGCGGGCGCCCGCCCCGTCCCCGGCGTTCCCCCCGCCCGCGCCGCGGCTGAACCCC
>NZ_JBFAHK010000006.1:27473-355827 GCF_040802095.1 Nonomuraea sp. NPDC050783
CCCGCCTGCGGCTGAACCCCCGCCTGCGGCTGAACCCCCGCCTGCGGCTGAACCCCCGCCTGCGGCTGAACCCCCGCCTGCGGCTGAACCCCCGCCTGCGGCTGAACCCCCGCTCGCGCCGCGGCTGAACGCGCCGCTCTCCGCCGCGCCGTCGTCCCGGGCGCCCGTGGGAGCATCGTCCTGACGTGACAGGACCCCTGGAGGAGACCGGCATGAGCATCACCGCGTACACCGTGACCGACCCCGTCGCCGAGCACGGGGAGGGGCCCGTGTGGTCGGCGCGCTGGGGCGGGCTGCGCTGGGTGGACATGATGGCCGGCGACGTGCTGGCGCTGGAGGGCACGACGGTACGGCGCCGGCACGTGGGCAAGGTCGCCGCGGCCCTGCGTCCGCGCGCCACCGCCGGGTACGTGGTCGCCGCCGAGCGCGAGCTGCTGCTGGCCGACTCCGACGACCTCGACGCCCCGCTGCGCGGCCTCGGCGAGGCGTGGAGCGACCCGTCGGTCAGGATGAACGACGGCGGCTGCGACCCGGACGGCCGCTTCTACATCGGCAGCATGGCCTACGACGAGGCTCCCGGGCGCGGCTCGTTCTACGTGGCCGAGCCCGGCGGGACGCTGCGCGTGGTGCTGCCGGAGGTGACGATCTCCAACGGGTTCGACTTCAGCCCCGACGGCTCGCTCGCCTACTACGCCGACACCCCCACCGGCCGGGTGGACGTGTTCGACTACGACCCGGTCAAGGGGCTGAGCGGGCGGCGGCCGTTCGCGGACGTCGAGTCGGAGCACGGCCTGCCGGACGGGCTGACGGTCGACGCCGAGGGCGGGGTGTGGGTGGCGCTGTGGCAGGGCGGGGCCGTTCACCGCTACGACCCGGCCGGCCGCCTGGACGCCGTCGTCACGCTGCCGGCGCGCCAGGTCACCGCCGTCGCCTTCGGTGGCGACGACCTCGGCCGGTTGTTCATCACCACGTCCGCGCTGGGCGTGGACCGGGCGGAGCAGCCGGAGGCGGGGGCCGTGTTCGCGGCCGACCCCGGCGTGCGGGGCCGTCCGGTCCTGACCACCACGTTGTGAGGCGAAAACCCTTTGCACCCTCCTTCCTAGTGCCTCTAGGTTCGGGCCTAGTAATCCTAGGTTCGAGGAAGGCACATGAACCCCGTCACCGAGCGCGACCTGCGCGCGTCCTTCGTCAACTGCTCCAAGGGGGAGGCCCGCAGGCTCGGCCTCCCGCGCGACCTGGCCGCCGCGCCCTGGCCCGACCTCGACTTCCTCGGCTGGCGTGACCCGGGCGCGCCCGAGCGCGCCTACCTGGTGGCCGAGCGCGGCGACGGGCTCGTCGGCGTCGCGCTGCGCCTGGCCCAGGACGTACGCAGGAGCCTCGCCAAGAGCACCCTGTGCTCGGTGTGCGTGACCCCGCACGCGGGCACCGGCGTCGCCCTGTTCACCGCGCCCCGGGTCGGCGCCGCCGGCCGCCAGGGCAACACGGTCGGCGTCTACATGTGCGCCGACCTGGCCTGCCCGCTCTACGCGCGCGGCAGGAAGCGGACCGAGCTGGGCGTGCGGTTCGAGTCGCTGACGCCGGAGGAGCGGGTCGCGCGGGCCGTGGCCAACCTGGACGCGTTCCTCGGCCGGGTGCTCGACGGCACCCTCGCGGGCGCCTGAGCGCGGGACGCCGGGCCTGGTGGGGGCCCTGGTGGGGGCGACGCCCAGTGGCGCCTGCGGACGGGAAGGGCCGTCCGCGGCGACTCCGGCTCCGCGAACGGCCGCCGGTGTGGAACGTCGCCCATGTCTTGGACCCTCCGCCCCCGCCGTGCGGTTCCATCCCGGAGAAGAAAGGTTTCATCCTCCGGGAAAAACCGGCACCCCGGGCGGCGGCGTCAGGCGGAGCGGCGCCGGTCGCGTGGGACCAGGGCCGGGGCGGCGTGGTGCAGCACCGTGTCCCGGGTGATCACCACCCGGGCCACGTCGTCCCGCCGGTCCGGCACCTCGTACATCACGTTGAGCAGCACCTCCTCCAGGACCGCGCGGGCCGCCCTGGCGCCGGTGCGGCGCAGCAGCGCCTGCTCGGCGACCGCCGCCACCGCCTCCTCCGTGAACTCCAGCTCCACGCCGTCCAGCTCGAACAGCCGCCGGTACTGCCTGATCAGCGCGTCGCGCGGCTCGGTGAGCATCCGGACCAGCCCGGCGCGATCCAGCGGGCGCAGTGTCGCCAGCACCGGCAGCCGCCCGGTCAGCTCGGGGATCAGCCCGTAGGCGACCAGGTCCTGCGGCATGACGTGGGAGAGCACGTCCTCGTCCGGCGGCCGGTGGGGCGTCCCGCCGAACCCGGCGGCCCTGCGCAGCGCCCGCCGCTCGATCACCCGCTCCAGCCCGGCGAACGCGCCCCCGGCGATGAACAGCACGTTCGTGGTGTCCAGGGCGATGAGGTCCTGGTGCGGGTGCTTACGGCCGCCCTGCGGCGGCACGTTCGCCACCGTCCCCTCCAGGATCGTCAGCAGCGCCTGCTGCACACCCTCGCCGGAGACGTCGCGGGTGATCGACGGGTTGGCGGCCTTGCGGGCGAGCTTGTCGATCTCGTCGAGGTAGACGATGCCGGTCTCGGCCCGCCGCACGTCGTGATCCGCCGCCTGGACGAGCCTGAGCAGGATGTTCTCGACGTCGTCGCCGACGTAGCCGCTCTCGGTCAGCGCGGTGGCGTCGGCCGTGGCGAACGGCACGTCCAGCATCCGCGCCAGCGTCCGCACCAGGTGCGTCTTGCCGCTGCCGGTCGGGCCCAGCAGCAGGATGTTCGACTTGCCCAGCTCGACCGGGTCATCCCTGGAGGCGGGGGAGCGCAGGCGCTTGTAGTGGTTGTAGACGGCCACGGCCAGCGCCCGCTTGGCCCCGTCCTGGCCGATGACGTACTGGTCCAGGAACGCGTGGATCTCGCGCGGCCGGGGCAGCTCGGGCGCCCGCCCGCCCGGGGCCACTGGCTCCTCCTCGGCCACGAGCTCGGTGCACTGCGCCACGCAGCCGTCGCAGATGCAGACCGAGGCGGGCCCCGCGATCAGCCGCCGCACCTCGTGCCGGTCCCTGCCGCAGAACGAGCACGCCGGCTCGCCTGACCGTGCCATGTCCTCAGCCCGCCCTCAGCCCGCCGCGCCCAGGGTCACCGGCAGGGACAGCAGCCGCGCTGTGCCCGGGTCGGGGGCGCGCGGCGGCTCCCCGGCGAGCGCCAGGCCGGGGAAGCGGTCCAGCAGCGCGCCGAGCGCGACCGCCGTCTGCACGCGGGCCAGCGACGCCCCGGCGCAGAAGTGCGGCCCGTGCGCGAAGCCCAGGTGCCCCGCCGGCTCCCGCGTCACGTCGAACCGGTCCGGATCGGCGAACACCCGCGGGTCGCGGTTGGCGGCCGGGATCGCGACCGTCACCGGCTCGCCCGCCGGCACGGGCACGCCGCCGATCTCGATCTCCTCCGTCGTGAAGCGGGGGATGGTCAGCAGTTGCGGCCCGCACCAGCGCATCAGCTCCTCGACGGCGCCCGGCATGAGCTCCGGGTCGGCGCGCAGCGCGGCGAGCTGGCCGGGGTGCTCGTGCAGGACGGCCACGGCGTTGGCGATGAGGTTCGTCGGGGTCTGCCCGGCCAGGACGAGCTGCCACACCAGGGTCACCAGCTCGGCCTCGGACAGCCGGTCGCCGTCCTCCTC
This sequence comes from Nonomuraea sp. NPDC050783, assembly GCF_040802095.1. Lineage (NCBI taxonomy): Bacteria > Bacillati > Actinomycetota > Actinomycetes > Streptosporangiales > Streptosporangiaceae > Nonomuraea > Nonomuraea sp. NPDC050783. Next base: position 31,156 of record NZ_JBFAHK010000006.1, read on the forward strand.
CTGGACGCGGGCCAGCTCGGAGATCAGGTCGTCGCCCGGCTCGGCCCTGCACCGGGCCACCGCGGCCCTGGCGCCGTCCAGGATGCGGGGGATGGCCTGCCCGAACGCCTCGCCGTGCCCCGCCGCGACGGCGGCGCCCCACTCGCGCCAGGCCGGCCGGTCGGCGGCCGGGATGCCGGTCAGCTCGCAGATCACCTCCATCGGCAGCGGCCGGGCGAAGTGCTCCAGCAGGTCCACCGTGCCGTCGGGGCCGGCGCGGCCGGGCAGCTCGTCCAGCAGCGCCCCGACGACGCGCTCGACGCGCGGCCGGAACTCGGCCGCCCTGCGCGGCGTGAACGCGGGCGCGACCAGGCGGCGCAGCCGGGCGTGCTCGGCGCCGTTCATCTCGGTCATCGTGCGCATGTAGGGCAGGCAGTCGGCGGGGACGTCCGGCCGCAGGTAACTGTCCTCGTTCGTCCGCAGGCGCGGGTCGGACAGGACCGCGCGGCCCTCGGCGTGCCGCAGCACCACCCAGAACGCGAGCCCTGGCCCGACCAGCCGGGCCACGGGGGCGTCGGCGGCCGCCCGCACGTAGGCGGCGCCGGGGTCGCGCAGCAGCGCGGGGTCGGTCATCTGGAGCTCAAGCACGCCGGACATGGCACCTCGGATTTCGGATGATCTCATCATTTGAGTGTTCACGGTATCCTGACCGCCGGGTCACGGCAATCGAGGAGGGCGATGGTCCGGCTCACCAGAGCGCAGGCGCAGGAGCGCAACAGGGCGAAAGTGCTGGCCGCGGCCAGGGCGGAGTTCGCCGAGCGCGGATACCGCGAAGCGAAGATCGACAACATCGCCGACCGCGCCGAGCTCACCCGCGGCGCGGTCTACTCCAACTTCCCGGGCAAGCGCGCCCTGTACTTCGCCGTGCTGGCCGAGCTGGCCGAGTCCGCCACGCCGCCCGCCCCCGAGGAGCCCGCGCTGACGGTGCAGGAGGCGCTGGGGGCGGTGGCCCGCGCCTGGGTGACCCGGCTGCCGCTGGCCACCGACGACGAGCGCGGGCCGAGCCGGCTCGGCATGGACCTGATCCCCGAGATCCTCGCCGACGAGTTCACCCGGGTCCCGTACGCGCAGCTCATGAAGCTGAACGCGATCCTGCTCGGGCTGGCGCTGGAGCGGCTGCGGCCGCCGCCCACGCCGGACGGGCGGCTGGTACGGCTCGCCGAGGCCGCGCTCACGGTGCTGCACGGGGCCGGGCAGCTCGCCGCCGCGGCGCCGGGGTTCGTGGAGCCGTTCAACGTCGTGCGGGCCTGCGAGCACCTGGCCGGGCTCGACCTCGGAGACCGGTGGTTCGTCGCGCCCATGCTGCCGCGCGTGTCGGCGGGCGACGAGCCGTGGTCGCCCCCCTCGCCCGTGCCGGACGCGGTCACCGGCGAGCCCGCCCCCCTGGAGGCCGACGGGGTGGTGGCGGTGCTCGGGCTGCACCGGCTGTCGGCCGTCGAGGACGCCGTACGGGCCGCGTCCCCCGGCGCAGGGGTCACCGCCGTCGTCGTCACCGGTGAGCCGGCCGAGCTGTTCCCCCTGGCCCGGCTGGCCCTCGCCGACCTGTGCGGCTGCCTGCGCCAGGCGTTCCCCCGCCCGGCCTGGCCGCGGCTGCGGGTCGTGTACGACGAGTCCGGCGAGCTGGCGGCGGCGGCCGGCGTACGCGAGGTGAGCGACGCGACCGAGACGGCCCTGCGCGTCGAGGGGGGCCGCGTCACCCTGCGCGCCGACGGCTACGGCGCCTGCCACGCCGCCGCCCGCCCCCGTTGAGGCGGGCCCGGGCGGCGGGCTCCATTCGGGTGGTGCCGTCCCTGTGACCCCGCTTCGGAGGGGCGGATCGCCGTGGTATGAGCGGTCTCTGATAGGAAAGACGCTCATGTCGGTCTTTTCATCGCATGTGCCGGGTCAGGAACCCGTCGCGGACCCGGATCTCGTCGCCAGGCTCCGGGCCGCCGGCTGCGTGTTCGCCGAGGAGGAGGCCGAGCTGATCCTCAGCACCGCCCGCACCCCCGGCGAGGTGGCCATCATGGCCGAGCGGCGGATCTCCGGGCAGCCGCTGGAGCACGTGCTGGGCTGGGCCGAGTTCTGCGGGCTGCGGCTGGTGGTGGAGCCTGGGGTGTTCGTGCCGCGGCCGCGTACCGCGTTCCTCATCGGGCAGGCCGTCGCCCTGGCCCGCGCGCTACCCGGCACGCCGGTCGTGCTCGACCTGTGCTGCGGCACGGGCGCGATGGGCGCCGCGCTGGCCGCCGGGGTGGAGCGGCCGGTGGAGTTGCACGCCGCCGACCTCGACCCCGCCGCCGTCCGCTGCGCCCGCCGCAACCTGCCCGGCGCCCACGTCCACGAGGGCGACCTGTACGAGCCGCTGCCCGCGGCGCTGCGCGGCCGGGTGGACCTGCTGATCGCCAGCCCGCCGTACGTGCCGTCCGACTCCGTCGGCCTGCTGCCGCCCGAGGCCCGCCTGTACGAGCCGCTGACCGCGCTCGACGGCGGCGGCGACGGCCTCGACGTCGTCCGCCGGGTGATCGCCGGCGCGCCCGGCTGGCTGGCCCCCGGCGGGCACCTGCTGGTGGAGACCAGCGAGCGCCAGGCCGCCGCGACCGCGCTGGCCGCCGAGCGGGCGGGGCTGACCGCCCGCGTCACCGGCTCCGACGACCTGGACGCCACCGCCGTCATCGCCACCGCCCCGCACCACTGACCGCACACCGCCACCATCACCCGGCCACTCGGGGTGAATCGGGGGCGATCGCCATCCGGGCCGCGCCGCCGGCCCGGCCGTCTCTCCGTCGGGCCGGCCGTCTCTCCGTCGGGCCGGCCGTCTCTCCGTCGGGCCGGCCGTCTCTCCGTCATCTCGCCTGCCCCGCCGTCATCTCGGCGCGGCCGCTCTCGGGGGTGCTCTCCTCCGGTCGCGGGGCGGCCGGGGTCCTCCTGCCGGGGGCCAGGGGGACGGCGAGGAGGGACGCGGCGGCGGCCAGGGCGTACACGGTCTCCCAGTTCGAGGCGGCGAGCACGACGGGGACGAGCAGCGGCGTGAGGAAGCCCGCCCCGAACAGCGTCGTGCCGAGCAGCCCCAGGGCCGTCCCCGCCCTGGACGCCCCCGACATGGCGGCGATCTCGGTGTAGGCGACGCCGTGCCAGGAGTTGGCCAGCAGCCCCGCGACGGCGAGCGCGGCGACGGTGACCGGGGTGGGGGCGCCGGTGAGCACGGCGGCGCCGGCCATGGCCACGCCGCTGAGGACGCCGATGCCGCGCAGGTACCCGCGGCGGTCGCCGCCCCGGTCGGTGCGCCGCCCGGTCCAGATGCGGGCCACGCCGCCGCCGACCTGCGCGATGAGCACGGTGGCGCCGGCCAGCGCCGCGCCCTCGCCCTTGACGTCGTGCAGGAAGATCGCGGTGAAGGAGAGCACGGCGAACTGCGGCACGGTGAGCAGCGCCCCGGCCAGGGCCAGCCGCCAGACGTCCCAGCGCAGCAGCGGCGAGCGTCCCGCCCGCGGCCCGCCGTCCCGGGCGGGGCCGGGCGCGGCGGGCGGCTCGTGCAGCCAGCGCCAGGTGGCCGCCGCCGCCAGCAGGCACATCGTGGCGGGCACGGAGTAGGCGGCGCGGAAGCCGTACGTGCCGGCCAGCCAGGGCAGCAGCGCGACGCCCACGGCCCCGCCGGCGGGGATCGCGGTCTGCCGCACGCTCATCGCCAGGCCGCGCTCCCCTTCGGCGAACCACGTCATGATCGCCCGCCCCGACGCCCCGTTGACGCTGCCGCCCAGCGCCCCGGCCAGCAGCAGCCCCGCGCCGAGCGCCACCGCGCCCGCCCCGTCGGCGGGCGTGACGGCGGTGGCCATGACCGCCATGAGCACGCCGGTGGACGTCAGCCCGATCAGCAGCACGCGCCGGTCGCCGAACCGGTCGGTGAGCAGCCCCCAGGCGATGTCCGACACCGCGACGCCGAGCCCCAGGCAGGCCAGGACCGCGCCGAGCGCGCCCGTGGACAGGTGGTAGCCGGTACGCATCGCGATCCCGGTGACCGGGATGCCGGAGAACATCGCCGCGAAGCTCCCCTGCGCCCCGACCCCGACCGCCAGCACCACCCATCGGTGCCGGGGCCCGTACCGGCGCGTGCCTTCTCCCATCACGACCTCCAGAAGTAACCGCAGACAACGGTTACTAACTCTGGCGGTACCGGAACTAACCTGTCAATCCGGTTATCATGGACGGGTGGACTTCACCTTCGTCAGCGGCAACCTCGGGCTCGACCTGGCCGGCACCGTCGGCCACCGGCGCGGCGCGCGCGTGGACCTGCTGGCCACGCCCGGCGACCTGGCCCGGTGGACGGTCGCCGCCCAGCTCCTCACCTCCCCGCCCGACGTGGACGCGGACGGTCTCGCCGAGGCCGTGGCGCTGCGCGAGGCGATCTACCGGCTGGCCACCGCCGCCCGCACCGGGGCGCCGTACGCGCCGGCCGACCGGGAGACGCTCAACCGGGCCGCCGCCCACGAGCCGGCGGGCGTGCTGCTCGCCGCGCACGGCCTGGAGCGGCGGGGCGACCTGCGGGCCGCGCTCTCCACCGCCGCCCGCGCCGCCGCCGAGCTGCTGGGCGGACCGCAGGCGGCGCTGGTCCGCGAGTGCGAGGCCGCGCCCTGCACGCGCCTGTACGTGGACACCTCCCACCGGCGCACCCGCCGCTGGTGCGACATGCGCGGCTGCGGCAACCGCGCCAAGGCGGCCGCCTTCCGCGCCCGCGGCAGGACCACCTGACAGCGGCACACCCGGAGCCCGCGGCTTCACCCGCCTGATGGGGGGCTGCCCTGAGCCGGCTGCTTTCCTCGTCTGACGGCTGGACGCCCGGAGTCGGCGGGCGCGGGCCGTGGTTTCACCGGTCGGCCGGAGGGGCGTCCGGAGCCGACAGGCGCGGGTCGTGGCGTCAGGCCGTCGTGGCGGCCGGGCCGGGGCTCGGCGCCGGGGCTGCCCCGGTCGGGTGGGTCGCGCTGTCCGGCCACACCCGCCCGGTCAGCGACGGCAGCCTCTACCCGGCGATCAGCCGCCTGGTGGGAGCCGGTCTCCTGGAGCGGCGGGCCGAGCCGGGCGCCTCCGCGGCCCAGCGCCAGGTGCTCAGCCTGACCGGCGCCGGCCGTACCGAGCTGCTGCGCCGGCTCCGCGAGCCGGCCGATCACGACATCACCGACAGCACCCGCTACTTCACCATCCTGGCCTTCCTGTCGCTGCTGCCCGACGTCGCCGACCAGCACGCCGTGCTGGCCCGGCGGCTGAGGTTCCTGGAGCAGCCGGCCGGCTTCTTCTACGACGGCGACCGGCCCGTACGCGCCCGCGACATGGACGATCCCTACCGGCGCGGCATGCTCGTCATCGCTGGCGCCACCAGCCGCGCCGAACGCGCCTGGCTCCGCGAGACCCTCGCCGGAGGCGGCGCCGACCCGCGCGATGCCGCATCCCGCGGCGCCGACCCGCGCGGCGCCGACCCCGCGGGCTCGCACTCGCCGTGAGCCCGGCCCGCCCTGACCCCGGCTCCGCCGGTTCCCTTAGCGCTGTTACAGTGACGGGCGATGGCACCCAAAGGACTGGCCCGCGAGAGCGTCGTCCGCGCCGCGCTGGAGCTGCTCGACGAGGCGGGACTCGACGGCCTGACCGTCCGCCGCCTGGCCGCGCGCCTGGGCGTGCAGAACCCCGCGCTCTACTGGCACTTCCGCGACAAGCAGGAGCTGCTCGACGAGATGGCCCGCGAGCTGCTGGCCCCCGGCATGGGCGGCCCGCGCGAGGGTGAGGGCTGGCGCGAGTGGCTGGCCCGCCGCGCCCACCACTACCGGGGCGTGCTGCTGGGCCACCGCGACGGGGCGCGGCTGATCGCGAGCGGCGACCCCGGCCTCACCGTGGCCCGCGCCTTCGAGAAGGAGCTGGAGATCCTGACCGGCCTCGGGTTCACGCCCGCCCAGGGGCTGCACGCCATCAGCACCGTCAGCCACTACACGCTCGGCTTCGTCCTCACCGAGCAGGCCCGGCGCGAGCGGGTGGCCGCCGGGCGCGGTCCCGACTACGCGGCGTACGCCGCCGAGTTCCCGCTGACGCTCGCGGGTGCCCGGGAGGGGGGCGAGCCGGCCGGGGACGAGGCGTTCGCCCGGGGGCTGCGGCTCATCCTGGACGGCGTGGCCGCCGCCCTCGGCTGACGGCGGCGTTCCCGCCAGAGCCCGTCTCCCGCGTTCCCGCCGGGGCCCGTCTCCCGCGTTCCCGCCGGGGCCTTCTCGGTGTTCTCCCCGGGACGGAGGGACCAACGGCCCTGCGATCCGGGACTTCGTCCCCGGGCGCGCCGCGCCCGTCCCCGCCAGGCTGGGGGAGGCGCAGGGGTTCCGCCGCGGGGCCGTGCCGGGGGAGGGGGAGGCGGATGTACGCGCTGGTGGTGTACGAGTCGATGGCCGGCAACGCGGCGAGGGCGATCGCCGAGGCCGTGGCCAGAGGGCTGGCGGACGGGATGCGGGCGGAGGTGGCCGAGGCCGCCTCGGCGCCCGCGACCATCGGCGAGGACGTGGGGCTGCTGGTCGTGGGGGCGCCGGCGTACGCGTTCTGGATGAGCGGGGCCTCGACCCGCCGCTCCGCCGCGCGGCAGGCCGGGGGCGCGTCGCCGGGTGTTCAGGGGTGCGGGGTGCGCGAGTGGCTGGGCGTGTTGCGTACGTCGTCGGCGTCCCTTGAGGCGGTGGCGTTCGACGTCCGTGTCGCCAGGCCGCGCCTGCCCGGGTCGGCGGCGCGGGGTGTCATCAGGCGCTTGCGCCGGGCGGGGGTGCGGCCGGCCGGTCCGGCGTGGAGCTTCTACGTCACCGGTACGCGGGGGCGGCTCGTGGCGGGCGAGCTGGGCCGGGCCAGGGAGTGGGGCCAGAGCCTGGCCGCCTCCCACGCCGTCCGGGTTCCCTGACCCGGCGTACCCCACACCGTTTCCGCCTCCTCCCCGGCTATCCGCTCCTGGGTCAGCCTCCGGATCACCCGCCCTCGGGCGCCCAAGGCGGCCGGATTTTCCTTAGGGGGCATTTTTATTGTGTGACATGTCGGAATTAGCCGTCTTAATGGCATCTACCTGCGTGGACTTCCCGGTAAATCCGCGATTTCATTCTCCCGTCATCGCCATTCCATGATGGGAGATAAATGGTTCACAGGCGGAGAACAATGGCGATCGCCGTCATTCTCGCAATGGCGGCGACGGTCGCCGCGCACCCGGCGGCGTCGGCGGCGCCGGCGGCGGTCACGCGGCGGGAGCCCGTCCGGATCACCCGCTTCCTCGGCGAGCAGCGGCTGCCGCACATGGCCCGCCTGGACGGCACCACCGTGGGCGGCCTGTCCGGCCTCGACCGCGACCCCCGCACCGGCACCTGGTACCTCATCTCCGACGACCGCTGGCGCTACAACCCCGCCCGCTTCTACACCGGCCGCCTCGACATCGACCGCCTCACCGGCGCGTTCACCGGCGTGCGGCTGACCGGCGTCACCACGCTCACCCGCGTCGACGGCACCCCCTACCCCGGCTACGGCAAGCCCGGCTCGGCCGACCCGGAGTCGATCAGGTTCGACCGCTGGAGCGGCCGGCTGCTGTGGGGCGACGAGGGCGACAGGCCCGACACCGACAACCCGGACATCCCGCTCTCCCAGCCCGCCGTCCGCCTCATGGACCTGCAAGGACGCCACCTCCACCGGCTCCCGCTGCCGCGCGGCCTGCGGCTGACCGCCGCCGCGCGCGGGCCGCGGCGCAACTTCGGGTTCGAGGGCCTGGCGGTCACGCCCCGCGCGTTCACCGCCGTCACCGAGGGTCCCCGCCACGAGGACGGCCCGCTGCCCACCGCCGAGCGCGGCTCGACGGCCCGGGTGACCGTGTGGAGCCGGCGGGGCGCGCTGCGCGCCCAGTACGCCTACCCCCTCGACGCGCTGGCCGCCGCGCCCGTCCCGCCCACCGGGGGCGCCGACAGCGGCGTCTCGGAGATCCTGGCCGTGGACGAGCACCGCTACCTCGCCCTCGAACGCTCCTGGATCCAGGGCACCGGCTACCGCACCCTCCTGTACGCGTTCGACCTGCGCGGCGCCACGGACGTCCTGGGCCGGCGCTCCCTGGCCGCCGGGCCGCCCTACCGGCCGGTGGCCAAGCGCCTGGTCCTCGACCTGGGCCGGGCCGGCCACCCCGCGGAGAACTACGAGGGCCTGGCCTGGGGCCCGCGCCTGGCCACCGGCGAGTGCACGCTGGTCATCGGCTCCGACGACAACTTCAGCCAGGAGGAGAGCACCCGGTTCCTGGCCTTCGGCGCGACGGGCTGCCACTGACCCGCCGGTCCGCTGACCCGCCGGCCCGCCGGTCCGCCGGCCCGGGGACCTACGGCCCTGTCGCCCCGAGCCGGCCCGGCGCACCCTCGAAGGGAAGGAGGTGGCATCCGCCATGACCGTCATCGTCGCGCCCCCGTACCTCACGGACGAGGCCAGACGGGACTGGGACCTGCTGCAGGAGCCCACCGGCCGGGTACGGGCGTTCGACCCCGACCAGGCCGGCCTGCTGCCCGAGCCCGCCCGCCGCTGGCTGCTGCACGCCGTCGCGCCCGGCACGCCGCTGCTGCGCGCCGTCGTCCTCAGCACGCACGGCACGATCAGGCTGAACGGCTGGCGCGACTTCCGCGCCCAGCAGGTGCTCGCCCCCCTGAAGGGGTACGTCTGGACGGCCGACACCCGGCTCGGGCTGCTCCCGGTCCGCGGCTTCGACCGTTACCGCGCCGGAGCGGGCGAGCTGCGCTGGAAGTCGCTCGACGAGCGCGAGGCGGTCGCGTCGGTGCCGGTGGACGGCGAGGAGCACGAGGTCCGCCTGACCGTGGCCGCCGACGGGCGGCTGGAGCGGGTCACCGTCCCGCGTTGGGGCAACCCGGACAGGGGCGCCTGCCGGCGGCACCTGTTCGGGGTGGAGTGCCTGGACGAGCTCACCTTCGACGGCTTCACCGTCCCGGGGCGCGTGCGGGCCGGCTGGTGGCCGGGCACCCCGCTGTGGGAGGAAGGCGAGCTCGTCCGCTTCACGATCGACGACGCCGTCTACCGGTAGCGGCGGCCGGTCAGGTGCCGGAGACGGCGGCGGTCACGGCGGTGGCGAAGCCGCGCATGCCACGCGCGTTGGGGTGGAAGGGCGCGGCCGGGGAGGCCGGGACGTACGGCTCGATCCAGCGGGTGCTCGCCGACGCGCAGGGGTCGTGGCCGACGCTCGGCGTCTGCAGGTCGATGAAGCCGACGCCGGCCGCCGCGGCCTGCTCGGCGAGCATCTGGTTGAAGTACTGCAGGGTGGCGCGGATGTAGTTGGCGTCGGCCCGGATGATCGGGACGCGCGGGTAGCAGCCGTTGGGCGGGGCGTAGGTGGCGTAGCCGACGACGAAGATCCGGGCCTGCGGGGCGCGGGCGCGGATGTCGGCGGCGAGCCGCACCAGCGTGGGCCGCAGGGCGTCGGTCGCGACGCGCCAGCTGTCCTGGCCGTTGACCACGTAGTCGTCGTTGCAGGCGTCGCCGACGGGCGGCGGCAGGATGTTCAGGCAGTCCTCGATGAAGTCGGTCAGCCCGACGTCGTTGGCGCCGATCTGGACGGTGACCAGCGTGGTGTCCTGGCTGAGCGCGTCGAGCTGCGGCGCCACCGAGCCGAGGTCGGTGCTCTGCGACTGGTACATGTGGGTGGTCTTGGCGCCGGAGCAGGTGACGTCGCGCAGCGTGCGGGCGCCGATGGCCTCGGCGGTGAGGTGCGCGTAGTTGTGGTCGGAACGCCAGCACCCCAGGTCGGGGACGACCTGGTCGGGGATGAGCGGTCCGGCCGCGGCCGAGTCGCCGAGCGCCACGTAGACGTCGTCCGCGGCGGCGGCCTGGGCGGGTGGTGAGATCGCCAGCAGCAGCGCGGCGGCGGCGAGCAGGGTGAGGATGCGTCGGGGCATGGGAACTCCTCCGGCGAGGGGTGAATGGGGGGTGCGGAGTTCTCGATCAACAATGGGCCGCGCCGGTCGTTCTGTGAATGCGGGCGCGGTGAAACCACGCTGTCATCGGCGCGACATGAGCCACACCCCTATGGGCCCTTGCGTGCCCCTGTTTGTTACACAAGGGCCCGATGGGGGGCAGAACGTTCCGGTCGTGGTGCCGGCGTCGCCGCTCGCCGGGGTGGTGAGCGAGGTGTTGCCGCCGGGCTGCCACTGGTCGGCGGTGTCGGGGAAGCCGTCCTCCCGCCGCTTGACGCACTTCCACTCGACGGTCGTCTCCGGCGGCAGGCCGGTGACGGTGCCGGTCCAGGCCGGGTACGCGGTCGGCGACAGCTTGACCGCGTCGGCCACCGACCACGCCCCGAGCTGCGGGACGCCGCCGACGGCGTAGACCGACTGGCCGGGCCTGGTGGTGCCGTTCTCGCAGCGGAACGTGGCCGACACCGGCGGCTGCCCCAGCGTGAACGCGAACGTCCGCGCCGCCGTGACGGGCATGCCGGCCGACTTGGCGACCACCAGGTCACCGCCCGCGTTGTACCAGCCGCTCGGCGCCGCGTCGAAGGCGGCCCTGGTCGGCAGGCGGGGGAGCGCGGCGCCGTTCAGCGTGACGGCGGCGGCCTGGGTGCCGGTGACCAGCTCGACGACGGCCTGGCGGCTGTCCGGCGCGCCCGCGTAGGAGCCGTCGGCCGGCTCGACCGTGACGGTGGCCGTGTCGCCGGTCCGCCGCTGGCTGATCCGGGTGGTGCGGACGTCCCCGGCGCGGTAGGCGGTGGTGGCGCCGTCGTCCTCGTAGAGGGTGAAGGCGGTGGCGGCGGTGTCGGGGTAGACGCGGGCGACCAGCTCGTCGCGGGTGGTGCCGTCGGTGCGGCGGCCCAGGACGTTCATGGTCCTGTCGTCCACGTGCATCTTGGGCAGGATCGCGCCGGCCCGGGCGAAGGCCGGCAGGCGGAAGACGCCGTCCACCCACAGCGGCCGGTCCATGAACCACTGGCCGGTGCTGGTCAGCCTCTCTCCGGTGTGGTAGTCGTACCAGGTGCCGGCGGGCAGGTACACGTCCCGCTCGCGCTCGCCGCGGCCGGCGACGACGCCCACCAGCAGGTCGCGGCCGATCAGCTTCTCGCCGCCCATCTCGCGCAGGGCCGGGTCGTCCTGGTGGTAGAACGCCGGCGGCGGCACGACCGGCTCGCCGTAGAGGTGGGCGCGGTGGGCCAGCGAGTAGTAGTAGGGCGTCAGCTCGTAGCGCTGGCGGAGGTTGGCCAGGTTGCTGGCGACGTGGCCCACCTCGTCCGGGGCGGTGTGCCGGCAGTTGCACGCGTTGTCGGTGTGCGGGCGCACCGGCACCTCGAACCACGCGGCGTCGGCGAACCACTGCGTGTAGAGCTCGTCCAGGTCGGAGTTCAGCTCGTCGCGGTGGAAGCCGCCGACGTCGGAGCCGTAGTAGTCGATGCCGGACATGGACATCTGCATCTGCGCGTTCTGCTGCTGGGCCAGCGCGGTCAGCCGGGAGCCGATGTCGGCCGACCACATGGCCACGCCGAACCGCTGCAGGCCGGCCGCGCCCGAGCGGGTCAGCATGAACGGGCGCCGGTCGCCGGAGGCGTACCCGCGGGCGACGCTCTCGGCCCACTTGAGGTTGTAGAGGTTGTGGTAGTCGGCGTGGGCGTGCTCGCCGGGCAGCAGGCCGGCGGTCCAGTCGCCCGGGTCGTACATCTCCGGCTCGCCGAGGTCCAGCCAGTGGCCCATGACGCCGGCGTCGACCAGCGGCTGCCGCTTGAGCGCGTGCCAGTAGTCGCCGGCGGCGTCCCGCGTCCAGTCGATCATGCCGCCGCGGCCCCACCAGTCGTTGCCGGTCAGGTACACGGGGGCGCAGGACGGGCAGCCGGCCCGGACGAGGTAGCCGCGGGCGGCGAGGTCGGCGTGCTCGGGCAGGCCCCGGCCGACGTAGGACTCCTCGATCGTGATCAGGCCGAGGCCCTGCCGGTCGCGGTAGGCGGCCAGGTGCGCCGCCGGGTCGGGGAAGGCGGCGGGGTCCCAGGTGAGGGAGCCCATGCGGGTGTTGTCGGACCCCTGCCGCACGCCGCCGAACCACTGTAGGTCCAGCACGAAGCCGTCCACGGGGAACGCCGCCGCGCGCAGCCCGGCCAGCCGGGCGTCGATCTCGGCCCAGTCGTCGTAGCCGTACTCCGACACCCACAAGCCGAACGCCTTCTTCGGCGGCACCGGCGGCCGCCCGGTCAGCTCCAGGTAGTCGGCGCGCAGGTCGGGCAGGCCGGGGCCGGTCATCGTGTACCAGCGGAGCTGGTCGCCCCAGGTGTCGACGGTCCACGGGTCGCCGGCCAGGTTCCACTCCTGCTTGTAGACCTGGTCCAGCAGCAGCCCGTAGGTGAGGTCGCCCGCGCCGACCGCGAACAGCACGGGGATCTGGGCGTTGCCGACCGGGCCGTTGTCGGTGTCGAACACCATCGCGTTGCCGAACGGCCCCCCGGGGCCGCGGACGCGCCCCACCCAGTCGCCGTCGGCGCTGCCGCCCATGAAGAACTGCTCGCCCAGCCCGTACGCGTTCCGCATCGCCCCCTTGGCGATGGTCAGGCCCTTCCACGCCTGGGAGAGGTTGCGCGGGCACGCCTCGTACAGCAGCCGCGCCGGGTCGGAGACCTTCACGCACAAGGTGCCCGCCGCCACCTCGACCTTCATCGCGGAGGTGGTCATGGTGGCGCCCGCCTGGGTGAAGCTCTCCGGCCCCGGGTAGTCGGTCCTGGCGACCTGCGGGGTGACGGGGATCGGCGTGCCGGTGCCGGGCGGCGGGCCCTGGGCCAGCTCGAAGTGCACCAGGTCGTCGTCCAGGAACTCCACCACCAGGTACGCCGGCCCGCTGGTGAACTCCACCCGCCGCACCGCCGCCTGCGCGGACGACGACACCAGGGCCAGCGGCGCCACCGGCACCAGCAGCGCGGCCAGGACGAGCAGCGAGCCTCTCATGGCCGGGCCACCACCAGATGGTCCAGGTTGATCCCGCCGGTGTCGGCCGCGCCGTAGGCGACGGTGACGCTGTGGGGGCCGGCGGTGAGCGGCACGGCCAGCGTGGCGGTGTCCCAGGTGTCCCAGCCGGGCAGGGCGGGCAGGGCGAGCGTGCCGGCGGCGGCGCCGTCCACGTGGATCGTGCGGGTGGCGGCGACCGTGGTGGAGTAGCGGAAGCGCAGCAGGTGCCCGCCCGTCGCGTCCGCGTTGACCTGGAACGTCAGCGCGTCGCCGGGGGTGGCGAAGCCGTCCGCGAAGCCGGTGCCGGTGTAGCCGGGGTGGTCGGTGCCGACGGTGGTGCCGGTGCCGGTGGCGAACTCGGCCTCGTAGGCCGCCTTGTCCACGCCGGCGAGCGTGACGGTGCGGGCGGCGGCGGCGCTCGCCAGCTTGACGTGGGTGAGCTGCCGGGCCGGGTCCCACCACCAGCCCTCGGGCGCGGCCTGGAGGCCGGCGAGGCCGGCCCGGGGGGTGGCGCCAGTCACCGACGCCGGGCGGGTGCTGGCGACCTGGAGCGTGCCGGTGGTGGTGAGCGGGGGCACGGTGACGGTGACCGTGTGGGCGGCCCAGTCCGCGGCCGAGGTGAAGGTGCGGACGGCGCCGGCGGCGTCCTCGAAATAGGCGTACGACGTGGTGCCGGCCGGATGGATGCGGAAGGTCAGGTTCTGGTAGGCGTCCACGCTGTTGCCGATCTCGCCGCCCAGCAGGTAGCCGTCGCCGAGGTTGAGTGGGATGATCGCGCCCGGCCTGGCGTAGACCGGGATGGTGTCCAGGCCCGCGCCGTAGGTCTTGACGCCGGGGCCGGTGAAGCGGCCGCCGTTCCACAGGTCGGTCCACTCGCCGGCGGGCAGGTAGACGTCCTTGACGGTGGCGCCCTGCGTGGTGACCGGCGCCACCAGGAGCTGGGAGCCGAACAGGTACTGCTGGTCGCGCGCCGCCGCGGCCGGGTCGCCGGGGAAGGCGAAGCTCATGGCCCGCGCCATCGGCGCGCCCGTCCCGGCGCTCGCCCTGGCCTCGGTGTACAGGTACGGGACGAGGCTCATGCGCACGCGGGCGAACGTGCGGAAGATCGGCAGCACCCGGGTGTCGCCGGTGCGCGCCTGCACGTTCCACGGCGTGCGGGCCTCGGACCGGCCGGGGTCCGACTTCTCCGAGTGGTACTGCATGATCGGCGAGAACGTGGCCTGGGCCGCCGAGCGCAGGTACAGCTCGGCGCTCGGGAAGTCGCCGGTGAAGCCCGCCAGGTCCCACGCCGTGTACGGCACGCCCGACTGCCCGGCGCTGAGCTGGGCCCGCACCGCCTCCTGGAAGGCGGGGAAGCTGGAGTTCTGGTCGCCCGCCCAGAAGATCGACCGGGTCTGCGCGCTCGTGGTGCCCGCCCGGCTGAAGATCGCGCCGTCCGGCCTGCGCTCCCTGACGTAGGCGTCGTAGGCGCCGGTGTAGCTGTTGGGGTAGGCGTTGTGCATCTCGTCGCCGCGGCGGCCGTCGGCGAAGCGCACGTCCCTGCCGAAGACGGCCTCGCTGCCGTCGGTCTTGAAGCCGTCGATGCCGACCTCGTCCAGCAGGTAGTCGCGCTTGCCCATCCACCAGGCCGTGGCGGCCGGGCTGGTGAAGTCGGGCACCATGCTGTCGCCGAACCACTGGCCGGTCGGGATCCGGTAGGGGGCGCCGGTCGCGTCGCGGGCGACATGGCCCTGCGCCTGCGCGTACGCCTTGTCGTTGAGGTGCTGCTGCGGCGCGGCCGACGGGTTGACGTCGAAGTGCTCCTTCAGCACCGGGATCTGCCACAGGACGACCTTGATGCCCCGGGTGTGGGCGTCGGCGACCATCGCCTTCGGGTCCTGCCAGGCGGTGCCGGGCGGGAACGTCAGGTCCGCGTAGCGCGGCTTCTCGCCGCCCGGCCGCGGCGCGTACGTCGCGCCGTGCCAGAGGTAGAACGTGGCCTCGTCGCTCCACTGCTCCAGCACCATCGCGGTGTGCGGGACCCGGTGGGCCGCCACGTTCGCCAGCTCGCGGGTCACCTCGGCCTGGGTGTTCCATTCGTTGGCCGACATCCACACCCCGAACGCCCACTTCGGCGGGAGCTGCGGCCGGCCGGTGAGCGCGGTGAAGCTGTCCAGGATCTCGGCGGGCGTGCCGGTGAACAGGTGGTAGGTGAGCGTGGAGTCCAGGGCGCCGCCGGTGTCCACGGTGAAGCCGGCCAGGTCGTCCAGGTGGGTGTGGAGGTTGAAGACGGCGTAGCGGGTGCCGGCGACGTGCAGGCCGTAGCCGGCCGAGTTGAGGAAGAACGGCACGCTCAGGTAGGTGCGGCGGGTGGCGCCCTGGTCGCGGTACTGGTTGTAGACGTAGTTGTGCACGTCGGTGCCGCGCTGGTCCAGGCGGTCGTAGCGCTCGCCGAAGCCCTCGAAGCGCTCGCCCGACGGCGACAGGAAGTGGTCCTCGATCCTGGTGATCGTGGTGGCGCCGTCGCTGGCCCAGCCGAGGTTGCGGAAGACGGCCGGGTCGGACTGGCGGGTGATCGGCGTGGTGCCGTCGCCCTGGAGGACCGACAGCCGGTACGGCGACTTCTGGATCTCCAGCACGAGCGAGCCGGTGGAGATCGTCAGCGTGCCGGGGGAGTCGGCCACCTTGTAGCCGGGCAGGCCTGAGATGCCGAGGCCCGCGCCGCTGGGGGCGATCTGCGTGGCGAAGCGGCCGGGCGCGGGGAAGGCGAAGCGGATCCTCGGCGTGAAGTCGCCCGCGCTGTCGCCGGTCGTGACGTCCACCGACGTGCCGTTGTCGGCGAACGCGGTCACCTCCGTCACCGTGCTCCACGAGGTGACCGTGAACGCGAACGGGCCGATGCCGCGCCGCCCGCCGCCGTTCACCTCGGCCTCGACCGTGTAGGAGACGCGGTCGCCGCGGGCGAACGGGCCGAGGTCGGCCCGCCAGTAGCTGTTGCCGCCGCTGTTGTGGTCCCAGGCCGCGCCGACCGGCGGCTGGGCCGTGCCGTTGCGCGTCCAGCTCACCCGGACGCTCTGGCCGGGCTCGACCGGCCAGGTGGTCGCGTTGATCCGGACCAGGTCGCCGGCCATCGGGTCGCGCGGGGAGCGCTCCGTGGGCTCGCTGGAGTAGAGGTCGTCGATGCCGGTCGGGTTGTGGTACACACCGTCCAGCGCGTCGGCGAGGGAGGAGGGCATGAGGGACGTCGAGACGACGTCGGCCGACCGTGACCGGCTCATGGCGGACGCTCCTTAGGGCACGGGGGTTCAGGGCACAGGGGTTCAGGGCACAGGGGTTCAGGGCACGGGGGAGAAGACAGGGGACAGGCGGGACCAGTGCTCCGCCGCGCACAGCACGGGCGGCTGGTCGAAGGGGGCGGGCAGGGTCACCGTCCGGCCGCCGGCCAGGGTGCGGCCGGTCCAGGCGTCCACCCAGCCGCCCGCGGGCAGGTAGGCGTCGATCTCGCGGGCGCCGGGCCCGGTCACGGGCACCACCAGCAGCGCGTCGCCCAGCTTGAACTGCAGCGGGTGCCGCCAGATCGCCGGATCGCCGGGATGGTCGAAGAACAGGCCGCGCATCAGCGGCGCGCCGCCCGCGCAGGCCGCCCGCGCCTGCTCGGCCAGGTACGGCACCAGCCGCTCCCGCAGCCGGGCCAGCCGCCGGAACACCGGGACCACCCGCTCGTCACCGGTCCTGGCGGCGACGTTCCACGGCGTGCGGTCCCTGCTCGGCGTGCGGTGGTGGTTGAACTCCGAGTGGTACTGCATGATCGGCATGAACGCGGCCGCGCCGGCCGCGCGCAGGTAGAGCTCGGCGTCCGGCACCGGCCCGGAGAAGCCGGCCAGGTCCCAGCCCCAGTAGACGATCCCGCAGGCCGAAGCGGTGATCCCGGCCCGGATCGAGGCGCGGAACGCCTCCCAGGTGGAGTCCTCGTCCCCGGCCCAGAACGCGCCGTGCGGCTGCGAGCCGGCGAACCCCGCCCGGCTGAAGGTCACCGGCGGCCTGCCGCAGGCGCGCAGCAGGTCGCCGAAGGCGCGCGCGTAGTGCACGGGGAACAGGGCGTTGCCGGCCGCGCCGTCACGCCCGTCGGCGTAGCGCAGGTCGTGGCCCCACGCGTGCTCGCCGCCGTCGGTCTTGAACCCGTCCACGCCGACCTCCTCGACCAGGTAGCGGCGCTTGGCGGTCCACCAGTCGCGCACCCGCGGCGAGGACAGGTCGGGCACGAGCGCCAGCGGGAACCACCAGCCCCGGTTGCGATAGGGACGGCCGTCCGCCTCGCGCACGCCGTAGCCGCGCTCGACGAGCTGCCGGGCGTCCACGGCGGCCTGGTGGCGGGGGTGCGGCCGGGTCCGCTGCAGCGGGATCTGCCACAGCAGCACCCTGACGCCGCGGCGGTGCGCCTCGTCCACCAGGCCCTTCGGGTCCGGCCACGGGCCGTCCTGCGGGAAGGCGTAGTCGGCCAGCCGGTGGGGCTCCTCCGACGGCTCGTACACCGCGCCGCGGAACGCCGTGAACGTGCTCTCGTCGCTCCACGCCTCGATGACCAGCACGCCGACCGGGACGCCGTGCTCGCGGTGGGCGTCCAGCTCGGCCAGGACCCGCTCCTGGGTGTTCCACTCGTTGCCGCTGGCCCACAGCCGGAACACCCACGGCGGCAGCTCCGAGGGCAGGCCCACGCCGTCCTCGGCGAGGAAGGCGCGCAGCACGTCCGCCGGGCGGTCCCCGTCGTGGAAGCGCACCTCCAGCTCGCCGTCGCGGCCCACCTCGGCCTCGACGGCGATCCGGTCCCGGCGGGCCGCGCCGACGTCGTACCAGGTGCGGCGGGAGGTCCGCACGTGCCAGCCCCAGCTCGCCGGGCCGCCGACGACCATCGCGTACGGCATCGGCAGGTACGTGCGGCCGTGCCGGGCCTGCGCCTTGTACTGCTCGAAGACCACCGCGTCCAGGGCGCGGCCCCGCTGGTCCACGGCGTCGAACCGCTCGCCGAAGCCCACCACGTGCTCCCCCGGGCCGAGCGGCAGCTCGAAGCGCACCCGCAGCGGGCCGTCGCCGTCGGCCAGCCAGCGCACACTGCCCGGGACGACCCGGCCGGCGCCGGTGACCGTCAGCTTGCCGCCCGCCGCCGACCAGGTGGCCGCCGTCACCGCGAACCAGCCGGTGCGGCGGGTGGCGCCGGTGGCCGTGGTGGCGCGGAAGCGGTAGGCGTAGCGGTGGCCGCCGCGCAGCGCGGGCGTGCGTACCGCCCACGCGCCCGCCGTCGCCCGCGCGGCCCTCGCCTGCGCCGCCGCCAGATGCCCGCCGCCCTCCACCCCACCAGCCCCCGCCGTCCCCGCTCCGGCCGCGCCCGCGCCCGCGCCCGTATCCGCGGCCGTTCCCGCGGTGCCGGGGGCGGGGCGTCTGGTCAGGGGGAGCTCGACGGGGGCGCCGCCGTCCACCGTCCACTCGCACACCACGGCGGTCACCGCCGCCGCGGCCCGTACCCGCAGCTCGACGCGCTCGCCGGCCAGCGGCCGGGCCGGGACGCGCTGGTCCTCGCCCTCCGCGTACGGATGCCCCGAGCCGTGGGGCCGGTGCCGGATCACGACGTCACCCCCAGCTCGTCGGCCAGGATCAGGTACATGCCGTGCGACCACAGCAGCGGCGTCGCCACCGGCCCCCACCGCTCCAGCCACTCCCGCCGCCGCTCCGGGGCCAGCAGCGGCCCGGCCACCTGCTCGGGCAGGTCGCCCTCCGGGGTCGCCTGCGCCGCCATCCACCCCAGGTACCGCGCCGCCTCCACCCGCCGTCCCGCCCGGGCGTGGTTCCAGCCGAGGAGCCCCGACAGCAGCGGCCACCGGCCCCCGCCGTAGAAGGTGTCGGCCAGGTAGCGGTACACGCCGCCGTCGCGGGCCAGCCGCCGCTCGACCTCGGCGACCGTGGCCGCGCCGACCGGATGCCCCGCCGGGTACAGCCCGAACGGCTCCACGCAGGCCAGCAGGCTCGCGTCCACCGCGTCGCCGCCGAGCCACTTGCGCAGGTGCCCCTCCGGGGTCACGCCCTCGCGCGCCACGAGCCCGGCGATGCCCGCCACCGCCTCGCCGGCCGCCGCCGACTCCGACGCGCTCAGCACGCCGAGCGCGGCGGCCGCCCGCAGGCCCGCGTGGACCGCGCCGAGCGTGGCCACGTGGCGCTGCTCCAGGTGCTCCTCCCACCAGTCGTAGCAGGGCCGGTGCCAGAACGCGCTCAGGTAGCGGGCCGCCGTCCTGACGCCCTTCTCGACGCCGGCCGGCGCCGTGCCGTGCCGGGCGGCGTGCTCGCGCAGCGCCCACAGCCACGTGCCGTACCCGTCGAGCTGGAAGTCCCACCAGGCGTCCGCGCCGGCCACGCCGTCCAGCGTGAACCGGGTGGGCAGCATCTCGGCGGCCGGGATCGGCTCGCCGCGCGCCGCCCGCGCCACCAGCGCCTCCACCTGGCCCGCGCGGTCCCCCACCACCCGCGCGGACCAGGCGTGGAAGGCGTCCGCGCCGGCCACGTCGCCGTGCCTGCTCGCCCCCTCGGCGATGAACGCGCCGTCGCGCAGCCACGAGTAGCCGCGGTAGGCGGAGAAGGTGGGCGAGGCCGGGTAGGCCCCGGAGGGCGCCTGGAAACGCCTGATGACGTCGAGGCTGTGCGCGACGAGCGACAACGGAACTCCCCTCGGTACGGCCGGACGGGACGGCCCGGCCGGGCGGCGCGGCTAGCCGAGCAGCGCGTCCACCTCGGCGGCGGCCGCCTTGAGCGCGGCCTGGACCGACGTGCGCCCGGCGGCGGCCTCGCCCAGTTGCCTGGTCACCGCGTCCTGCATCTCCTGCTGGCGCTTGATCACCGGCGGCAGCGCGATGGACTTGAGCGAGTCGAAGACCGCCTGCCGGTTGGCCGGCTCGGGGTCCTTGAGGTAGCCGGCCAGCACCCGCTGGTCGGAGATCGGCGGCAGTTCCCACGACGAGCGGATGCGGGTGGTGGCCGCGACGTCCGAGGCCGACAGGTAGCGGGCCCAGGCCCACGCCTCCTTGGCGTGCCTGGTGGTGGCGGAGGCGGCCACCGCGTTGTGGAAGACGGCGCTGGCCTTGGCCCGGTCACCCGGCTCGACGACGATGTCCCACCGGAACGGCACGTCCTTCAGGCCCGCGAACTGCCAGATGCCGTTGTGCCACAGGGCGAGCTTGCCGGACTTGAACAGGTTCGTGTCGTAGTCGGCGGTGCCGCCGATCTCGGCCTCGGTCGGCATCGTCCTGCCCACCTTCGACACCAGCCAGGTCGCGGCCCGGACGCCGGCCGGGCCGTCGAAGGTCGCCTTCCTGTCGTCGGGGGACAGGAACGCGCCGCCCGCCTGCTTGAGCGTCTTGTAGAACTCGAAGAACTGCACCGGCTGGAAGTCGCCGAACACGCCCTTCTTCCGGTCGGTCAGCCGCTCGGCGGCGGCCTGCTCGTCGGCCCACGTCCAGGAGGCGGTGGGCGGGGCCACGCCGGCCGCCTCGAACAGGTCCTTGTTGTAGAAGAGCACGACCGTGGAGAAGGAGGCGGGCAGCGCGTACTGCTTGCCGTCGTGCTTGAAGGCGTCCAGCGACTGCGGGGCGTACCCCGAGGTGCCGCCGTCGCCGGCCACCGTGCCGAGGTCGAGCAGCGAGCCGGCGGCGGCGTAGGTGACGAAGTTCTCGTAGTTGAGCTCGAAGGCGTCCGGCGCGGTGCCGCCCGCGATGCTGGTCTGCAGCTTGGTGAAGTACTGGTCGAAGGGGGCGGTCTCGACCGCCACGGTCACGCCCGGGTTCTCCTTCTCGAAGGACCTGACGATGGTGTCGAGGTCCTTGAGGTGGTCGGGCGCGGCCGAGAAGGTGGAGTACCGCAGCGTCACCCTGCCGTCCGCGCCGGTGGAGCCCCGGCTGGCCGAGCCCTGCGAGCAGGCGGTGGCGAGCAGCAGCGCGGCCGCGGCGCCGGCCGTCGCGATCCTGAGATGTCGTGACATGGGGTCTCCTTCACTTGAGCCCGCTCTGCGCCACGCTGGCGATGACGTGCTTCTGGGCGAAGACGTACAGGACGAGGATCGGGACGACGCTGACGACCGAGCCCGCCATCACCACGTCCCACTGCGTGGTGAACTGGCCGTGCAGGGTGGCCAGGCCCAGCGGCAGCGTCATGAGTTCCGGCGACTTGATGATGATCAGCGGCCAGAGGTAGCTGTTCCAGCTCGCCATGAAGCCGAAGATGGCGAACGTGGCCAGGGCCGGCCGGATCAGCGGCAGCACCACGAACACGAAGATGCGCACGTGCCCGGCGCCGTCCAGCACCGCCGCCTCGTCGAACTCCCTGGGCACCTGGTTGATCGCCTGCCGCAGCAGGAACACCCCGAACGCCGAGGCGAACGTCGGCGCGAGCAGCGCGTAGTACGTGTCCACCAGGTTGAACAGGCGCATCTCCAGGAACAGCGGCACGACCAGCACCGGCAGCGGCATCATCAGCGTCGCCAGGTAGACCGCGAACAGCGCGCCCCGCCCGGGGAAGGGCAGCCGCGCGAAGGCGTAGGCCGCCATCGCGCTGGTGAGCAGCTGGGACGCGGTGGAGGCGGCGCCGATCCAGGCGCTGTTGAGCACGATGCGCCAGAACGGAAGCGTCTCCAGCAGCCGGCCGTAGGCGTCCAGGCTCGCGCCCTCGGGGGTGAGGTCGGGCGGCACCGCCAGCACGGCGTCGCCCGGCGTGACGGAGGTGATCACCGCCCAGCCGAACGGGAACAGCATGGCCAGCGCGCCGAGGCCCACCAGCAGGTAGCGGATCGCCCTAGCCATAGGTCACCCACCGCCGCTGGCCGCGGATCTGCACGACGGTCACCAGCAGCACGAGCACGAACAGCAGCCACGACAGCGCCGAGGCCGCGCCGGCCCGGCCGTAGCGGAAGGTGAGGTCGTAGATCTGCGAGACCACCACCTGCGTCGTGCCGCCCGGCCCGCCGTTCGTCATGATCTTGACCTGGTCGAACACCTGGAAGCCGTTGATCAGCGAGATCACCACCACGAAGAACGTCGAGGGCGACAGCAGCGGCAGCGTGATGTGCCGGAACCTGCGCCAGGCCGTCGCGCCGTCCACCATCGCGGCCTCCTGGTACTCGCGCGGGATCGCCTGCAGCCCGGCCAGCAGGATGATCATCACGAAGCCGAGGTCCTTCCACGCCGAGGCGAGGATGATCGACGGCATCGCCCAGCCGGGATCGGTCCACCAGCCCGGGCCGTGCACCCCCGCCAGGCCGAGCGCCCGGTTCACGATGCCGCTGGCCGGGTTGAGCAGCCACTTCCACATCAGCGCGACGACCACCCAGCTCGTGATCACCGGCAGGAAGTACACGCCGCGCAGCAGGGCGCGGGCGGGCATCGCGTGGTCGAGCAGCAGCGCCAGGCCGAGACCGCCGGCGTAGACGAGGGGGAGGTAACCCGCGATGAAGTACAGCGTGTGCAGGAACGCGGCGCGGGTGCCGGGGTCGCCGAGGAGGTCGGCGTAGTTGCGCAGGCCCACCCAGCGCATGTCGGTGATGAGGTCCCACTCGTGCAGGCTCGTCCAGAGCGAGCCGGCCATCGGGATCAGCGTGTAGAGGGCGAGCGGGACGAGGCTCGGCAGCAGGAAGAACGCGACCGTGCCCGCGTAGCGCCAGCGGCGCCGCCGCGGCGAGGGCGGAGCAGGAGGGTGCGGATCCGGTGGGTGCGGATCCGGTGGATGCGGATCCGGTGGATGCGGATCCGGCGGGTGCGGATCCGGCGGGCGTGGATCAGCCGGTCCTGCTCGCCCGCCGTTCATAAGGCGGCTTCGATCAGGCGGGCGCGGACCAGGCGGCCCTGCTCGCCCGCCGCGCCGGCCGCGTCGAACGGGGTGGCCAGCACCAGGGCCGCCGCGCCCTGCGCCCAGCTCGTGTCACCCCAGCTCTCCACCTCGACCGGGATGCCGCGCCGGTCCGGGTACAGCTGCGCCCGCAGCGCCGGCTCGAAGCCCGGCCGCCACAGCGGCCAGCCGGCCGTGCCCTCGCCCAGCACCACGACCACCTCCGGGTCCACCACGTTGACCAGCCCCGCCGCCGCCCGGCCCAGGATCGCCCCGGCCTCGGCGAACACCTCGCGCGCCGCCGGGTCGCCCGCCTCGGCGGCCCGGGCGAGCCCGGCCACCGAACCGGTCCCGGCGCAGCCCCTGGCGCGGGCCGCGGCGAGCAGGCCCGCCGATCCGACGAACGCCTCCAGGCAGCCCCGCGCCCCGCACCCGCAGCGCGGCCCGCCGGGATCGACCGGCAGGTGGCCGAACTCGCCCGCGCCCCCGCGCGCCCCCCGGTAGATCCGGCCGTCCGCGACGATGGCCGCGCCGACGCCGCGCCCGATCGTCATCACCAGGAAGTCGCGGTGCGTGCGGCCCCGCCCGTACAGGCGCTCGGCGGCGGCCAGCGCGTTCACGTCGTTCTCCACCAGGACGGGCAGTTCGAGCCGGCGGCGCAGCCGCTCGCCGACCGGCATGGCCTGCCAGCCGAACGTCGGTGTGCTGACCGTCCCCACCGCCTGGTCGTCCACGCTGCCCGGCACGCCGACCCCCACCCCGAGCAGCGGCGGCGCCTCCGGGATCGCGCGGACCACCGACTCCACCGCACCGGCCAGGTGGTCCAGGGCGTCGGGGGCCGCCGGGTCGTAGGGGACCTGCCAGGAGCCGAGCACCTCGCCGTCGAGCCGGACGTCCACCAGCACCAGGTGATCGGCCGTCACCTTCACGCCCAGCGCCCGCCCGGCGTCACCCACCAGCCCGAGCCGCCGGGCCGGCCGGCCGCCGCGCGAGGGTCTGTGGTCCAGCTCCTCCAGCATCCCGTGCCCGATGAGCTCCTTGGTGAGCTGCGTGACGGTGGCCGGGCTGAGGTCCAGCTCGCGGGCCATCTCGCTGCGGCTCAGCGGGCCCAGGGTGCCGAGGAGGGCGAGGATCGCCGTCCTGGTGAGATCGCCGCGGTCCGTACCTGCCATGTGTCCGGACTTTCTTCAGCAATAAAGTTAGTGGTGAAGATAGTGAGCCGCCGTCCCTCTCCTGTCAAGGGCCCGCTGCCGTGCCGGCGGTGCCGGTGACGCATCACGGGGCGCGATGTGGGTATGTGAAACGTCTGACGCTCACTCCTCCGGTGGGACGGTGATCCGGCTGCTGAACCAGCAGGAAGACGGCGACCCGGACGGGGGCCCGCTCCCTCCGGCGCAGCCGCCGGAACTCGTACGGGCGGCCCGCGCCCATCTGACCGACCGGTACGCCACCGGCGTCAACCGCCTGTTCTGGCAGACCCGCAAGCAGCCGATGCCCGACGTCGAGGCGATCACCGAGGCCATCGGCGCCGCGAGCCGGGGCCGCGCCGCCGAGCCGGACCTCGCCTCCGCCCTGGTGGTCGTCCAGGCGCTCCGGCTCGACGTGGACCGGCTGGAGCACCGGCTGCTCCTGGCCGCCCGCGCCGCCGGCCTCGACTGGGCCGGCGTCGCCGCCGTGCTGGAGCTGCCCTCCGCCGAGGCGGCCGAGCGCCACTTCGCCCGCCTCCAGCGGCGCTCCCGGCAGCCGGCCGACGAGGTCGAGTTCCGGTTCGGGCCCGGCACGCCGCCCGTCCAGCAGGCCCAGCAGACGGGCCGCCGCGCCGAGCGGGTCGCGCACCGCGCCCACGAGGCGGGGGAGCGCGCCCAGCAGGTCCGGCGGCGCTGGCAGGACCTGGTGACCTGGCGTCCCCAGCCCGAGACCGAGGACGGCGGCGCCTGACCCGCGCCTGATCCGTGACCGGCCCCGCGCCTGGCTCGCGCCTGGTCCGCGCCTGGTCCGCGCGTGGCCCGTGCGTGGCCCGTGCGTGGCCCGTGCGTGGCCCGCGCGTGGCCCGTGCCGGGCCCGCGCCTGCCGGGCTCCGTCCGCGGTCGTTTCGGCGCCGCCACCTGGGGAACCAGAGGCCGATGCCTCTCGACAACACCCCGCTCATGCTCCTGGAAGGCTACGGCTGGCTCCCCGCCCGCCGCCGCGAGGCCCCGGACGGCGTCGCCCGTACCCGCGTCCTGGGCCGCCGCGCGACGGGCCTGTGCGGGCCGGAGGCCGCCCGCTTCTTCTACGACGAGGACCACGTCCGCCGGCACGGCGCCCTCCCCGAGCCGGTGCGCGGCACGCTGACGGGCCACGGCGCCGTGCACACCCTGGACGGCGCCGACCACCGCGTCCGCAAGGCCATGTTCCTGTCGCTGATGACCCCCGACGGCGTCGCCGACCTGACCCGCCGCACCACCGCCGCCTGGGACGAGGCCGTGGCCGAGTGGGCGGGCCAGGACCGGGTCGTGCTCTTCGACGCGGCCGCCCGCGTGCTGGGCCGCGCCGTCACCGGCTGGGTGGGCGTCCCGATGACCAGCGCCGAGGCCGACGACCTGGCCGCCGACTGCGTGGCCATGGTGGACGGCTTCGCCACGCCCGGCCCGCGCCACTGGCGCGCCCGGCGGGCCCGCGCCCGCCAGGAGGCCCGGTTCGCGCGCCTGCTGGAGGACGTGCGCCGCGGCGCGGTCCACGTGCCCGCCGACTCGGCGGCGGCCGCGGCCGCCCGGCACGCCGACGCCCACGGCGAGCGGCTCGACCCGCGCGTGGCGGCGGTGGAACTGCTCAACGTCATCCGGCCCACCGTGGCCGTCACCTGGTTCGTCGCGTACGCGGCCCACGCGCTGCACCGCTGGCCGGAGCACCGGGCGCGGCTGCGCGCGGGCGACCGGGCCTTCGCCGAGGCGTTCAGCCAGGAGGTGCGGCGCTTCTACCCGCTCGCGCCGTTCGTCGGCGGGCTGGCGGCGCGCGACCTGACCTGGCGCGGCCACGACATCCCCGAGGGATCGCTGGTGCTGCTCGACCTGTACGGCCAGAACCACGACCCCGGGCTGTGGCCCGAGCCCTACACCTTCGACCCGGAGCGTTTCCTCGACCGCCCGATCGACCCCTACGAGCTGGTCCCGCAGGGCGGCGGCGACCCGCGCACCAGCCACCGCTGCCCGGGTGACGACATCACCGTCACGCTCCTGCGCGAGCTGGTGATCCGGCTGGCGCGGCTGGAGTACGACGTCCCGCCGCAGGACCTCGGCATCTCGCTGCGCCGCATCCCGGCCCGCCCGGCCGACGGGATGGTGCTGGCCGGCGTGCGCGCGCACGCGGAGACGGCCGCCCCGGCCAGGTAACCGCGCGCCCGGACCGGTGGCCGCGCCTGGGCCGGTAGCGGCGCCCGGGCCGGTGGCGGCGTGCCCCGCCCGATGGCCGCGCCCGGGTCGGTGGCGGCGTGGCCCGCCCGGTGGCCGGGCAAGTGCGGTCAGGTGCCGGCCAGGTCGCGGGCGGCGGTCCTGGCCTCGGCCAGGGCGGTGTGTTCCGCCTCCACCAGCCGCCGGCACGCGGCCACCTCCTGCTCCACCCGCTGCTCGTCCCAGCCGAGCAGACCGGCCATCAGCTCGGCGATCAGCGGCGCCGCCTGCTCGGCCAGCTCGCTGGACTCGATGAGCATCCGGGTGCGCCGCGCGACGATGTCCTCGGCGTGCAGCGCGCCCTCGTGGGTGACGGCGTAGCACACCTCGGCCCGCAGCCACGGTCCCGGTTCGATCAGCGGCTCGGCGAGCGCGGGGTCGCGGGCGACGAGGTCGAGCACCTCCAGGGCGAGGGTGCCGTAGCGGCGGACGAGGTAGCGCACGGTCTCGGGTTCGAGATCGTGGTCCTCGGCCAGCCGGTCCACGGACAGCTCCAGCGCGGGCAGCCCGTCGGCGCCGATCAGCGGCAGCCGGTCGGTGACGGAGCCGGGCACGTCGTAGCCTTCGAGCGCGGCGTCGATCACGTCCCTGGCCATGATCCGGTACGTCGTGTACTTGCCCCCGGCGATCGCCGCCAGGCCGGGGATCGGCACGTCCACCACGTGCTCGCGGGAGAGCTTGGTCGTCGAGGTGCTCTCGTCGGCGGCCACCAGCGGGCGCAGCCCGACGAACAGGCCCACGACGTCGTCGCGGGTCAGCGGCCTGGCCAGCACGTCGTTGGCGTGCTGGAGGATGTAGTCGACGTCCTCGCCGGTGGCGGCGGGCTCGGCGCGGTCGCCCTCCCACGGGGTGTCCGTGGTGCCGACGATCCACCGGCGCCTGGTCCACGGGATGATGAACAACACGCTCTTCTCGGTACGGATGATCATGCCAGTGTGCGAGTCGATGGCCTCGCCGGGCACCATGACGTGCACGCCCTTCGACATCCTGACCCGGAAGCCGGGCTCGGCCCCGCCCGGCAGGGAGGTCACCGGGCCGGTCCACACGCCGGCGCACACCACCACGGCGTCGGCGGTCACCTCGATCTCGGCGCCGCTCTCCTCGTCGCGGACGCGGGCGCCGACCACGCGCTCGCCGCGCTCGTCGCGCAGCATCTCCGTCACCGACGTGCGCGTCGTGATCACCGCGCCGTGCGCGGCGGCCGTGCGGGCCAGGGCGAGGGTGAAGCGGGCGTCGTCCACCTGGGCGTCGTAGTAGATCATGCCGCCGCTCAGCGCGTCGGTCCGCAGGCCGGGCACCAGGCGGCGGGCCTCCTTCAGCGACAGGTTGCGGTGCCGGGGCATGGGCCGGCGCACGCCCTCCAGCGCGTCGTACAGGGTCAGCCCCGCCGCCACGTACGGCTGCTCGATCACCCGGTTGCGGATCGGGTACAGGAACGTGACCGGCCGCACCAGGTGCGGGGCCAGCCGCGACACCAGCAGGTCGCGCTCCTTCAGCGCCTCGCGCACCAGCTTGAAGTCGAACTGCTCCAGGTAGCGCAGCCCACCGTGGATCAGCTTGCTGGACCGGCTCGACGTGCCGGCCGCCAGGTCCCGGCTCTCCACCAGGGCGACCCGCAGGCCGCGCGAGGCGGCGTCCAGGGCCGCGCCCGCGCCCGTCACCCCGCCGCCGACCACCAGCACGTCGAAGGTCCGCGCGCGGAGCTGGTCGAGGTGGTCCTGGCGGCTGCGCGCGTCGAGCGCGCTGGTCATCCCCATCGCCATATGCTCACTTTCCGTGACAGATCGCGTACGAGTCGTATGCATTCCCTGAAAGGGGGAAGGCTCACCTGAGCTGAAGGGAGGTGGCGGTGGCGCCACGCAGCAGAGAGCTGGCCGGTGAGCTGATCGCCGAGTTCGCCGGGACGATGGTGCTCATCGTGTTCGGCGCCGGTGTCGTCGCGCAGGTCGTCGCGGGCGGTCTCGGCGGCCACGACAGCATCGCTTGGGCCTGGGGCATCGGGGTCATGCTCGGCGTCTACGTCGCCGGCCGCACCACGGGGGCGCACCTCAACCCGGCGGTCACGCTCGGGTTCGCCGTCTTCCGCGGGTTCGAGTGGCGCAAGGTCGTGCCGTACGCGCTGGCCCAGACCGCCGGCGCCTTCGCCGGCGCGCTGCTGATCCGCTGGAACTACACCGAGGTCCTCTCCGCCGTCGATCCCGGCCACACGCTCAAGACCCAGGGCGTGTTCTCCACACTGCCGGGCAACGGCACCCTGCCGGTCGGCCAGTGGGGCGCGCTGCGCGACCAGGTCATCGGCACCGCCGTCCTGCTCTTCGTGCTCTTCGCCCTGTCCGACACGCTCAACATGGCGCCCGGCGCGAACCTCGGCCCGTTCGTCGTCGGCCTGCTCGTCGTCGGGATCGGCATGGCGCTCGGCACCGACGCCGGCTACGCGATCAACCCGGCCCGCGACTTCGGGCCGCGCCTGGCGAGCTTCCTCACCGGTTACGGCGGCGCCTGGCGCGACCAGTACGGCGGGCTCTACTTCTGGGTGCCCATCGTCGGCCCGCTGGTCGGCGGGGTCATCGGGGCCGGCCTCTACCAGGCGTGCATCGCCCGCCACCTCCCCCGGGAGGCGGACCGCGACACCGTGAAGCCGTCCGACTGAGGGAGTACGAGATGCCTGACTTCGTGGGCGCCGTGGACCAGGGCACCACCAGCACCCGGTTCATGATCTTCGACCGCGAGGGCGCCGAGGTCGCCAAGTTCCAGCTGGAGCACGAGCAGATCCTGCCCCGGGCGGGCTGGGTGGAGCACAACCCGATCGAGATCTGGACCCGGACCGCCGCCGTGATCCAGACCACGCTGCAACGCGCCGGGCTGAGCGACCGCGACCTGGCCGCGCTGGGCCTGACCAACCAGCGCGAGACCACGGTCGTGTGGAACCGGCGCACCGGCCGGCCCTACTGCAACGCGATCGTCTGGCAGGACACCCGCACCAGCGGGATCGCCGCCGCGCTGGAGCGGGACGGCCGGGGCCAGGTCATCCGCGACCGTACGGGCCTGCGGCCGGAGGCGTACTTCTCCGGTGGGAAGATCCAGTGGATCCTGGAGAACGTCGAGGGCGTGCGCGCGGACGCCGAGCGCGGCGAGGCCGTCTTCGGCACCACCGACACCTGGACGTTGTGGAACCTCACCGGCGGCCCCAACGGCGGCGTGCACGTCACCGACGTGACCAACGCCAGCCGCACCATGCTGATGGACCTCGGCACGCTCGACTGGGACGAGGAGCTGCTGTCGTTCTTCGGCGTGCCGCGCGCGATGCTGCCCGAGATCCGCCCGTCGTCCGACCCCGGCGCCTACGGCGTCACCTCCCGCTACGGCCCGCTCGGCGGGGAGGTCCCGCTCACCGCGATCCTCGGCGACCAGCAGGCCGCCACCGTCGGCCAGGTCTGCTTCTCGCCGGGCGAGGCCAAGAACACCTACGGCACCGGCAACTTCCTGCTGCTCAACACCGGCACCGACCGGGTGCGCTCGGACAGCGGCCTGCTCACCACCGTCGCCTACAAGTTCGGCGACCAGCCGGCCGTCTTCGCCCTGGAGGGCTCCATCGCGGTGACCGGCTCGGCCGTGCAGTGGCTGCGCGACCAGCTGCACATCATCACCTCGGCGGCCCAGAGCGAGGTGCTGGCGCGGCAGGTCGCCGACAACGGCGGAGTGTACTTCGTCCCGGCCTTCTCGGGGCTGTTCGCGCCGTACTGGCGGGCCGACGCCCGGGGCGCCGTGGTCGGGCTGTCGCGCTACAACACCGACGCCCACCTCGCCCGGGCCACCCTGGAGGCGATCTGCTACCAGAGCCGCGACGTGGTCGAGGCCATGCAGCGGGACTCCGGGGTGGTGCTGGACGTGCTGCGGGTGGACGGCGGCGTGACCGCCAACGACCTGTGCATGCAGCTCCAGTCCGACATCCTCGGGGTGCCGGTCAGCCGGCCGGTGGTCGCCGAGACGACCGCGCTGGGGGCGGCGTACGCGGCCGGGCTGGCGGTGGGCTACTGGCGGGATCTCGACGAGCTGCGCTCCCACTGGGCGGAGGACCGCCGGTGGGAGCCGTCGTGGGGCCCGGAGGAGCGGGAGCGGGCGTACGCCGGCTGGCGCAAGGCCGTCACCAAGTCCTTCGGCTGGTTGTGACGGCGAGCCGGTCGCGGATCATCGGCGTGACCAGGCAGGGAAGCCTCCCTTCCCGGCGGCGGCGTTTAACGATCGGCCGCCGGGTAACCGGAGAAGGGCCCGTGAAAGTTTCACCTCCGACTCCCACCAGCGCGGGCATGACGGTTATGAGCATGCGGTTCGAGCTGCGCTGCCCGGTCAGCGCCGATCTAGGCTTCATCCGGGACCTCGTCGAGGTCTGCGGACGGCACGCCGGTCTCCAGGGTGAACGGCTGGAGGAGCTGGTGCTGGCCGTGAACGAGGCGGTCACCAACGTCCTCGACCACGGCGGCCGGGCTGGCCTGGTCACCGCGCGCGGGCACGACGACGGCATCACCGTCGAGATCCTGGACACGGCGGGGCGGCTCAGCCGCGAGCACCTGGCCGGGGCACGGGTGGACCCGACGCGCGGGCACGGGTTCGGGTTGTGGGTGATCCAGCGCCTGTGCGACGAGGTCACGCTGGAGCAGACCGGGCTCGGCTCCCGGCTCAGCCTGACGGTCCACCGCCCGGCGGCGGCGCCCGCGACCCGGCACCACGGCGAGCGCTCCGGCAGGCACGGCGACGGGCACGCGGTCCGGCACGACGGGCACGCGGTCCGGCACGACGAGCGCGCGGCACGGCACGACGGCGAACGCCGATCGGTGTCCTGACCAGGGCCCGCCGGGACCGACCGGGGCCGACCGGGGCTGATCAGGGCCGACCGGGGCCGCTCAGGGCCGGTCCGGCTGCGGGTCCCTCTCCGGCTGCGGGTCCCTGCGCGCGTTTGCGGCCTCCGGCACGGCGACGCCCGCCGAGTACAGCCGCAGGTCGCCGCCGACCTGCCAGCCCAGCAGCACCAGCAGCTTGCCGACCAGGGGAGTGGCCGGTCGGAGCACGACCCGGCGCGGCGCGGGCAGCTCGGCCGCGCAGGTCACGATCAGCCGCAGCCCGCCCGCGTCGATGAACGCCAGCGCGCCCAGGTCGAGGTGGAGGTCGCCGTCGCTCATCCGCGCGGCCCACGTCAGCGAGCGGGCCAGCAGGTGGCGGGTGTCGCGGTCGATCTGGCCGCTCAGCCGCAGCCCGAACGGGTGCAGGACGGGTGTGACGTAGGTGTCACCGCCGGCCAAGGAGATCATGGCCCCTCCTGACGAGGGTCTCGGGGCACAGCCGGGCCACCGCCCACCCGCGTTGCCTGCACTCTACCCTCCGGCGGCGCGTTCCATGTCGCGCCCGCGCTCCGGGCCGGGAGGGTCGGGAGGATCAGGAGGGATCAGGAGGGGTCAATAGGACTGGACCTCGATGAGGTGCCCTTCCGGGTCGCGCAGGTGGGCGGTGCGCAGGCCCGGCCCCCACTCGGGCCGGTCCTGGGGGGCGGCGGCGAGCGTCGCGCCGTGCCGGGCCAGGCAGGCGGCCGCGGCGTCCACGTCGTCCACCCGCATGACCAGCATCGCCGCGTCCTGCGCCGGCGGGGCGCTCTCGGGCAGGCCGCCGGTGCCGACGGCGGCGGCGACCGCCGCGCGGGCGAACAGCACGAGGCCGGTCCCGCCGTCGAGGTCCCAGTTGGCGTAGCCGGCCGCGGGGATCACCTTGACCGGGTCCACGCCGTGCAGCTCGCGCAGCACCGCCGTGTAGAAGGCGACGCCGGCCGGGAAGTCGCGCACGAGCAGGCGGGGGTAGAGGGCGTCCATCCGGGTCCTTCCATTAGTGGGTGACTACCAACTATTGGAAGGAGCCTACTATGGGGCGGCATGGAGCTGCCGCCGACCCTGCTGGAGACCACCACGTTCGTGCTGCACAAGGTCGGCGTGGCCGGCCGGCGGGCGGTCGCGGCGCGGCTGGCCGCCGAGACCGGGCTGAGCCTGTGGGAGTTCGCCGTGCTGGCCACGCTCGCCGACACCGGCCCGGCGGCCCAGCGCGAGGTGGGCGGGCGGCTCGGGGCGGACCCGAGCGACATGGTACGGATCATGGACGGCCTGCTCCGCGAGGGCCTGGCCGCCCGCGAGCGCGACCCGGCCGACCGCCGCCGCTACCGGGTCACCCTCACCCCGTCCGGGCGCCGGCGGCTGGCCCGGGCCAGGGCGGCCGTCGCCGAGACGGAGCGGGAGCGGCTGGCGCCGCTGTCACCGGACGAGCGCGCCCAGCTCCACGGCCTGGTGGCCAGGTTGTTCCACGGAGCGGGCGGCTGACGGCCCTCAGCCCAGGTGCCCGGCGATCTCCGCGATCTCGCCGGTCTGCGTCGTGATGATGCGGCCGGCCAGCTCGCGGGTGGGCTGGTGCCGGCCCGCCGCCTGGACCTCCTTGGCCATGTGGACGCCGTGCTCCAGATGCGCGGACATCATCGTCAGCCACCCCTGGTCGAAGCCCGGCCCGGCCTTCAGCTCGGTGGCCGCCGTCGAGGGCTCCTCCGCCGGCACCGGCTGCTTCCAGGACGTGAGCCAGCCCGACATGGTGGTGATGTCGGCCTTCTCGCCGGGGATGATCCGGGCGCTCAGCTCCCGCACGTACGCGCCGGACCCGCGCTCGGCGGCCAGCTCGGCCAGGTGGATGGTCTCGCGGTGGTGGGCGATCATCTGCTGGCTGAACCGTACGTCGGCCTCGGAGTAGCCGGGGTCGGCGCCGGCCGCCGCGCAGCCGGTGAGCATCGTGAGCGAAGCGATCAGCAGGGCCGCTGCGGCCGTCCTCAAGCGCATGTACGGGGGTACGCGGCGGGCGGCCCCCGGGTTCAGCGCCGGCCCGGGGTCCGATGCCGGTGCCGGTGCCGCCCGCCGTTCAGGCGGGCAGCCGGGCGGCGAGCGCGGCGGCCAGGGTCAGCTCCTCGGCGAGCAGCCCCGCCGAGACGAACAACGTCGGCGCGCCGGGCGGCGGCGCCCCCTGGCCGGTCAGGACGCGGTGCAGGTCGGTGTCGCAGCCCGGCACGCCGGCGTGCTCGGCCACCACGTACGGCCGTCGCCCGGCCAGGGACGGCGGACCGGCGTCGATCGTGTTGACGTGCGCGCCCGGCGCCGGAGGCGGCCCGGCGGACAGGGCACCGGGGACGCAGGCGCACACGATGTCGGCCCCCTCCACGTCCTCGGGGCGGCCCGGGACGGCCGCGCAGCCCTGCTCGGCGCTCAGCTCCTCGGCCAGCCGCGCCGCCCGCCGGCCGTCCTCGGCGACGACGCGCACCTCGCCGGGCTGGCGCACCGCGAGCACGGCCCGCGCGTGGGCACGGGCGTGCGCGCCGGCGCCCAGCACCACCAGCGTCCCGGCGTCGGCCGCGGCCAGGTGCCGCGTCGCGAGCGCGCTGGCCGCCGCCGCCCGCAGCACGGCCAGCGCGCGGGCGTCGAGCAGCAGGCGGGCGCGCAGGCCGGCGTCGAACAGCACGAGCACCGCCGCCGTCCCGCCCGGCGGGGCGGTGAGGCGGGCGGCGGACCAGGGGCCGTGGGCGGCCGCCGCGAGCAGCAGCTCGCCGCCCGGCAGCGCGGCGCGGGCGGCGGTCGCGTCCGGGGCCGGCGGGCCCGCGCGGAAGGCCGCCTCCAGCGCCATCACCGCGTGCTCCATCGGCAACATGCGCCCGATCTGCTCGCCCCCCAGGTACGGCGGCCCCGCCACGCGCGCCTCCCCTCCTGTCCGCCGACGTGCCGCGCCAGTCTCCACCAGCCCCGCACCGCCCGACAGGGCCCCGGGCACGGTGAACCGGCGGGGGAGTGGTCGCCGCGCACATCCCCGGCGCTCCCCGCCGGGTTACCGTCGCGGTCACCGCCTTGCAGAGAGGAGCTCGCCCATGAGCCGATACCGGGTGTCCATGGATATCGGCGGCACGTTCACCGACGTCATCGGGTACGACGAGACGACCGGCCGCTACCACGTCGGCAAGTCGTCCACCACGCCCGACGATCTGACGAGGGGCGTGCTGACCGCGCTGGAGTCCCTGGTGGACTCACCCGCCGACATCTCGTTCACCGTGCACGGCACCACCCAGGGACTCAACGCCTTCCTCGAACGGCGCGGGGTCAAGGTGCTGCTGCTGGCCTCCAAGGGCGCGGGCGACCAGTACCACATCGCCCGCGGCCCGCGTACCCGCCTGTACGACCTGCACTTCCGCAAGCCCGAGCCGCTCGTCCCCAAGCGCGACATCGTGGAGATCGGCGGCCGCTTCGACGCGGCGGGCGAGGAGCTGGAGCCGCTGGACGAGCAGGCCGTGCGCGAGGCCGCCCGCCGCTACCGCGAGGGCGGGTTCGGCGCGATCGCGGTGGCGTACCTGTTCAGCTACCTGGACCCGGCGCACGAGCTGCGGACCAGGGACATCCTGCTGGAGGAGCTGGGCGGCGAGGTGACGGTGTCGCTGTCGCACGAGGCGGCCAAGGAGTGGCGCGAGTACGAGCGCACCTCCTCGGCCGTGGTCGAGGCGTACACCGGCCCGGTGGTGCGCCGCTACCTGGAGCGGCTGGAGGCCAACCTCCAGGAGCGCGGCCTGACCGTCCCGATGCACGTCATGCAGTCGTCCGGCGGCATCCTGACCGCCGAGTCGGCCCGCCGCCGCCCGCTGCAGACGCTGCTGTCCGGCCCGGTCGGCGGCGCGATGGGCGACGTGGAGCTGGCCCGCGCCATCGGGCGGCCCAACCTCATCGGCGTGGACATGGGCGGCACCTCGTTCGACGTGTCGCTGGTCATCGACGGGCAGCCGGACATCTCGCCCGAGGCCAACATCGAGGGCCTGCCGATGCTCATGAGCGTCGTCAACATCCACACCATCGGCGCGGGCGGCGGCTCGGTGGCCTGGCTGGAGGCGGGCGGCCTGCGGGTCGGGCCGCGCTCGGCCGGCGCGACCCCCGGCCCGGCCTGCTACGGCCGCGGCGGCACCGAGCCGACCGTGACCGACGCCAACCTGGTGCTCGGCCGCATCGACCCGGACTGGTTCGCCGGCGGCACGCTGGAGCTGGACACCGAGGCGGCCCGGCGCGCGCTCGACACCGTCGGCCGGGGCCTCGGCCTGGACACCCTCGCCATCGCCGAGGGCGTCTGCGACGTCGCCAACGCCAAGATGGCCCAGGCCATCAGGACCATCACGGTCTCGCGGGGCATCGAGCCGCGCGAGTTCACGCTGGTCGCCTTCGGCGGCGCCGGCCCCATGCACGCCGTCTTCCTGGCCCGCGAGCTGGGCATCAAGGAGGTCGTGGTGCCGCGCTTCCCCGGCGCGTTCTCCGCCTGGGGCATGTTGCAGACCGACATCCGCAAGGACTTCTCCGACACCTACTTCCACCTCGACGCCGACCTCGACGGCGCCGACATGGCGGCCAGGCTGCGCGCGATGTCCGCCGAGGGCCTGGCCTCGCTGGCCGGCGAGGGCGTCCCGGAGGACAACCGCCGCGTCGAGCACGCCGTGGACATCCGGTACGCGGCCCAGGAGTACACCCTCACCGTGCCGCTGGCCGACGCCGACGAGCCGGCCGCCGAGGGCTTCGTCGAGACCATCGCCAAGCGCTTCGCCCAGCAGCACGAGACCCGCTACGGCCACGCCAACCTGGGCGCGCCCATCGAGTTCGTGACGCTGCGCGCGACCGCCTTCGGCGACCTCGGCCGCGGCGCCGCCGAGCGGGTCGAGCCGGCCGGCGGCCAGGACTTCGCGCACGAGACGCGCGAGGTCGTCTTCGACGGGCAGGCCCGCCCGACGATCCTGGCCCGGCGCGAGGCGCTGGCCCCGGGTCACACCTTCGAGGGCCCCGCGATCATCGTGGAGAGCACCGCCACCACCGTCGTCCCGCCCGGTTTCTCGGTGTCGGTCGACCCCATCGGCTCGCTGGTCATTCGCAACACCCAGGAGGAGCAGTGACGGACACCAGGACCGTCGACCCGGTCGTCGTCGAGATCATCCGCAACGCGCTCGCTGCCGCGGCCGACGACATGAACGCGACGCTCATCCGGTCGGCGTACACGCCCATCATCTACGAGTGCGGCGACTGCGTCGTCGCCCTGCTGGACGACCAGCACCAGGTGCTCGGCCAGTCCGCCGGCCTGCCGATCTTCCTGGGCAACCTGGAGACCTGCACCAAGGCCACCGAGGAGCAGTTCGGGCGGGAGGTGTGGCAGCCGGGCGACGTGTGGATCCTCAACGACAGCTACCTCGGCGGCACCCACCTCAACGACGTGACCATCTTCGGCCCGGTGTTCGTGGACGGGGAGCTGGTCGGCTTCACCGCCACCCGCGCCCACTGGATCGACGTCGGCTCCAAGGACCCCGGCGGCTCCATGGACTCGGTCAACATCTTCCAGGAGGGCCTGCGGCTCGGGCCGCAGAAGCTGGTCGAGGGCGGCGTGGACGTCCACGGCGCGATGAGCACGATCGCCACGAACGTGCGCTTCCCGTACCAGACCAGCGGCGACATGCACGCGATGATCGCCACGATCAAGATGGGCCAGGCCCGCCTGGAGGAGATCGTGCGCCGGTGGGGGCTGGAGACGCTCCGCGCCGCCCGCGACGAGATCTTCAACCAGACCGAGGTCCTGGAGCGCGAGGTCATCGCGGCCATCCCGGACGGCGTGTACGAGGCCGAGGGCTGCCTCGACAACGACGGCATCGACCTGGACACCCCGATCCCGATCAGGCTGCGGATCACCGTGTCCGGCTCGGACATCGACTTCGACGTCCGCGACTCCGCCGACCAGACCGTCGGCCCGGTCAACTGCGGCGTCGCGCAGACCGTCTCGGCCTGCCGGGTCGGCTACAAGCTGCTGGTCAGCCCGGACGTGCCCGGCAACGGCGGCTCGTTCCGCCCGATGAGCGTGCAGGTCAGGGAGGGCTCGGTGTTCGGCGCGGTGGCCCCGGCCGCCTGCCAGTGGTACTTCTCGCACCTGGGCCTGCTCATCGACATGGTGGCCAAGGCGCTGGCCCCGGCCATGCCGGACAAGGTCGCCGGCGCCAGCCACGGCGACTCCATGATCGTCCTGCTGGCCGGCACCGACCCGCGCACCGGGCGCGACTACGTCAGCCTGGAGGCCACGCTCGGCGGCTGGGGCGCCTGGGACGGCTCCGACGGCGAGACCGCGCTGATCAACAATGTGAACGGTTCGCTCAAGGACATCCCGGTCGAGGTGTTCGAGACCCGCTACCCGTTCCGGATCGGCGAGTACCGCATCCGCCCCGACTCCGGCGGCGCCGGCCGCTTCCGCGGCGGCAACGGCGTGGTCCGCGAGTACACCGCGCTGCACGACTGCACGGTGTCGCTGTGGTTCGAGCGCTCGCTCACGCCCGCCTGGGGCCTGTTCGGCGGCCACGACGCCACCCCGCCGGAGATCGTGGTCAACCCCGGCCGCGAGGACGAGCGCCGCCTGCTCAAGTGCAACGGCATGAAACTGAGGAAGGGCGACGTCATCCGCTGCGCGACCGGTGGCGGCGGCGGGTTCGGCGACCCGGCCGGGCGCGACCCCGAAGCGGTGCGGGCCGACCTGCTCGACGGGCAGGTCTCGGCCGGGCGGGCCGGCGAGGTCTACTCCCTGCCCGCCTGACCGCCCGCCTGGAGCTCCGGGAGGAGCGCGTAGCAGGCGAGGTGGAGCGCCAGCCGCTGGTCGGGGTTGTCGAAGTCGACGCCCCGGCCGCGGATGCGCTCCACCCGGCCGAGCACCGTGTTGCGGTGCAGGCCGAGCCGGGCCGCCGCCCGCCCGGTCGAGCCGCCGCAGTCGAGCACCGCGGCCAGCGTCACCACCAGGACCGGGCCGTCCGGCGCGGCCAGCAGGCCGGCCAGCACCAGCCGGGCCGCGGCGGCCAGCTCCGCCTGGCCCAGCGTGCCGAGCAGCGCCCGGTAGCCCAGCTCGTCGAACGTGCGGACCTCGCCGTGCCCGAGCCGGACCGTCGCGCCCGCGGCCAGCACCGCCTGCTCCAGCGAGGCCCGCAGCCCGTCGCCGCCCTCGGCGGCCCGGCCCACGCCCGCGCTGAGCGGGACCGGGACGCGCATCCTGGCCAGGTGCCTGCGCAGCGCCGCCGCGACCTGGCCGGCCTCGGCGTCCGGCTCGGTCCACCAGCTCGCCCAGCCGTCCCGCCACGGCGCGAGCGGCAGGTCCGGCAACACCTCCTGCCAGGCCGACACCACGCCCGGCGACAGCGCGGCGCCGTCCAGGGCGGGATCGGTACGCAGGAAGACCGCCACGTGCCGCCCCTCCAGCCGCCAGCCCGGCAGGTCCACCCCCGGCGCGGCCGGCGCCTCCCGCCCCGGCCGGGCGAACAGCGCGGTCAGCGCGGCCCTGGCCTCCTCGGCGCGGTAGACGGCGCTGACCCGCTCGCGCGCCACCGACGTCGTCAGCGGGGCGCGGGCCAGGCGCAGGATCAGCCGGACGCTCTCGGCCCACGCCGGGGCCGGGGGAGCGGCCAGGCCGGCGACGAGGTCGGCCCAGCGGCGGCCGTCCGGGCCCGGCACCTCCACCCGCACCTGGTGCTCGGCCCTGGCCGCCGCGCCCTGGCCGGCCAGGACGTGCCCGTCGGGCAGCAGCAGCGCCGCCGACACGCCGGGCACCTCCGTGTTGATCACGCCGAGGATGCCCCGGGCGCTGCTGCGCTCGGTGAACAGCTCCGCGCAGCGCGCCGCCAGCCGCGCCCGCGCCGCCTCGGGGCTGGCCACCGCCGCCGCGAGCTCCAGCGCGTACGCGGAGGTGTCCTCGCCCACCGCGAACACCGGCAGCCGCATCCGCGCCGCGAGCTGCGCCGTCGCCGGCTTGGGCCCGGCCTCGGCCGGGCTGACCAGGCAGGACGCGCTGCGTTCCCACGCCAGCCGGAGCGCCGACTCCACCACCCACGCCCCGTGGCCCAGCGTGCCGGACAGCACGACGACCGTGCCGGGGCCGTAGGAGCGGATCTGGTCCAGCTCCGACACCAGCGCCACCCGGGAGACCCGGCGCGTCAGGTCCTCGCCGACCAGCATC
This sequence comes from Nonomuraea sp. NPDC050783, assembly GCF_040802095.1. Classification (NCBI taxonomy): domain Bacteria; kingdom Bacillati; phylum Actinomycetota; class Actinomycetes; order Streptosporangiales; family Streptosporangiaceae; genus Nonomuraea; species Nonomuraea sp. NPDC050783. Next base: position 70,448 of record NZ_JBFAHK010000006.1, read on the forward strand.
CGGGCGCGGCCCAGCGGGCCGTACCTGACCAGCTCGTCCACGGTGAGCTGCTCGGCCACGCGGGGCCGTCGCGGGCTGCTCAACGGCCGGCCTCCTTCGGGTGCCGCAGCGGGAAGCCGAACGCGCCGGGACCGCCGAGCGCCAGGCCGGGGATCGTGTGCCACAGCGGCGCGGCGGGCACGACCAGCACGTCCACCTGGTCGCCCGCGGTCAGCCTGCCGGGGCCGGTCATGCGCAGCGTGCCGCGGTCCAACAGGCACAGCAGGTCGGGGACGGCCGCCGCCAGCGAGCCGTCCGACAGCGCCAGGATCAGCTCGTTGTGCGCCTCGATGCGGATGAGGCGGCCGCTGTCGTGGTCGTGCACGGCCAGGCCGACCGGGTTGCCGGGGAACAGGGCGGCGGCCTGGCGCACCGAGGGGCCGATCTCGACCAGCCGCCCGCCGCCCAGCACGCTCGCGCCGGTGGCGGCGGCCAGCTCGGCCAGCAGCCGCTCGTGCGGCGCCACCTGGCCACCCCGCAGCCCGGGGCCGCCGGGGGAGCCGGGAGAGTCGAGGGGGCCGGGAGAGCCGAGGGGGCCGGGGGCGCCGGGAGAGCCGAGGGGGCCGAGGGCGCCGGGGGAGCCGTTCCAGGAGGGGCGGGCGGAGGCGGCGTGGGCGTGTAGGACGCGGCCGACCTCCAGCACCCGGCTCATCGAGCCGGGGATCGCCGCCCCGGCCAGCCGCCCCACCCGCGTCGGGTAGAGCGCGCACAACAGCCAGCCGCCCGCGCTCTGCGCCACCACCCTGGCCAGCCGCTCGGCCCGCGCCGAGCCCGTCTCCAGCAGCAGCGCGTCGTAGCCCGCGCTGACCGCCGCCATGGGCGCCAGCGGCAGCCCGGCCAGCTCGAACGTGGTCTGGTGGATGAGCGGGAACACCCGCCCCATGCCGTCGCAGTCGATCAGCGGCAGCCCGAGCAGCGCCGCCGCGGCCACCGGGAACAGCGCGTTGACGCTGGCGGCGTTGAGCGGCAGCACCGCGCCGAGCGGCCCCCCGCACCGGCCGGCCAGGCTGCGCGCCAGCACGGCGGGCTCGTCCCCGGAGGGCGGCAGCTCGGCCATGGCGGTGGTGGAGCCCATGGCGCCGATGGCGGCGCAGACGGTGCCGGGGTCGAGGCCGGCGGGCGGCACCAGGCGTACGGGCCCGGCGTGGGCGAGGACGTCGCCGAGCCAGACCCCGGCGAAGTCGATGCCCTCGCCGGCGGCGCTGGTGGAGAAGAACTCCGCCCCGGCCAGCAGCGCGGGCACGTCCGCGGCGGTGATCAGCCGCTCGCTCACGCGCTCTCTCCCGCCTCGCCGCCCGCGCGGACCATCAGCCGGTAGGAGCCGCTGCGCAGGAAGGACATCGACACCGCCCGGGAGCTGACCACGCGCTCGCTGCCGAGCCGGGCGCCGCTCTCGGCCACCAGCGTCAGGGCGCGCTGCTCGGCGATGCCGCGCTGACGCTCCAGCTCCTCGCCGGACTCGGCGTACACGACGGAGTCGAGCCAGGCCGTCGGCTCGGTACAGGCCGCCCCGACGGCGGCCAGCTCACCGCCGGGCAGCACCATTCCTTCCGGTGCGGGCAGGCGGGCCGCGGCGGCGCGGGCCCGTTCGGCCGCCTCGCCGCCGCGCATCGCCGCCACCACGGCCGGGCGGGGCTCGTGCTCGGCCAGCAGCGCGAACGCCGCCGCCGAGGCCGCGGGCGGGCCCGGCAGGCGGGTCAGCGACGCGGTGGGGATCGCCATGCGCACCCCGCCCGGCCCCGGCCGGTCGACGGTGACCTCCGGCAGCCCGCCCGCGACGTGGCCGACCGCCAGCGCGTCCGGCAGGGCCAGCCCCACCAGCGCGTCGGCCGCGCCGGCCAGCCGGGCCGCCCCGGTCAGGGCCACGGCCTCCGACGCCGACAGCGCGAGCACCGGCAGCAGCCGCAGCCGCTCGGCGGAGACGCGCCCGCCGTCGCCGGCCGCGAACCACGTGGACACCTGCGGCCCGACCAGCTCGCCCACCCGTACGCACCGCTCGGCCAGCTCGGCCGCGCGGGCCAGCAGCGCCGCGTTGATGACGGTGGCGGCCTCCCTGTCGAGCAGCCCCAGCCCGCCCACCTGGTGCGACAGCGACACCCGGGCGTCGGGGCGGGTGTCGTAGATCAGCTCGGCCGCGGCCAGCTCGTGGTCGGCGCAGCCGGGCGCGCCGCTCGCGGTGACCGCCAGCGCGGGGATGTCGCGGGCGGCGGCGCACTCGGCCAGCACGGCGTACACGTCGAGCGGCGCCAGCTCGACGCCGAACAGGTCGTGCCCGCCGACCACCGCGCCGCGCCGCGCCTGCAACGCGCGCAGCAGCGGCGAGGGGTGGCCGGAGCCGAGCCCGGCGGCGGGCGGCCGGGGCACGATGCGCACCGCCGCGACCGGCGTGCCGGCCAGCGCGGGGTCGAGCTCGGCGGCGACGTCCCAGGTGACGGAGGCGACGCGGGCGCCGCCCGCGAGGTCGCGCAGCATGCGGGCCAGGACCCGCTCGCTCGCGTTGGGACCGGTGGCGTGGCGCACCTCGCCGCCGCCCGCCGGGCCGCCGACGAGGGCGGCGTGCGCGCGCCCCGCACCCAGCAGGATCCCGATCCGCGCGCCCTCCACCTAGCTCCTTCGGCCTCGCAGCAGCCGGTCGAGGCTCACCGCGCCGAGGATGAGCGCACCCTGTACGACCTGCTGATATATCGTATCCCAGCCCAGCAGGTTGAACCCGTTGCCGATCAGCGTGATGAGCAGGACGCCGATCAGGCCGCGCCAGATCGCGCCCTCGCCGCCCATGACGCTGGTGCCGCCGACGACGGCCGCGGCGATGGCGGTCATCTCCATCCCGGTGGCCAGGCTCGCCTGCGCCGACCCGCCGCGCGCGGCCAGGACGAGCCCGCCGAGCGCCGCGCACACGCCGCTGATGGCGAACACCGCCACCTTGATCTGCCCGGTCCTGATGCCGGACAGCCGCGCGGCCTCCTCGTTGCCGCCGATGGCGTACACGCGGCGGCCGAACGTGGTGCGCGACAGCAGGACCCAGCAGACCGCCACCACGGCCAGGAACAGCAGCGAGGCCGCCGTCACCCCGCCGAGCACGGTCGGCCAGCTCAGCGCCTGGAAGGCGGTGGCCCGGTCGTCGGCCGGGTAGACGATCGCGCCCGCCGTCAGGATGACCGCCACGCCCCGGTAGATGATGCTCAGGGCCAGCGTCGCGATGAACGAGTGCACCTTGATCCGGACGACCACGATGCCGTTGACCGTGCCGAGCACCGCGCCGGTCAGCACGCCGGCGGTCATGCCCGCCCCGACCCCGGCCGCGTTCGTGACCGCGACGGCCACGATCGCCGACAGCGCCAGCACCGCGGTGATCGACAGGTCGAACGAGCCCGAGATGATCACCAGGGTGGCGGCGGTGGCCAGCAGCCCCACGACGGCGGCCTGGTCGAGCAGGTTGACCAGGTTGCCGGCGGTCAGGAAGGTCGAGGTGCTGAGCGACAGCACCACGACGATGAGGACCACGCCGAGCACGATCCCCAGGTCGCGCAGCCGGGCCGAGCGGCCGGGCGCGGCTTTCACGTCCGCTTTCACATCCGCGGTGGTGGCGGTCATGCGTTCTCCTCAGAAGGTTCGGTGTCGGGGGTGTCGGCGAAGGCCAGCGCGATGACCTGCTCCGGGGTGGCCCGGCCGCGCGCGAACTCCCCGACGAGGCGGCCGTGCCGCATGACCAGCACCCGGTGCGCCAGGCCCAGCACCTCCTCGACCTCCGAGGAGACCACCAGCACCGCCATGCCCTCGGCGGCCAGCTCGACCAGGAGCCGGTGGATCTGGCCCTTGGCGCCGACGTCCACGCCGCGGGTGGGCTCGTCCACCATGAGGACCTTGGGCCGGTCCATGAGCCACTTGCCGAACAGCACCTTCTGCTGGTTGCCGCCCGACAGCGTCCACACCGGGCCGCCGAGGTCGGAGCCGCGCACGTCGAGCCCGGCCAGCATGGTCCCGGCGGCCTCCCGCTCGGCGCCGCCGCGTACGAACCCGGCCTGCTGCCGCGAGCCCAGGCTGGCCAGGGCGACGTTCTCCCGGACCGAGCGGCCCAGCACGAGGCCCTGGTCCTTGCGGGACTCCGGCACCATGGCCAGGCCGGCGCGCATCGCGCGGGCGGGCGAGCCCGGGGCGACGGCCCGGCCGTCCACCTCCACCACGCCCGCGTCGGGCGCGTCCGCGCCGAAGAGCGCCCGCAGCGTCTCGGAGCGGCCGCTGCCCACCAGGCCCGCGATGCCGACGATCTCGCCCGCGCGGATGTCCAGCGACACCTCCCGCACGGCCGTGCCGCGGCTCAGGCCGCGCGCGCTGAGCAGCACCGGCGCGTCCGGGCGCACCGGTCGCGGCTCGGGGTAGAGCAGTTCGATGGGGCGGCCCACCATGTCGGCGACCAGGCTCTGCGGCGTCTGCCCCGCGGCCGGCCCGGTCTTGATGTGCCGGCCGTCGCGCAGCACGGTGATGTCGTCGCAGACCGACAGCACCTCCTCCAGGAAGTGCGAGATGAGCACCACGGCCGCGCCGTCGGCGGCCAGGCGCCTGATCACCTCCAGCAGGCGCTCGGTCTCGTTCCTGGTCAGCAGCGCGGTTGGCTCGTCCATGCCGATGACCGACGCGCCCGAGGCCAGCGCCCGCAACACCTCGACCTGCTGCTGCGCGGCGATCGGCAGGTCCCGCACCAGCGCGGACGGGTCCAGCTCGAAGCCGGTCCTGGCGGTCAGCTCGGCGAACTCCCGCCGGTTGGCGCGCCGCCGCCGCCAGCCCAGGCGGTTGCGCCAGCGGCCCAGGTACACGTTGTCCAGCACGGTCATGGCCGGCACCAGGGCCAGCTCCTGCGAGATCAGCGTGAACCCGTGCCGCAGCGCGTCCCTGGGCGAGCCGACCGCGATGGGCCGCCCGTCCAGCAGGACGCGGCCGGCGTCCGGGGTCACCGCCCCGCACACCGCCTTCAGCAGGGTGGACTTGCCCGCGCCGTTCTCGCCGAGCAGGCCGTGCACCCGGCCGCCGCGCAGGGTGAACGACACGTCGCGCAGGACCGGCACGCCGCCGTAGGACTTGCCGAACCCCTCCAGGTCGATCCTCACCGGCGGGCCCTCCTACTCGTCGTACTCGCCGGTGACGCCGGCCAGCGCCTCCTTGGTGCCCTTGCCCTCGTTCGGCGCGAGCGCGGTCTCGCTGTTGGCCTCCTGCACCTGCCCGCCGCGGGCCTTGGCCAGGCCCAGCTCGGCCGCCTTGGCGCCGGCGGTCTTCTCCGGCAGGTAGTAGGTGGCGAACCAGCGCCCGTCCTGGACGGCCTTGACCGCCTGCCGGGAGCCGCCGTTGCCGACGAGCAGCACGCCCGTGCCCTTGACCACGCTCTCGGCGCCGGCGACGGCCTGCGAGCTGCCGATGACCACGTCGACGTCCGGCTGGGCCTGGAGCACGTCCTGCATGGCCTTGCGGCCGCTCTCGCGCGTGTAGCCGCCCTCGACGCGGGAGACCAGCTCGACGCCGTCGGCCGCCTCCAGGGCCTTGACCGCGGCCTCGGTGCGGGAGTTGTCCAGCGGCAGCGACTTCAGGCCCTCCAGGTAGGCGACCTTGCAGGGCTTGAGGTTCTTGCTCCGGCAGGCCGCCACGCCCAGCTCGCCGAGCTTCCTGCCGTTGTCGGCGGGCACGTCCACGAGCGTGATCACGCCGGGGACCTGGGAGCGCGTGGTGTCGTAGGCGGTCCCGACCGGCGTGAACTCGGCCACCACCGTGATCCCGGCGGCCACGGCCTGCTTGAGCGCCGGCACCACGGCCGCGCCGTCGTTGGCCTGCACGACGAACACGTCGAAGCGCTTGCTGGTGACCGCGTCCTGGATCTGCTGGACCTGCGTCTGGGCGTCGAAGTTCGGGTCGAAGAACTCGGCGGTGGCGTTGTCCGCCTTGGCCTGCTCCTCGATGCCGTTCCAGGTGGCGACGGCGAACGCGTTCGCCCGGGCGAAGCCGAAGAAGGCGATGCGCTTCCGCGCGCCGGCGTCGCCCTGGGCACTCTGGGCGCCCTGGGAGGCCGTCGCGGCGGTCCCGGCCCCGGCGGCGCCGCTCCCGGACCCGGGCGCGACGCACGCGGCGGAGAGCGCGAGGATCGCGGCGGCGGCGCCGGCGGCCGTTCCTGTCCTTCTGATCTGCCCGTATTTCCTGATGTGCATGGGCTTCCCTGTTTCTCGGTGCGCGAGGTGCTGGAAACTGTAGAAAGCCCCTCGCGGGCCCCCTGGGCACCGCGCACAAGCAGGCCGCGCGCCACTGTGCGGCGCGCCGGGAGGCGGCCCGCCGGGCCGCCCGACGCGCCCTCGGCCGCCCTCGGTCCCGCGTGCGCGCGCGAGGCGGTTAGGGTGGGCTTCCTGCGCGCTGGCGCGCTGACGGAGCAGTCACGAACGGATGGTCGGTCATGGGTGGCAAGCCGGAACGGCGGGTGGCGGTGTTCGGGGCCGGGTACATCGGTCTGGTGACCGGCGCCTGTTTCGCCGAGCTAGGGCACCGGGTGGTGGTCAGGGACATCGATCCCGAGAAGGTCAGGCTCCTGCGGGCCGGTGACGTGCCGATCTACGAGCCCGGGCTCGGTGACATGATCACCCGCAACAAGGAGCGGCTGACGTTCACCCTGGACCTGGAGGAGGCGCTGGACGGCGCCGAGGTCGCGTACGTGTGCGTGGACACCCCGCCGTCGGCCTCCGGCGACGCCGACCTGTCACGCGTGTGGTCGGTGGTGCGCTCGCTGGCGGGCGCCCGCGAGCTGCGGGCGGTCGTGGTGAAGTCCACCGTGCCGGTCGGCACCGGGGCGCGGGTGCGGGCCGTCCTGGACGAGGCCGGCCTGTCGCACGTCGGCTACGCCTCCAACCCGGAGTTCACGGCCGAGGGCACGGCCGTCAACGACTTCCTGCACCCCGACCGGGTCGTCGTCGGCGCCTCCGACGAGGCGGTCGCGCGGCTCGTCGCGGAGCTGCACGAGGGCGTGGACGGCCCCGTCGTGACGATGGACGTGCGCTCGGCCGAGATGGTCAAGCTGGCCTCCAACGCGCTGCTCGCCACCAAGATCAGCTTCATCAACGAGATCGCCACGCTCTGCGAGAAGACCGGCGCGGACGTCACCGAGGTCGCCCACGCCGTCGGCCTCGACCACCGGCTCGGCCCCCACTTCCTGCGGGCCGGCATCGGCTGGGGCGGCTCCTGCTTCCCCAAGGACTCCGAGGCGCTGCGGCAGCTCGCCAGCAACACCGGCTACCACCTGCAGCTCCTGTCGGCCGTCATCGAGGTCAACAACCTGCAGAAGCGGCGGGCGATCCGCAAGCTCGCCGACGAGCTGGGCACGCTCGAGGGAGCCCGGGTGGCGCTGCTGGGGCTGACGTTCAAGCCGGGCACCGACGACATGCGCGAGGCGCCGAGCACGGTGCTGGCGGCGCGGCTGCTGGCCGAGGGGGCCGAGGTGCGCTGCTGGGACCCGATGGCCCGGCCGGGCACGGCCGAGCCGTGGGCGTCCACGACCCGCCACCCCACGCCGGAGCAGGCGATGGCCGGCGCGGACGCGGCGATCGTGGTGACCGAGTGGCCGCAGCTCAACGACGTCGACTGGGCGGGCGTCGCCGCGGGGATGCGGCGGCCGGTGCTCTACGACGGCCGCAACCTGCTGGACCCGCCCGCGATGCGGGCCCTCGGGTTCACCTACATCGGGGTCGGCCGGCCGTAGCGCCCGCTCAGTGCTCCACCGTCAGGACGATCTTGCCGACGTGGGCGTGCGCGTCCAGGTAGCGGTGGGCCTCGGCCGCCTCGGCCAGCTCGAACGTGCGGTCCACCACCGGGCGGAAGGCCCCCGAGCGCAGCCCCGAGGCCACGAACGCCGCCGCCCGCCGCAGCCGCTCGGGTCGCCGGGTCGTCTCGTGCACCGTGTACGTGCGCACGTTGAGCGCGGGCATGCCGAGCTCGATGCCGGGGTAGGGGGTCGGCTCGCCGCTCAGCGCGCCGACCACCATGAGCGTGCCCTCGTCGGCGACCAGCCGGGCCAGGGCCGTCATGCCGGGCCCGGCGACGGCGTCCAGGACGAGCTCGGCGCCGCGCCCGCCGGTCGCCGCCCGCACCCGCTCCAGGATCTCGGCCTCGGGGACGTCCGGGCCGGTCACGACGACCTCGGCCGCGCCCTCCTTCAGCAGCGCCTCCCGCTTGGCGGCGCTGCGGGTGAGGGCGACGGGCACGGCCCCGATGCGCTCGGCGACGTGGATGGCCGCCAGCCCGACGCTGCTGGAGGCGGCGTTCAGCACCACGGTGTCGCCGGGGCGCAGGCCACCCACCTCGATCAGCGCGCCGTAGGCGGTCATGTAGGGCATCCACACCGCCGCGCCGTCCACCGCTCCTGACGCGCCGGGCCGGCGCAGCACCGCCGCCGCGGGCACGATCGCCCGCTCGGCGTAGACGCCGTAGTCGTTCTGCGAGAACGCCGGCACCACGCTGACCTGGTCGCCGGGGCGCAGCCCCGCCACCTCCGGGCCGACGGCCTCGATCTCGCCCGCCGCCTCGGTGCCGAGCCTGGCGGGGAAACGCCGCACCGGCTCGATGTAGTGGCCGGAGCGGAACAGCGCCTCGGCCCGGTTCACGCCGATCGCGTCCACCCGGATGCGGACCTCGCCCGGCCCGGGCTCGCCGACCGGCACGTCCGCCAGCCGCAGCACCTCGGGCCCGCCCAGCTCGTCGAACAACACCGTCCTGGCCATCACGGCTCCTCGCTCTAAAGGGGTTCGTCAGCAAGCACTCATAGGCAAGCATGAAGTACGACGGCTGTCAAACTTCGATCCGTGTCGTACTATGGGCTCATGGACGACGACCGCATCCCGCCCCACCCCGACCCCCGTGACGTCACGCTGCAGCAGATCCTCGAAGCGCTCGTGGACCCGGTACGGCGCAGCATCGTCACCCAGCTCCGCGCCGCCTCGGCCGACATCAAGTGCGGCTCCTTCGACCTGCCGGTGAGCAAGTCCACGGCCACCCACCACTTCCGCGTCCTGCGCGAGGCCGGCCTCATCCGCCAGTACTACCAGGGCACCGCCCGCATGAACGCGCTGCGCCGCGACGAGTTCGACGCCGCCTTCCCCGGCCTGCTCGACGCCATCGTGGCCGCCGAGCGCGTGCCGGCCTGACCGCCCCGCCGGGAGGGTCAGCAGGCGGCGGCGCGCCGCCGGAGCAGGGCGCGCTCGCGGGTGTTGCGGGTCAGGGCCGCGGCGCGCTCGAACTCGGCCCGGGCCTCCTCGCGGCGGCCCAGCTTGAACAGCAGGTCGCCGCGGACGCTGGGCAGCAGGTGATAGCCCTTCAGCGCCGGCTCGCCGACGATCTGGTCCAGCAGGGCCAGACCCGTCAGCGGGCCGTAGGCCATCGACAGCGCCACCGCCCGGTTCAGCTCGACCACGGGGGAGCGGAGCAGCTTGGCCAGCTCCTCGTAGAGGGCGGCGATGCGGGTCCAGTCGGTGTCGGCGGCGACGACGGCGCGGGCGTGGCAGGCGGCGATGGCGGCCTGGAGGGTGTACGGGCCGGGCTCCCCGCCGGCCAGCTCCTCGGCGCGCCGCAGGGCGGCCAGGCCGCGGCCGATGAGCAGGCGGTCCCAGCGGGTGCGGTCCTGGTCCAGCAGCAGGATCGGCTCGCCGTCCGGGCCCACGCGGGCGGCCGAGCGGGAGGCGTGGATCTCCATGAGCCCCACCAGGCCGTGCACCTCGGCCTCCCCGGGCATCAGCCCGGCCAGGACGCGGCCCAGCCGCAGGGCGTCCGCGCACAGCGCCGGCCGCAGCCAGTCGTCGCCGGCCGTGGCCGAGTAGCCCTCGTTGAAGATCAGATAGATGACCTCCAGGACGGCCGCCAGCCGGCCGGCCAGCTCGCCGCCCCGCGGCACCTCGAACGGGACGCCCCTGTCGGCCAGCGCGCGCTTGGCGCGGACGATGCGCTGCGCCACCGTCGGCTCCGGCACCAGGAACGCGCGGGCGATCTCCTCGGTGGTCAGGCCGCCGAGCACGCGCAGGGTCAGCGCCACCCGCGCCTCCATCGACAGCGCCGGATGGCAGGCCGTGAACACCAGCCGCAGCAGGTCGTCCTCGATCTCGTCGGGCTCGGGCGGCTCGCCGGCGGCGCCGTCCCGCTCCAGGCGGCGGCCCAGCTCGGCCAGGTTGCGGTGCAGGCGCTCGTTCCTGCGGATCAGGTCGATGGCGCGGCGCTTGGCGACCGTCATCAGCCAGGCGCCCGGGTTGCGCGGCACCCCCTCCGCCGGCCACTGCTCCAGGGCGGCGACCAGCGCGTCCTGCGCCAGCTCCTCGGCCAGGCCCACGTCGCGGACCAGCCCGGCGAGCCCCGCGATGAGCCGCGCGGCCTCGATCCGCCACACCGCCTCGACCGTCCGGTGAGCCTCGGCGGAGGCGGTCCTCACGGCGGGCGACGAGGCGGGCGGTGGGGTGGGAGACGTCACGGGACCCATCCCACCAGCGGCACCCCGCACCCGCAACCCGGGACCCCGGCGCGGGCGGGGGCCGGTCAGGCGTCGGGATCGTCCACGCCCAGGCGTGCCCGCAGGGTCCGCTCGCGCTCGCGCTCCTCGGCCGGCATCGACTCGTCCGGCGCGTCGGCCGGGTCGAAGACGCGCCACACGTCGAGCCCGGTCCCCTCGTGGCCCGGCGGCACGGGCACCCGCAGGGCCCACTCGATCGCCTCCTCCCTGGACTTCACCTGGATCAGCCAGAAGCCGGCGATCAGCTCCTTGGCCTCGGCGAACGGCCCGTCGATCGCGGTCGCCCTGCCGCCGCTGTAGGCGATCCGCGCCCCCTGCGAGCTGGGGTGGAGCCCTTCGGCGGCCAGCAGCACCCCGGCCTTGGCCAGCGCCTCGTTGTAGGCGTGCATGTCATCGACGAGCTGCTGGCTGGGCAGCTCCCCGGCCTCGGTCGCGGCGTTGCCCTTGCCCACGATCATGAACTTCACGGTCTGCTCCCTCTTCCGGGCGGATACGGCCTGTCGGCGACGCGTCGAACGGCATGCCGCCGGATCGACACCACCCCCGATTCTCGTCCAGAGGCGGATCAGCCGATCTGCATGACGACGGCCTTGGGCTCGGTGAAGAACTCGCGGCTGAACGTGCCGCCCTCGCGGCCCACCCCCGAGTCGCCCGCCCCGCCGAACGGGGCCCGCAGGTCGCGGACGAAGAAGCAGTTCACCCAGACCGTGCCGGCCCGCAGCCGGGCCGAGACGCGGTGCGCCCGCGACAGGCTCTCGGTGAACAGCATGGCGTTGAGGCCGTAGCGGGTGCCGTTCATGAGGGCGACGACCTCGTCCTCGGTGTCAAACGGCGTCACGGTCACGACCGGGCCGAAGATCTCCTCGCGCTGGTGGCGGCCGGTGGCGGGCATGCCGGTGACGATCGTCGGGCGGACGAACCACCCGTCGCCGAGCCCGCCCGCGTGGATCGTGCCGCCCTCGGCGGCGACGGTCTCGACGTAGCCGCGCACCTTGCGGTAGTGGGTCTCGGAGGCCAGCGGGCCGATCTCGGTGCTGTCCAGCTTCGGGTCGCCCAGGCGCATGGCCCCGGCGGCGGCGGTGAAGCGGGCCAGGAACTCCTCCAGGACCGGGCGCTGGACGTACAGGCGGGAGCCGGCCAGGCAGACCTGCCCGGCGTTGGTGAAGATCGCCCGCAGGGACCAGCTCACGGCGTTGTCCAGGTCGGCGTCGGCGAAGACGGCGTTGCCGCCCTTGCCGCCGAGCTCCAGGCTGACCGGGACCAGGTTGCGGGCGGCGGCGGCCGAGATGGCCCGCCCGGTCGCCGACTCGCCGGTGAAGGTGATGCGGTCCACGCCGGGGTGCTCGGTCAGCGCCTGCCCGGCCGATCCGGGGCCGTGGCCGTGCACGACGTTGAGCACGCCGGGCGGCAGGCCCGCCTCCAGCGCGAGCCGCGCCAGGAGGGTGGCCGAGGCGGGGGAGTCCTCGGCGGGCTTGAGCACGACGGTGTTGCCCCAGGCGAGCGCGGGCGCGATCTTCCAGGTCTCCAGCATGAGCGGGAAGTTCCACGGCGCGACGGCGGCGGTGACGCCGGCCGGCTCGTAGCGGGTGTAGGCGTGGTGGCCCGAGTCCATCGGCAGGGTCTCGGCGGTGGACAGGCGGGCGTGGTCGGCGAAGAAGCGGAGGTTGTCGGCGGCCCGCGGCACGTCGTTGCCGCGGCTCTGGGAGATCGGCTTGCCCATGTCGCGGGTGTCGGCCAGGCCGAGCCGTTCGGCGTCGGCGAGGACGAGGTCGGCCAGGCGGTGCAGCAGCCGGCCGCGCTCGGCGCGTCCCATGCGCGGCCACGGCCCCTCGTCGAAGGCCCGCCGGGCCGCCGCCACGGCCCGCTCCACCTCGGCCGGGCCGCCGAGCGCGACCTCGGCCCACGGCTCGCGCGTGTAGGGATCGACGTCGGCGAACGTCTCGCCGCTCGCGGAGGCGACCTCCGCGCCGTCGATCACGTGCCCGAAGAACTCCATGTCACCCGCCCTCGCCGATCGCGTCGCGCTCGGCGAGCGTCCGGTCGCCGGCCGCCCAGTGGGTACGCGGCACCTCGCGGACGATCACCCGGATGCTCTGGGCCGGCGAGCCGATGGAGCGCTCGACGGCGGCGTGCAGCTCGTGGATGAGCGCCCGGATGGCGGCCGGCTCGCGCCCGGCGGACAGGGTCACCTCGACCAGCGGCATGTCAGTCCTCGTTCCTCGACGGCAGGGGGCGGCGGATCTGGGGCTGGGTGTGGACGCGGCGGGTCGGGCCCTGCCACATGTCGATCGAGCCCGGCTCGGCGGGGTCGAAGTAGCGGGGGCGCCAGGCGTCCTCGTCGGTGATGAGGCGCACGCCCCATGAGTACTCGTAGGTGATGCCCTCGGGGCCCTTGAAGTAGACGAAGACGGCCGTGGACTGCGGGTGCCGGCCGGGGCCCATCTCGATCTCGACGCCGTTGGCCTCCAGGAAGTGCCAGTTGCGCATGACGTCGTCGAGCGAGTCCACCTGGAAGTTGATGTGGCACAGGCCGGGCCTGCTGCCCTGGAAGACGGCCAGCTTGTGGTGGACCTGGTCGATGCGCATGAGGCAGGCCCAGTCGCCGATCCAGTCGGAGACGCGGGCGTTGAACAGGCCCGACCAGAAGCGGTACGCCTCGCGCACGTCCGGCGCGTCCAGGCACAGGTGGCCGAACTCGGTGATGCCGGCCTCGCGCCCGTGCCGGACCGGCGCGGTGAGCGTCACCTGGTCGATCACCAGGTCGATCCGGTTGCCGAACGGGTCGTCGAAGGACAGGAAGTCGCGGACCCGGCGCGAGCGGGCCTCCTCGGCGCCGCCCCGCGCGACGGCGACGCCCGCCTTCTCCAGCTCGGTCTCGGCGGCGGCCAGCGCGTCCTCGTCGCGGACGGCGAAGCCGGAGCTGATGACGCCGGACTCGCCCCCGACCAGGGCGAGGCAGTGGTGGCGGTGGTCGGCGCGCAGGTAGGCGACGTCGTCCTCGCGGGCGGTCAGCTCCATGCCGACGACGTCCACCGCGAAGCTCACGGCGGTGTCGAGGTCGGCGGCGCCGGAGCGGACGTAGGCGATGTCCGTCAACTCGATCATGAGGACTCCTGGAGGTGGGACCAGATGCGGGGGAGCAGCTCGGGGCCTGCGGCCCGCCACGCCTCCTGCTCGGCGGGGCTCAGGGGGACGGGGGTGCCGGCGGCGGTGGCGGTGGCGTTCATGCGGGCGCTGGCCTCCAGCACCCACATGAGGGCGACGGCCTCGCCGACGCTCGCGCCGGTGGTGACCGCGCCGTTGCCGCGCAGCACGAGGGCGGGGGCCCCGCCGAGCCGGTCGGCCAGCGCCCGCCCGCGCGCCCGGTCGCGGACGAGCACCGCGTCGTCGAGCACGGGGACCTCCGGCCCGAGGAAGGCGCCCTGCCCGTGCAGCGGCCGGATCGGCACCCCGGCCGAGGCCAGGGCGGTGGCGGTGGGCGGCTGCGCCCGGCAGATCGCGCCGGCGCCGGGCCGGGCGCGGGCGATCTCGACGTGGATCCACGCCTCGCGGGGCGCGCCTCCGGGCAGGTCGCCGGCGTCGAGGTCGAGCACGGCGTACGGGGAGTCCTCGGTCAGGGTGCCGAGGGGGACCGGCGGCGTCATCAGCAGGCGCCCGTCCGCGATCCGGGCGGAGACGTGCCCGAACGCGGTCACCAGCCTCGCCGCCGCCAGCGCCCGCCCCGCCCGGGCCAGCTCCGTGCGCACCGCCGCAGCACCTCCCCGGTCGCTCGTCCGCCCACGCGGAAGATCGCCCGCGTACGACAGGGAGGACAATACCTGTATCTCCATACATGTTCCAGGGGAACGAGTCAGCGCCTCCCTATGCTGGTGGGCATGTCGCTTCAGCACGCGCTGCTCGGCGTCCTGGAGGCGCGCCCCATGAACGGGTACGAGCTGACCCGCTTCTTCGAGGCCGCCCCGCGCTGGGTGTGGTCGGCGCCGCAGAGCCAGATCTACCCGACCCTGCGCCAGATGGAGGAGGCCGGGCTCATCGAGGGCCAGAAGGAGATCCGGGGCACCAGGCTGAGGCGGACCGTCTACTCGATCACCGAGCGCGGGCTGGAGGAGCTGCGGACCTGGCTCGGCACCGCCCACCCCCCGCCCCCGGCGCGCGACGCGTTCTTCCTGCAGGCCCTGTTCTTCGACATGATCGAGCCGGACCGGGCGGCGTCGGTGCTCAAGGCGTTCATCGCCGAGCAGGAGCAGCTCGCCGCCGAGTGGCGGGCGCACCGGGAGGCGCTGCTGGCCAAGGACACCGACCTGCTCAGGGAGCGGCTGAAGAACCGCCCGCCGGCCGAGCACGACCGCATCGCCGCGCTGAAGGCGCACGTGTTCGCGGGCCAGATCGCCGTCGCGCGGGCCCGCGCCGAGTGGGCCCGCGAGAGCCTGCGCCTGCTGGAACAGGACCCGGGCCGGTAGCCGCCAGGGGCCCGCTCCCGCCGGTCACCGGCCGCGATCCCCGCGGGCCTCGCTGGGGCTCAAGCGGCGGGGGTGACGACGGCGGCGGCCTGGTCGAGGAAGGCGCGGGCGGCGGGGGAGCAGGCGGCGCGCGAGGTCACCGCCAGCGCCAGCGTCCGGGTGGTCCGGGGCTCCAGCGGCCGGGTCACCACCGTGCCGAGGTCGGCGGGCAGGCCCAGCGTGGGCACGATGCTGACGCCGAGCCCGGCGGAGACCATCTCCAGGATCGCGCCTGCCCCGCTGGCCTCGAAGGCGATGTCCAGCGCGGCGCCCGCCTCCCGCGCCGCGCCCGTGATGAGCGGCCGGCAGCCCGCGGTGGTGAGGATGAACGGGTGCCCGGCCAGCGCGGCCACGGGCACCACCGGCCGCGCGGCCAGCGGGTGCCCGGCGGGCAGCGCGGCCACCATGTCGTGCGTGCTGAGCGGCACGGTCTCCAGCCCGGGGGCGGGCAGCGTGACGACGCCCACCTCGACGCCGCCGCGCCGCAGCCACTCGCGGATGTCGTCGTCCACGCCCTCCAGCAGCCGCACGCGGATGTGCGGGTGGCGGTCGGTGAGGGCCCGCAGCAGGCGGGCGATGAGGGTGCCGGTGGCGGTGGGCAGGCTGGCCAGGCGCAGCTCGCCGGTGATCGCGCCGGCGGCGGCGGCCACGTCGGCGCGGACGAGGTCGAAGTGGCGCAGCGCCTCGCGGGCGCGCTCGACGGCGCGCCGGCCGGCCTCGGTGAGCGCGACGCCGTCGCGGTGGCGGACGAGCAGGGCCGCGCCGAGCTCGCGCTCCAGGGCGGCGACGGCGCGGCTGACGGCGGGCTGGGACATGCCGGTGTGCTCGGCGGCGGCGGTGAACCCGCCGTGCTCGGCGACCGCGATCAGTGCCCGGAGCTGCGCCAGAGTCATACCGCCATACCCTAACTGGTATTTGACCGGCCACCGTCCAGAACACGATGGTTATGGCATGGCTGAACGGATGACGATCGAGATCGACGGGTTGCGGGCGAGCTACCTCACGGCGGGCGAGGGGCCGCTGGTGCTGCTGCTGCACGGGACGTACTGGAGCCGGGTCTGGCGGCCCGTGCTGGACGGCCTGGCCGCGGCCGGGCTGCGGCCGGTCGCGGTGGACCTGCCGGGGCTGGGCCGCTCCGAGGGGGAGCTGACCCTGGAGACGGCGGCGGTGCCCCGGCTGGCGGAGTGGGCGGCCCGCTTCGCCGCGGCGCTGGGCGCGGCCGGGCCGCTGGACGTAGCCGGCCACGACATCGGCGGCGCCGTGGCGCAGCACCTGCTGGCCGCCGGGACGGCGAAGGTGCGGCGGCTGGCGCTGGTCAACTCGGTGACCTACGACTCCTGGCCGGTGCCGGGCGTGGCCCGCTTCCGCGACCCCGCGGCGGTGGCCGCGGTGACGGCCGAGGAGCTGCTGGCGGCCCGCCGCGCGGCGGTCACCACGGCGCTGGCCCGCCCGGCGTCGGAGGAAGAGCTGGCCGACTACCTGAGCCCCTGGCGGGAGGCCCGGGTCCGCCGCTCCTGGATGGCGCTGGCGGGCGCCGCCGACAGCCGCTACACGCTCGACCTGGTGCCCGCCCTGCGGGCCGACCGGACGCCGAAGCTGCTGGTGTGGGGCGAGGACGACACCTTCCAGGAGGTGCGGTACGCCGAGCGCTTCGCCGCCGAGATGCCGGAGACCGAGCTGGTCCGCGTCCCGCGCGCCGGGCACATCCCGATGGAGAACGACCCGGCCGCGGTCACCGCGGCCCTGGCCCGCTTCTTCGCCTGAGGGGGCGGGCCGGAGCCAGGCTCAGGAGGCGTACTCCGGGTAGCCGTAGCCGACGACCTGCGACTTCGGCCGGACGCGCTCCTCCACCTTGCCGTTGCCGGTGTTGCCCTCGATCGTGGAGATCGTGCCGTCCCTGTTGTCCTTGACGACGAACCCGACGTGGTTGATGTCGTCGAGGTCCTTGCTGCCGCTCCAGGAGAAGAACACCACGGCGCCGGGCTTGGCGAGGGTCCCGAAGCGGTCGTTGGCCTCGAACCACTTGGCGTAGGTGACGGTGTAGGCGTCCCAGCCGACCTGCGGGCGGGCGCCGGTCTTCTCGCCGACCCAGGAGACGAACATGGCGCACCAGGGGGCGTTGAGGTAGTCGGCGGGCCTGCCGCCGTCGCGGGCGATGGTCTCGGCGGCCCGCCGGGAGGCGGCGTACCACTGCTGGTACGGGGTGCCGCCGCCGGCGTCGTTCTCGCTGGTGCCGACCTGGGAGCGGGCCAGGGCCAGGACCTGGTCGGCGGTGACGCTGATGCGGGTCTCGTCGTTCGTGCGGGACCGGGGCGCGGCGTGGTCGGCGGCGTGGTCGGCGGCTGGGGCCTGCCCGGTGATCTGCTGCTCGGGAGCGGGGGCGCTGTCGGCGTTCGCGGAGGCGTGCGCGCCGAAGGCGCCGGCGATGACGGTCGCGCCGAGCGCGGCGCGGGCGATGCTCATCTTTCGGGCAGCGGTGATGCGGTGCTTGGCCATCGAGGGGCTTACTCCTTGCTTCCATGCCGCTTACCGGGTTAGCTGACGGGTTCGGGCGTGGAAGCTGCCCTACGGCATGTCTATGCCGATTCACCCCAAGGACGTGGGTCCCCGGTTCCGCGCACGGGCGGATTCAGCGGTCACAGGACGATCCTGTGATGCGATGTCACTCGCGATGGTCAGACATAGTCGGACAAACCGGACGTATGCCCTGAGATGCCCCACAAGGTAATACATGTGGCAAGGGGATTACAAATCCCTAAAAGTCCAGCTAGCCGAGTTGCCGCCGCGCGTCGGCCAGAAGCCCCATCATGGCAAGGGATTCGTCAAGAGGCATGATCGCCGATTCGGTCCTGCCCTCGGCCACCGCCGCGCGGACCTCGCGCAGCTCGCCGGCGTAACCGTTGTCGGCCGGGTCGAGCACGTGCTCCTCCGCCTCCGTGCCGGGCGGCCCGGTCAGCACGATCCGCTCCGGCGCCCAGAACGGCGCCGGGAGGTGCGCCCGCAGCCCGGTGCCCACCACGTGGGCGTCGTTGGGGTAGTGCGCCAGCAGCGAGGCCGCCACCAGGGCGTGCCCGCCCCCGGGATACACGAGCACCCCGGCCGCCTCCGCGTCCACCCCACTGGGCGCCAGGGAGCCGGTCACCCGCAGCTCGGCGGGCCGGCCGAGCAGGAGCTGGGCCAGCCCGAACGGGTAGATGCCGAGGTCGAGCAGGGCGCCGCCGCCCAGCTCGGGCGCCCACAGCCGGTGCGCCGGGTCGTAGGGCAGCGAGAAGCCGAACGACGCCTGCACCGAGCGGATCTCGCCGAACCGCTCGTCGGCGGCGAGCCTGCGGATGAGCGGGTTGAACCGCATCCACATCGCCTCCATGAGGAAGACGCCCGCCTCGCGCGCCAGGCGCACCATCGTCGCGGCGTCCTCCACGGTGGCGGCGAGCGGCTTCTCGCACAACACGGCCTTGCCGTGCGCGATCGCGGCCGCGGCCACCGGCAGGTGCTGGGCGTGGGGCGTGGCGACGTAGACCGCGTCCACGGCCGGGTCGGCGCACAGCTGCTCGTAGGAGCCGTACGCCGACTCCGCGCCCAGCGTCGCGGCCAGGGCCTGGGCCCGCCCGAGGTCGCGGGAGCCGACGGCGGCCACCCGCATGCCGGGCTCGGCCGCGATGGCCGCCCCCACGGTCCGCGCGATGCCGCCGGTCGCCGCTATGCCCCACGTGAAATCTCGCACAGGGCGAGATCGTAGACGGGTCAGGCGGCGTTGAAGGTGTCGGGGTCGGGTCCGAGGCGCTTGCCCTGGTTGAGGGCCCCGATGGCGGCCATGTCCTCGGTGTCGAGGATGAAGTCGAACACGTCGATGTTCTCCTTGATCCGCGCCGGCGTGGCGGACTTGGGGATGACGACGTTGCCGAGCTGCAGGTGCCAGCGCAGCACGATCTGGGCGGGCGTCCTGCCGTACTTCTCCGACAGCACCCGCAGCGCCGGGTCGCCCAGCAGGCCCTTGCCCTGCCCGAGCGGGCTCCACGCCTCGGTGAGGATGCCGTTGGCCTCGTGGAACTCCCGCATCTCGCGCTGCTGCAGGTAGGGGTGGAGCTCGATCTGGTTGAGCGCCGGGGTGATGCCGGTCTCCTCCGTCAGCCGGGTGAGGGTCCGGACGGTGAAGTTGGACACGCCGATCGCCCTGGCGCGGCCGTCCCGGTAGATCTTCTCCAGGGCCTTCCACGCCTGCACGTACTTGTCCTGCCGCGGGACCGGCCAGTGGATGAGGAAGAGGTCGACGTAGTCGAGGCCGAGCCGGGACAGGCTCTCCTCGAACGCCTGCTCGGCGCGGCCGTGGTCGCCGTTCCACAGCTTGGTGGTCACGAACACCTTCTCGCGCGGCAGCCCGCTGCCGCGCACGGCGCGGCCCACGCCCTCCTCGTTGCCGTACGCGGCGGCGGTGTCGATGTGCCGGTAGCCGGTCTCCAGCGCGATCCGTACGGCCTGCTCGGCCTCGTCGTCGGGAATCTGCCAGACGCCGAACCCGAGCTGCGGGATCTGCACGCCGTCGGTGTTGAGCATGAGCGAGTTCATACCTCCCATTGTTCACATCGCGTTCCGAGCGCCTTAAAGCGGCAGGGGTAACTTAACGGGGTCATGAACGGGCCATCACCCCCACTGGGAGGGCCCATCACCCGGCTGGGAGGGCAACGAGTGGTCGCACGGGCGTCGGCCTGGGTGGAGTCCCCGCTCCAGATGCTGTGCGCCGTCGAGGCCCACCACGCCGGGCTCCTCGGGCCCGAGACGGCCGTCGTGCCGCGCGCGGGCCTGCGGCCGCTGAAGGCCACCCGCGCGGAGCTGCGCTCCCTCGTGCTGCCCGACGGGCTGGTGCTGGCCGAGCCGCGCGAGCGCATGCCCCGCCGGGTCCAGGCCGTCGGCGACGCCTTCTCCGGCAAGGTGCAGCTGCGCTGGCTGGCGTCCTGGCCGGGCCGCGTCGTCATCGTGGACGACGGCCTGGCCACGCTGCGGCTGCTGGAGCTGCTGGCCGCCGGGCCGACCCGGCCGCTGCTGCGCGCCCGCGCCGAGCAGGCCGTGCCGCGCGCCGCGCTGGGCCTGGCCGCCGCGCTGCGGCTGCGGCTGAGCGAGGTGTCGGTCTTCACCGCGCTCAGCGTGGGCGACGAGCTGGCCGCGGCCGTCCGCGCCGCCGGCGTCGAGCTGGTCCGGCACGACTTCGCCTGGCTGCGGGCCCAGCCGCCGAGCGCCCACGGCCCGGCCGAGCGCACGGTCGTGCTCGGCACCTCGCTGGTCCGCAACGGCCTGGTCCACCGCGACCGCTACCTGCGCTGGCTGAACGAGCTGGCCGCCCAGGAGCCGCTGGCCTACTACCCCCACCGCCGCGAGGACCCGGTGGACGTGGCGCTGATCCGCGAGCGCCCCGGCATCACCGTGCACGACGCCGGCGCGCCCGCCGAGCTGACGCTGCGCGGCCTGAGCCCCGGCCAGCGCGTGCTCAGCCTCCCCTCGACCGCCCTCACCTCGCTGCGGGTCCTGCTCGGCCCGCGCGGCGTCGCCGTCGAGCCCGTGGACGTTCCCGACGACTGGTGGACCAGCAGGGCGGCCCCCGCCCTGCGCTCGCATCTGACTGGAGTGCCCGGTTGAACGTGTTGGCGGTTGCCGACTCCGACTCGTACCTGAAGTGGGCGGCCTGCCTGCTCGACGACCTGCCCGCGGGCTGCGCGACGGACCTGGTGGTGGTCCGCACGCCGATCGCGCCCTCGCCCGAGCAGATCGCCGCCGCCGTGGGAGGCCGGGCCGCGCCGCCGGTGTTGTCGGCCCGGTCGGTGCGCCGGCTGGCCGAGCGCGTCCGGCCCGACGTGATCCTCGTGGCCTGCACGGGGCCGGTGGTGGACGTGCTGGTGGCCGAGGTCCTGGACGGGCTGCGCCCACGCCCGGTGTTCGCCAGCGGGCTGCCCGGCATCTCGGTGCCGGCCACGGAGAAGGCGTGGATCTTCCGCAGCGGCTGCGACCTGTTCGTGGTGCACAGCGAGCGGGAGGCGGCCGAGTTCCGCGAGATCGCCGGGCGGCTCGGCGGGGGAGGGGCGGTCGGCCTGGCCCGGCTGCCGTTCCTGCGCGCGGGCACGGCCGTGGCGGGCGGCGACCGGGTCGTGTTCGCCACCCAGGCCAAGGTGCCGCGCGAGCGCGAGCAGCGCGAGCGCGTCCTGCGGGCGCTGGCCGGGCTGGCCGCCCGCCGGCCCGACCTGGACGTGGTGGTCAAGCTGCGCGCCCTGGAGGACGAGCGGCAGACGCACAACGAGCGCCACCACTACCAGCGGCTGTGGCGGGAGATGGGCGAGCCGGGGCGGCTGAGGTTCGCGGCCGGGCCGATGCACGAGCACCTGGCGCGGGCGGCCGGGTTCGTCACGGTCAGCTCGACGGCGGCGCTGGAGGCGATCGCGCTGGGCGTGCCGTCGCTGGTGCTCGCCGACTTCGGCGTCAACGCCGAGATGATCAACCTGGTGTTCGAGGGCAGCGGCCTGCTGGGCACGCTCGACGACCTGGCCGCGGGCGATTTCCGCGCGGCCTCGCCCGCCTGGTGCGCGGCCAACTACTTCCATCCCGCCGAGCGCGCCGACTGGGCGACGCTGCTGGCCGGGCTGGTCGCCGCCCGGCCGGGCCGGCCGGCCACGTCACTGCTGGACGGCCCCGAGCACGCGGCCGCGCGGCGGCGGGCCCGGCTGCGCGTGGAGGTGCACCCGTCGATGTTGCGGGCCGGCTACCGGGCCAGGCGGCGGGTGCGCCGCTACCTCAGGGCCCTCACCTGAGCGACGCGCGAGGGGCCCCGGGTCGTACCTCCCCCGGGACCCCCTCGCGCGTTCCTACATGGCGGCCCGGATCTTCCTCCGCAGCCGGGACAGCGCCGTCGGCCGGTCCAGGAACCCCAGCGTCTCCAGCCGCTTGCGCTTGAAGTAGCGCGCGTCGAAGGCGATCCGCTCCGGCCGCAGCCCGGGATGGGCCTCCGGCTGCATGCAGTAGCCGACCGAGCGCACCAGCTCCTCCAGCTCCACCGGCGGCGGGTCCTCGACGCTCCCGTCCGCCGACAGGCGGGGCAGCAGCGCGTCCACGACGGTGACCGGGACGCGGTTGCTGTTCTCGTACGGGGTCAGCCGCTCCAGCACCAGCCCGGTCCCGTACGAGGCGACCGGCAGCCCGAAGTAGCGCCGCGCGGTGACCAGCCCCGTCGAGAAGCAGCCGACGACCAGCTCGGGCCGCAGCGCCGCGAAGCACACCTCGGCGGGCACGCTCTCCCCGGCCACCGACAGCCGCACCCCCAGCCGGCCGGCCGCGGCCCGCAGCAGCCGCGCGTGCCGCCGCCCGGCCGCCGGGTGCGGCTTGAACAGCACGTGGTCGTGGCCGCGGGCGGCCAGCGCCCCGAGCATCGTCTCGTGCAGCCCCGCCTCCTCCTCGGCGCTCAGCAGCTCCAGCGCCGACAGGTACTGGCCGAGGACGACCGCCCGCGCGTCCGGCAGGTCCGGCGCGGTGGCGGCCACCTCGGCCACGATCGCGAGGAAACGCTCGCCGGGCAGCACCTCGGGCGGCACGCCGTACTCGCTGAGCAGCAGCGGCGTCAGCCCCGGCACCAGGTCCAGGTGCAGCAGCCGGGTGACGCGGCGGAAGATCTCGGCCGGCAGCGGGTCGCGGGTGGGGCCGTAGCTCATCAGCCCGTCGGAGTAGACGGTGATCGGGCAGTCGCGCACCAGCCCGGCGATCGTGCGGGCCGGCGGCACCGCGATCGACTCCAGCACCAGCTCCTCGACGCCGTCCAGCCCCCAGTGGGAGCGGATCAGGCGCTCCATCATCGGCACCTCGATGACCCGCGCCCGCCAGTCGGACGGGTGCAGCGGCGCGATGAGCTCGTTCCAGGAGTGCACCGCGTCGAAGCGCGAGCGCAGCGCCGCGAAGCCGGGCGCCTGGTCCAGCGGCGTGGCCACCTCCGGGACGGCCGCGTTGCTCGACACCACGAGCACGCGCCGGCCCTCGCCGAAGCGGCCGTCGTCGATCGCGGCGGCCAGCGACATCGCCCCGAACAGCGTCGAGGCGTAGAAGACCCTCACTTACGTCTCCTCCCGGTCGCGGCGGACCCGGACGTGCGGGCTGGGGGGCAGGTCGGGCACGAGGGCGCGCAGCCGCGCCTCGCGCTCGACCGACATCCGCGCCACGGCCTCGCCCACCAGCTCCCGGGGCAGCGAGCGCACCATCCGCGCGCCGCGCTCCTCGAAGCGGGCGCGCAGCGGCGGCGTGAACCGGTCGCCGAGCTCCAGGTGGTGGGCCAGCAGGGCGCAGAAGTTACGCACGGCCTTCGGCAGGAACTCCGGCTCCAGGCCGTCGAGGATCAGCTCGAAGGCGTCGAAGAAGTGGAGCTGCCGCTCGTCGCCGACCTGGGTGAGCGACCCGGCGACCTGGCGCCGGTAGAACACCCCGGCCAGCGACACCACGGCGAACGAGGCCGCCTCCCGGTGCAGCCGCCAGATCCACGGCCGGTCCTCGGCCGTGTGCAGCGAGCCGGGGAAGTGCAGCAGGTCGCCCAGCGAGCGCCGGTAGATCCCGGCCCAGGCGTAGGGGTAGTCCACCATGGTGCGCACGTCCGCCGGCAGGATCGCCCGGCGGGGGTCGAGCACCGCGTTCCTGGGCGCCGCGAGCGGGGCCCGGTGCACGACCCGCTTGCGGCCCTCGACCTGCACGTGGTCGGCGCGTACGAAGTCGCAGCCCAGCCCCTCGGCGGCCTCGACCAGGCGGGCCAGGTAGCCGGGGGCGAGCCAGTCGTCGCCGTCCATGAAGGTCACGTACCGGCCGGACGCCTTGGCCAGGCCGGTGTTGCGCGCGTCGGCCAGCCCGACCGCGGTGGCGTTGCGCACCACGGCCAGGCCGGGCAGCTCGGCGCGGAAGTCGTCGATGATGTCCGGGGTGGCGTCCACGGAGCCGTCGTCGACGACGATGAACTCGAAGTCGGGCCGGGCGTTGCGGCCCAGCGAGGTGAGGGCGTCGGCGATGTACCGCTCGCCGTCGCGGATCGGCACGACGACCGAGAGAGTGATCAACGCGGATGCTCCGGGGCCGGCGGCGGTCAGACGGTCACCCGGCGCAGGCGGGCCTTGGGGGCCTCCTCGCCGGGGAAGACGCGCTTGACGCCGTCGCCCAGGGCCTGCTCGATGATCCGGATGTCGCGCACCAGGTGCTCCAGCCCGGACGGCTCCAGCGAGGCCGCGTGGTCGGAGCCCCACATGGTCCGGTCGAGCGTGATGTGCCGCTCCACGCACACCGCGCCGAGCGTCACCGCGGCCAGCGAGATCTGCAGCCCGCGCTCGTGCCCGGAGTAGCCGACCGGCACGCCGTAGCGCTCCTTGAGCGTGATGATGGTGCGCAGGTTCGCCTCCTCCGGCGGCAGCGGGTACGTGGACGTCGCGTGCATCATGATCAGCTTGTCGGTGCCGAGGATCTCCACCGCCGCGTCGATCTCCGACAGCGTGGACATGCCGGTGGACAGGATGACCGGCTTGCCGGTGGCGGCCAGCGCGCGCAGCAGCTCGTGGTCGGCGACGCTCGCCGAGGCCACCTTGTGCACCAGGACGTCCATCTCCTCCAGGAACTCCACGGAGGGCACGTCCCACGGCGAGGCGAACCAGTGCAGGCCGCGCTCGTCGCAGTACTTGGCGATCTGCGTGTACTCGTCGCGGCCGAACTCGGTGCGCTCCTTGTACTCCAGGTACGTCATCTCGCCCCACGGCGTCTGCCGGATCTGGCCCTTCTGCTCCTCGGGCACGCAGATCGCGGGGGTGCGCTTCTGGAACTTGACCGCCTGGCAGCCGGCCTCGGCGGCCACGTCGATGAGGCGGCGGGCCAGGTCGAGGTCGCCGTTGTGGTTGATGCCGATCTCGCCGATGACGTAGACGGGCTCGCCGTCGCCCACCAGCACGTCGCCGATGGCCACCGGGCCCAGCCTCGGGCGCGCCTTGGCCTCGGCCGCGGGCGGCTGCGGGCGGGCGGCCACGACGCGGTCGCACAGCTCACGCACCGCGCCCGACCCGCCGGCCCTGGTCAGCACGACCCGGGCGGCGGCGCGTACCCGCGGGTGGGCGTCGGGGGTGGCGACCGGCCAGCCGACCTCGGCCATCGGGCCCAGGTCGTTGACGTCGTTGCCGACGTAGGCCACCCGGGCCGGGTCCAGGCCCTCGATCTGCAGCCAGTCGCGCAGCACCGTGCGCTTGTCGGCCAGGCCCTGCAGCACCGGCACGCCGAGCTTGCGGGCGCGGGCGGCCACCACCGGGTTGTGCTCGGTGGACATGATCAGCACCTTGACGCCGGAGCGGCGCAGCAGCGACACGCCCATCCCGTCGGAGCGGCTGACCAGCACCATCTCGCGGCCGTCGGAGTCCACGTAGGCGCGGTCGTCGGTGTGCACGCCGTCGAAGTCGGTGATGACGGCGTCCACGTCGATCGGCTCCGGCGTGTCCAGGAGCGGCGCCAGCGCCCGGACCAGCTCCAGGTCCTCGGGGTCGTCCACCTCGACGGCGTGCTGGACCGGCACCGGCTGGACGGCCGTGCGGCCGAAGAAGCGGTGGCCGTGCTCGCGCAGGCCGGCGGTGCGCATGACGTAGAAGGCGCCGTTCTCGCGGAACTGCGGCTCGCGGTCCTGCCGGCGCGGGCGGACGGCCGGGTCGTGGTTGACGCCCGCGCCCGCGGCGGTCCACAGGAACTCGTGCGTGGGCAGGCCCGACACCACCGAGTCGGCCTCGCCGTCGAGGACCTTGCGTACCGCGGCCGACAGGTCCTCCGGGTCGATGAACGCGCTGGTGCACTGCACGAGCACGACGACCTCGGGGTCCGCGCCGAGCGCGTCGAGGGCGTGCAGCACCGCCGACTCGCTGGAGGCGGTCGCGCCGCTGAGCTCCGCGGGCCGCTCCACCACGAGCGCCCCGGCCTCGCGGGCGGTCTCGGCGATGCGGTCGTGGTCGGTGCTGACCACGACCTGGTCCACCAGCTCGGCGCGCAGGCAGGCGCGCACGGCCCTGGTGACCAGCGGCACGCCCCCGACCAGGGCGAGGTTCTTCAGGGGAACGCCCGCCGAACCTCCGCGGGCGGGAACAACGGCCAAGACTCGCAACGGTTTCTCCTCAAGGCTTCTGACTGCAACCAGAAGCTAGAGGCCCGGATTGAACGGGCGGCGTCACCGTCATTAACGTTCCATGGGGATCCGGTAGAGCAACTCTGGCCGGCCCACCCCGCCGTACTGC
This sequence comes from Nonomuraea sp. NPDC050783, assembly GCF_040802095.1. Classification (NCBI taxonomy): domain Bacteria; kingdom Bacillati; phylum Actinomycetota; class Actinomycetes; order Streptosporangiales; family Streptosporangiaceae; genus Nonomuraea; species Nonomuraea sp. NPDC050783. The sequence continues at coordinate 96,763 of NZ_JBFAHK010000006.1, forward strand.
GGCATGCGGACCGCCACCCCCAGCTCCACCAGGTGTTCCAGGTAGCGGCGGGCGGTCACGCGGGACACTCCGATGGCGTCGGCCACCCCCTGCGCCGCCATGCCCTCCGGCCGCCCGCGCAGCTCGGCCGCGACCGCGTCGAGGGTGTCGCCGGACAGCCCTTTGGGCAGCTCCGAGCTGCCGCGCAGGGTGCCCAGCACGCGGTCCACGTCGCCCTGCCCGACGGCGACCCCGGCCTCCTCCTTGAACCGGGCGTAACGGGTGAGCTTTTCGAGCAGTGTCGGGTACGTGAACGGCTTGAGAAGGTACTGGGAGACGCCGAGCGACACCGCCGAGCGCACCATGGCCAGGTCGCGGGCCGAGGTGACGGCGATGACGTCGCACATCAGGCCGCCCGCCCGGATGGCCCGCACCACCTCCAGGCCGTGCAGGTCGGGCAGGTAGAGGTCGAGCAGCACGAGGTCCACCGGCGTCCCGCGCAGGAAGCGCAGCGCCTCGCCGCCGGAGCGGGCCACCCCGGCCACCGCGAAGCCCGGCACCCGCTCGACGTAGATGCGGTTGGCCTCCGCCGTGATCTCCTCGTCCTCCACCACCAGGACGGTGATCGGGCCCGGCGCGGCGCTCACCGGGCCCGCTCCGGCAGCGGCAGCCGGACGGTGAACGCCGAGCCGCGCACCTCGACGGTGCCGCGCAGCCGGCGCACCGCCTGCCCGACGAGCGCCAGGCCGAGGCCGCGGCCGTCGCCCTTGGTGGTCCAGCCCCGGGTGAAGGCGGCCGGGTCGGCGAGTCCCGGGCCGTCGTCGGACACCTGGATGACGGCCTCGCCGTCCTGGACGCCGAGGCGCACCTCGACGCGGGAGGTGGCGGCGTCGATGGCGTTGTCGATGAGGTTGCCCACGATGGTGACCAGCTCGCGCGGGTCCAGGCCCCACCCGTCCGGCTCGTCGCCCAGCGCGCCGCCCGGCCCGCCCGGCCCGCCCGGCCCGCCCGGCCCGCCCGGCCCGTCGCCCGGCCCGCCCGGCCCGTCGCTCGGCCTGCCCGGCCCGTCGCCCGGCCCGTCGAGCGTGCCGTCGCGGCTGATGACCAGCTCGGCGCCGCGCTCGGCGGCCTCGGCGCTCTTGCCCAGCAGCAGCGCCGCGAGCACCGGCTCGCGCACCGCGCCCACCACCCGGTCGGTCAGCTCCTGCGCCGCGCGCAGCTCGGCGGTGCCCAGCGCCACCGCCTGCTCAGCGCGGCCCAGCTCCACCAGCGTGATCACGGTGTGCAGGCGGTTGGCGGCCTCGTGCGCCGCCGAGCGCAGCGACTCGGCGAAGCCGCGCTCGGCGTCGAGCTGGCCGGTCAGCGCCTGCAGCTCGGTGGTGTCGCGCACGGTCACCACGCGGCCGAGCCGGCTGGCGGCGCTGTTGACCGCCAGCACCCGCTCGCCCACCAGGTGGACCCGCTCGTCGTCGGCGGTCAGCACCTCGGCCAGGCCCAGCTCGTCCACGTGCCGACCCTCGGCGTCGGCGGGCAGGCCGAGCAGGAGCCGGGCGGCGTCGTTGCACAGCGCCAGCGTGCCGTCCTCGCCGACCAGCAGCAGGCCCTCGCGCACGGCGTGCAGGACGGCGTCGTGGTGGGCGTGGATGCGCCCCAGCTCCACCGGGCCGAGGCCGTGGGTCTGGCGGCGCAGCCGGGCGGTCACCAGCCAGGTGCCGGCCGCGCCGAGGCCGAGCGCGAGCGCCACGATGAAGCCGCCCCAGCCGAGCTGGCCGCGCAGCATGGCGCTGATCCTGTCCACGGTGATCCCCGCGCTGACCAGGGCCACCACCCGGCCGCCCGACAGGACGGGGGCGACCGCCCGCTCGGAGGGGCCCAGCGTGCCGGTGTAGGTCTCGGTGAACGTCCGGCCGCGCAGCGCCGGGCCGGTGTTGCCGAGGAAGCGCCGGCCGATCTCCGCGCGGTGCGGATGGGTGTAGCGGGTGCCGTCCGGCTTCATGATGGTGACGAAGTCGACGCCCGTGCCCAGCCGCACCCGCTCGGCGTACGGCTGCAGCACCGCGCTCGGGTCGGGGTCGTCCAGGGCGTCCAGGACGAGGGGCGCGGCGGCCACGCTGACCGCCACGGCCGTGGCCCGGTGGCCGGCGTCGTCGGTGAGCAGCCGGTGCGCCTGCACCAGGGCGAGCACGGCGCCGCCCGTGGCGGTGACCGCCACCACGAGCAGCTGCAGGACCAGCATCTGGCCGGCCAGGCTCCAGCGCCGCATGTGTGAGAAGACCTTTTCGTGCGGATGTCGTGAACGTAACTTACGCAATGGTGACCTGGGTCACGTACGCCGCGCATAGTCGCACGACTGGAATCTCCCTCCGATGTCGCTGGAGAAGCCCCCCATGCGCGATCGCACCCGCTATCTGTACCTGGCCGTCATCGTGGCGGTCCTGCTCGGGATCCTGGTCGGGTTCGTCTGGCCGGACGTCGGCCAGGCGCTCAAACCCCTCGGCACCGGCTTCGTGGCCCTCATCAAGATGGTGATCGGGCCGATCATCTTCTGCACCATCGTGCTCGGCATCGGCTCGGTGAGCGAGGCGGCCAAGGTCGGCAAGGTGGGCGGGCTGACGCTCGGCTACTTCCTGGTGATGTCCACGGTCGCGCTGCTCGTCGGCCTGGTCGTCGGCAACGTCATCCACCCCGGCGAGGGGCTGCGGCTCACCGACACCGCCCGGCAGGCCGCCGAGGCCGAGGCGGCCAAGGGCGCCGAGAGCGGCACCGTGGACTTCCTGCTCGGCATCATCCCCGACACGCTGCTGTCGTCGCTGACGTCAGGGTCGGTGCTGCAGGCGCTGCTGGTGGCGCTGCTGGCCGGCTTCGCGCTCCAGGCCATGAGGGACAAGGGCGCGCCGGTCCTGCGCGGCGTGCGGCACCTGCAACGGCTGGTCTTCCGCATCCTCGCCATGATCATGTGGGCGGCGCCGGTCGGCGCGTTCGGCGCGATCGCGGCCGTCGTGGGCGCCACCGGCGTCGAGGCGCTCAAGAGCCTGGCGATCATCATGGTGGCCTTCTACCTCACCTGCGTGCTCTTCGTCGGCCTGGTGCTCGGCCCGATCCTGTGGCTGGTCGCCCGGGTCCACCTGTGGTCGCTGCTGCGCTACCTGGGCCGCGAGTTCCTGCTGATCCTGTCCACCTCCTCCTCCGAGACCGCGCTGCCGCGGCTCATCGCCAAGATGGAGCACCTGGGCGTCAGCCGGACCGTGGCCGGCATCACCGTCCCGACCGGCTACTCCTTCAACCTGGACGGCACCGCCATCTACCTGACGATGGCCACGCTGTTCATCGCCTCGGCGACCGGGGCGCCGCTGGAGGTGGGGGAGCAGGTGGGGCTGCTGCTGTTCATGATGGTCGCCTCCAAGGGCGCGGCGGGCGTGACCGGCGCGGGGCTGGCCACCCTGGCCGGCGGCCTGCAGGCGCACCGGCCCGAGCTGGTGGACGGCGTCGGCCTCATCGTCGGCATCGACCGCTTCATGTCCGAGGCCAGGGCGCTGACCAACTTCGCCGGCAACGCCGTGGCCACCGTGCTCGTCGGCACCTGGACCGGCGAGTTCGACCGGGAGCGCGCCGACCGGGTGCTGGCCGGGCACGTGCCGTTCGACGAGGCCACGCTGCTCGACGAGGACGAGCGCCCGGAGCCCGGCCGCCCGGAGGACGGCGAGCGGGAGACGGCCCGCGCCTGACCGTCCCGCACCCATCCGTACCCGTCCCGTGGGCCGGCCGGGCCCCCGTGCCCGGCCGGCCCGCCGGTCATATGCCGTAGCTGACGCCGGGCAGGTTCACGCGCCAGTGCGACCCGTAGCCGATCAGGCGCCTGGCCCGGCCGCTCTCGACGTCCACGGCGTAGGCGGCGCGCTCCTTCCGCCCGTCGGCGACGACCACGACCTCGGAACTGCTCCGCCAGAGGGTGACGGCCGTCAGCCCCGGCTTCTGCGGCAGGCCGCGGACGGTCACCTTGCGCAGGGCGCGCCCGGTCCTGGTGTCCAGGACGGTCAGGATGCCCTTCTGGTGCTCGGGGAACTCGGTGGCGACCACGGTGCGGCCGTCGGGCGCGAGCTCGCTGAACATGATGTGGGGCCCCTTGAACCGCACCGGCTCGCCGCCGCCCCCGAACGGCCGCAGCCACAGGTCCGTCTTGCGGTAGCGGATCAGCTCGGCGGTGCCGTCCTTGATGCTGATCACCTCGTACACGCCCGGTATGGACGTGGTCCTCCGGCTCGCCAGGTCCATCATGGTCGCGTCCTGCTTGGTGCCCTCGCGCGGGTCGAAGGCCAGGTAGCGGCCGTCGTCGGAGAGCGTGAGCATGGCCCCGACGCCGATCCGCCGCGCGGGGACGAGCACCGGCGCGGCCCGCTCGCCGCCCTTGACCAGGTCGCGCACCACGAACGTGCCGGCGTCGCGCCGGTAGTAGGCGAACATGCGCCCGTCCCGGCTGATCGCCACGGGCGTGTCGCGCTCGCCCGTGGCGTGCAGCAGGGCCTGCGCCACCCGGTAGGTCCGGCCGCTCACGGTGACCACCCGCAGCTCCGCGACGCCGCAGTCCGCCTCATGGGTCGCCCGGTCGAAGGCGCAGGGGATGCGGTAGGAGTGGCTGATCGCCCCCACCGGCCCGTCGGGCAGGTCGGTCACCGCATCCTGGCCGGCCGGAGCGGCTGGGGCGGCCGGGGCGGCCGGGGCGGCCGGATGGGCGGCCTTCGGCCGCAGCACCGTCACCCCGGCCGTCGTCGCCGTCACCACCGCCACGGCCGCCGCGACGGCCGCCACCGTCGCCCGCCGCTGCCGCCTGCGCCGGTGCGTGGCGATCGCGGCGTGGACGAGGTTTTCCCCCAGGCTCATCGCCGGGGCCTCCTCGGCGAGGCCGACTAGGGCGTCGCGCAACCGGGTCATCGCAGTGCCTCCTCGGCTTCGGCGTTCATCAGCTCGGGCGCGAGCGTGCGCAGCCGGGCCAGCGCGTGATGGGTCTGGCTCTTGACGGTGCCGACCGAGCAGCCGAGCACCTCGGCGGTCTGCGCCTCGGTGAGGTCCTCCCAGTAACGCAGCACGATGACGGCCCGCTGCTTGCGGGTCAGCCGGGCCAGTGCCCGCCGCAGCACGAGCCGGTCCAGCGCCGCCTCGACCGGCGAGAAGCCGTGCTCGGGCAGCGTGGCGCTGGGCGACTCCGGCCTCGGCCGGCGCCGCCACGAGATGTACTGGTTGACCAGCGCCCGGCGCGTGTACGCCTCCGGGTTGCCGTCCCTGACGAGCTTGGGCCACTGCCCGACGACGTTGGCCAGCACGCTCTGGAGCAGGTCCTCGGCGAGGTGGGGGTCCCCCACGAGCAGGTACGCCGTCCGCACCAGTGCCTGTTGCCGGGCCAGCACGAACTCGCGGAAGCCCTCGTGATGATCCATGCACTCTCCTCTCGCCCGTAGCCAACGCGAGTCGGGAGGCGAAAGGTTGCAGGCGCCGGGAAAGTCAGCGCTGGATCCAGACCGCCGTGTCCGGCGGGATCGAGCCGTCGGCCGGCAGCGGGCCGCTGGACAGCAGCACCTCGCCCGCGACGCCGGGCCGCACCGGCTCCTCGCCGGTGTTGAGCACCACGACCAGGCCGGGGTCGCGCTCGATGGCCAGGACGTCCTCGGGGGAGTCCAGCCAGGCGAGCGTGCCGCCGCCGAGCGCGGGGTGCCGCTTGCGCAGGCGCAGCGCCGCCCGGTAGAGGTTCAGCGTCGAGCCGGGGTCGTGCTCCTGGGCCTCGGCCGACAGCTCCGCCCACTCCGGCGGGATCGGCAGCCAGGGGTCGCGCCAGCCGCAGCCGGGCTCGGAGGTCCACGGGATCGGCACCCGGCAGCCGTCGCGGCTCTCGCCGCGGCGCAGGAACGCCGGGTCCTGGCGCAGCTCGTCGGGCAGGTCGAGCACCTCGGGCAGGCCCAGCTCCTCGCCGTTGTAGAGGTAGGCCGAGCCGGGCAGGGCCAGCATGAGCAGGGTGGCGGCGCGGGCGCGGGCCAGGCTGCCGTGGCGGGTGACGTGGCGCGGCTTGTCGTGGTTGGACAGGACCCAGGTGGTGGGCGCGCCGACCAGCTCGGCCTCGGCGAGCGACTTCTCGATGACCGCGCGGAACGACTTGGCGTGGAAGTCGGCCATCATGAACTCGAAGTTGAACGCCTGGTGCAGCTCGTCCGGGCCGATGTAGCGGGCCAGGCGCTCGGGGGAGGAGACCCACGCCTCGGCCACGGCCATCCGGCCGCCGGGGTAGGAGTCGAGGATCGGCCGCCACTCGCGGTAGATCTCGTGCACGCCGTCCTGGTCGAAGTAGGGCACCTGCTCGTCGCCGAGCATCTCGGCCTGCGGGCCGTCCTTCTGCCCGACGTCCGGCAGGCCCGCGGCCTTGATCATGCCGTGCGCGACGTCCACGCGGAAGCCGTCCACGCCGCGGTCCAGCCAGAAGCGCAGGATGTCGCGGAACTCGGCGCGTACCTCGGGGTTGTCCCAGTTGAGGTCGGGCTGCTCGGGCGCGAACAGGTGCAGGTACCACTGGCCGTCCTCGACCTGGGTCCAGGCCGGGCCGCCGAAGATCGACTCCCAGTCGTTGGGCCGGTCGCGGAAGATGTAGCGGTCGCGCAGGCCCGCCAGGAACCAGGGGTGCCGGTCGGAGGAGTGGTTCGGCACCAGGTCCACGATGACCCTGATGCCCCTGGCGTGCGCGTCGGCGACGAGCGCGTCGAAGTCGGCGAGCGTGCCGAAGCGCGGGTCCACGTCGCGGTAGTCGGCCACGTCGTAGCCGCCGTCGGCCAGCGGGGAGGTGTAGAACGGGCTCAGCCAGAGGGCGTCCACGCCGAGGCCGGCGAGGTAGCCGAGGCGGTCGCGCACGCCGGCCAGGTCGCCGGTGCCGTCACCGTCGGCGTCGGCGAAGCTCCGCGGGTACACCTGGTACACGACGGCGTCCCGCCACCAGTCGTCGTTGCCGAGCAGCATGGGTTGTCCTTCCCCCCGGGGGCCCGAGTTCTCGGGTGATGTTCCGGTGAAGGATGTCCTGATCGTCCGACTCCGGTCAAGTGCAACTTTCCGAAACTTGCAGAAGCCGCGTTGGCGTTTGATAACGCTCTTTCGCAAGTTCTTCCAATTCTTGCAAAGAGCCGCTAACGTCCCGGAAACGTTCGGGCTTTCCCACCGCGGCGGCGCGCCCTTTCCCGCGTGCCGCCGCTCCTGCGTGACCTCAGGAGGTCTCATGCGCAAGCGTGCTCTGGGTGTGGCCGCGCTGGCGACCCTCGCCTTCACCGCCACGGCCTGCGGCGGCTCCGAGCCGGCCGCCCCCGCCGCGACGTCCGGCGCGTCCGCCCCCGCCTCGTCCGCCGCGGGCGGCGGCACGCTCGTCATCTGGGCCGACCCCAGCCGCGTCCAGCCGCTCAAGCCGTTCGCCGACGCCTTCGGCAAGGAGAACGGCGTGACGGTGGAGGTGAAGGAGATCAGCAAGGACAACCAGCAGACCTTCCTGACCGCCTCCCAGCAGGGCAGCGGCCCCGACATCATGATCGGGGCGCACGACTGGATCGGCAACCTCGTGCAGAACGGCGCCATCGACCCGGTCACGCTGACCGAGGAGCAGAAGGCCGCCTTCTCCGAGAAGGCCGTCCAGGCCGTCACCTTCAACGGCCAGATCTACGGCGCGCCGTACGCGGTGGAGAACATCGCCCTCATCCGCAACACCGAGCTGGCCCCCGACGCCCCCGCCACCATCGAGGACATGATCGCCAAGGGCAAGCAGCTCAAGGCCGACGGCAAGGTCAAGGAGGTGCTCTGCCTGCCCGTCGGGCAGAAGGGCGACGCCTTCCACGTCTACCCGATCTTCGCCTCGGCCGGCGGCGCGCTGTTCGGCACCACCGCCACCGGCGACCCGGACCCGAAGAAGGTGCTGCTCGGCGCGCCCGACTCGGTCAAGGCGTTCGAGAAGCTCAAGGACCTCGGGGAGAAGGGCGACGGCGCGCTGCGCACGTCGATCACCAACGAGAACTACATCGTCAACTTCTCCGGCGGCAAGTGCGCCTACCTCGTCTCCGGTCCGTGGGCCATCGCCGACATCAAGAAGGCCGGCGTCTCCTACGACATCAGCGCCGTCCCGTCGTTCAAGGGCGGCAAGCCCGCCACCCCGTTCGTCGGCGTCCAGACCTTCTTCGTCGCTTCCAAGGGCAAGAGCAAGGCCCTGGCCCAGGAGTTCGTCGCCAACTACGTGACCAACGTCGACGTCGCCATGGCGCTCTACAAGGCCGACCCGCGGCCCCCGGCGCTGACCGCCGCCCTCCAGCAGGTCCAGGCCGAGGACCCGGACGCCGCCAAGTTCATGGAAGCCGGCAAGGAGGGCATGCCCATGCCCGCCATCCCCGAGATGGCCGCCATCTGGGAGCCGTTCGGCATCGCCGAGAACGCCGCGGTCAAGGGCGGCGACGCGGCCGAGGCCGCCGCGGCCGCGCAGAAGGCCATCGACGGCGCGCTGAAGAACAACTGACGCCGTGTCGCTCGACGTGCGCGAGGCCGGCCGGGCGGCGGCGACGCCCGCCCGGCCCCGCCGGGAGATCACCACGGCGTTCGTGGTGAGCAGGATCGCGGTGCTCGCCGTGACCGCCGCGATCCTGCTGTACGCCGTGCCGCCGCTGGTCGCCGCGGAGTCGTGGACCGCGCTCGCGCTGCTGTGCGCCGCCGCCGCGGCCGTCGCCTGCCTGTACCTGACCAGGCGCTTCGTCCCGGCCAAGTACCTCGTCCCCGGCACCGTCTTCCTCCTCGCCTTCCAGGTCTTCCCCGTCGCCTACACGGTGACCACCGCGTTCACCAACTTCGGCGACGGGCACCGGGGGAGCAAGGCCGAGGCGGTCACCGCCATCGAGGCCGGCTCGGTGCGCCAGGCCCCCGGCTCGCCCGAGTACGGCCTGACCCCCGCCCTGCGCGGCGAGGAGCTGGTGTTCCTGCTGGTCGATCCCAAGACCAAGCAGGTCTCCCTGGGCACCGCCGACGGGCTCACCCCGCTGGCCGGGGCCGAGCTCGGCCTCACCGGCAAGGTCGTCGCCGCGCCCGGCCTGACCGTGCTCAAGGCCCCCGAGGCCGCCGCCCGCGCCGCCGACATCTCGGCCATGGCCGTGCCCACCGACGGCGGCCTGATCAAGGCCAACGGCCTCAGCCGGGCCGTCGAGGGCCGGGCCACGCTCACCTACGACGCCGCCTGTGACTGCGTGCGCGGCGACGGCGGCACCTGGGCGGCCGACGAGGAGCAGGGCTACTTCGTCAACGCCAGAGGTGAGCACCTGGCCCAGGGCTGGCAGGTGAACGTCGGCCTGGACAACTTCGCCCGCGCGCTGACCGACCGTACGATCTCCGGCTACTTCCTCGGCGTGCTCGGCTGGAACGTGATCTTCGCGCTGGCCTCCGTGCTCGGCACGTTCGCGCTGGGCATGGCGGTCGCGCTGGCGCTGCACCATCCGCGCATGCGCGGCACCAAGGTCTACCGGATCGCGGTGATCCTGCCGTACGCGATGCCGTCCTTCGCGATGCTGCTGGTGTGGCGGGACCTGTTCAACCGCGACTTCGGCCTCGTCAACCAGATGCTCGGCGCGCACGTGGACTGGCTCGGCGAGCCCGGCACCGCCCGGCTCGGGGTGATCCTGGTCAACCTGTGGCTCGGCTTCCCGTACATGTTCCTGGTCACCACCGGCGCGTTGCAGGCCATCCCGCGCGAGCTGACCGAGGCGGCCGCCATCGACGGGGCCACCCCGTGGCGGGCGTTCCGGCGGGTGACGCTGCCGCTGCTGCTGGTCGCGCTGACGCCGCTGCTGATCTCGTCGTTCGCGTTCAACTTCAACAACTTCAACGCCATCGCGCTCACCACCGAGGGCGGGCCGTTCCCGGCCGCCAGCCCGCAGGTCGGCTCCACCGACCTGCTCATCACCTACACCTTCCGGCTGGCCTTCGGCGCGGGCGGGGCGCAGTTCGGCTTCGCCGCGGCGATCTCGGTGTTCATCTTCACCATCGTGGCGCTCATCTCGGCGGTGGCCTTCCGCCGCACCCGCAAGCAGGAGGAGGTCTACGCGTGAAGCTCGCCCTCAGGCACGTGTTCGTGCTGGCCGTCTGCGCGTTCGCGCTGTTCCCCATCCTGTTCGTGGTGTCGGCGGCGATCAACCCGCTGGGCACGCTGGCCTCGACCGAGCTGCTGCCGACCGGGGCGAGCCCGGCCAACTTCGCGAACCTGTTCGCCTCCGACACCTATCCGTTCGCGCGCTGGTTCTTCAACTCGGTCTTCATCGCGCTGGTGTCGTCGTTCGCGAGCCTGCTGCTGTCGATGTTCGCCGCCTACGCCTTCAGCCGTATGCGCTTCGCCGGCCGCCGCGCCGGGCTGCTGGCGCTGCTGCTCATCCAGATGTTCCCGCAGTTCCTGGCCATCGTGACGATCTTCATGATCTTCACCGAGGTGACCGAGCTGTACCCGGCGTTCGGCTTCAACACCGTGTGGGGCCTGCTGCTGCTCTACCTGGGCGGCGCGCTCGGCGTGAACACCTGGCTGATGAAGGGCTTCCTCGACACCGTGCCCAAGGAGCTGGACGAGGCCGCCACCGTGGACGGCGCCACGCACGCGCAGATCTTCTGGCGGGTCATCATGCCGCTGGTCACGCCGATCCTCGCGGTCACCGCGCTGCTGGCCTTCATCGGCACGATGAGCGAGTTCCTCATGGCCAACGTGTTCCTGCGCGACCCCGGCAGCAAGACCCTCGCCGTCGGCATGTACGGCATGATCGCCGGCGACCACCGCAACGCCAACTTCGGCATGTTCGCCGCGGCCACGCTGCTGACCGCCGTTCCCACCGTGGGTGTGTTCCTCTGGTTGCAGAAGTACATCGTCTCCGGGCTGACCGCCGGGGCTGTCAAGGGGTAGGCGCATGCGTTACATCGACGACCCGCACCACGACGGGTCCGCCCTGTACGTCCCCGACCAGGAGCCCGAGCTCGGCGCGCGGGTGACGCTCTGGCTGCGCGCCCCGCTGGCCGCGGGCGTCAGCGGCGTGACCGTGCGCGCCGTGCACGACGGCGAGCCGCGCTACGCCGAGGCCGTGCCCGCCCCCAGGAACGTTCCCGGGCCCGGCCGCGGCGACGTGTGGTGGCGGGCCGAGATCACCGCCGTCAACCCGGTCACCCCCTACCGGTTCCTGCTGGCCACCCCGCGCGGCCCGGCGTGGCTGACCGCCGCCGGGCTCGCCCGCCACGACCTGACCGACGCCACCGACTTCCGGCTGGTCTGCCACGAGCCGCCGCCGGCGTGGATGCGCGACGCGATCGTCTACCAGATCTTCCCCGACCGCTTCGAGCGCTCCCGCCCGATGCGCGACCTGCCGGACTGGGCGCTGCCCCGCGACTGGGACCGCGACCCCGTCATCCCCCGGGGCCCGGGCACCTCCCAGCAGTTCTACGGCGGCGACCTCGACGGCGTCGTCCGGCGGCTCGACCACGTCGAGAGCCTGGGCGCCGACACCGTCTACCTGACGCCGTTCTTCCCCGCCCGTTCCAACCACCGCTACGACGCCTCCAGCTTCACGCGCGTGGACCCGCTGCTCGGCGGCGACGAGGCCCTGCACCGCCTGGCGGACGCGCTGCACGCGCGCGGCATGCGCCTGATCGGCGACATCACCACCAACCACTGCGGCGACGCCCACGAGTGGTTCACCGCCGCCGTCTCCGACGTCGGCGCGCCCGAGCGGGAGATGTTCTACTTCGACCCCCACACCGGCGAGTACGACTCCTGGTGGGGCTACAAGTCGCTGCCGAAGCTCAACTGGGGCAGCGAGCGCGTACGGACCGGGATGCGCGAGGTGCTGACCCGCTGGCTCGGCCCGCTGGACGGCTGGCGGGTGGACGTGGCCAACATGACCGGCCGCCGCGGCGCCGACGACTTCGCCCACGAGGCCGCGTCCTGCCTGCGGGCCGCGCTCGGCCCGCGGGCCGCCCTCATCGCCGAGCACAACCACGACGCCGGCGGCGACCTCGACCGCGGCGGCTGGCACGGCACCATGAACTACGGCGGCTTCACCCGCCCCGTCTGGGCCTGGCTGCGCGACCCCGGCCTGGAGCTGGAGCACTTCCTCGGCGTGCCGGGCGGCGTCCCCGAGCGCGACGGCCCGGCCACGCTGGCCACCTTCCGCTCCTTCGCCTCCCACATGTCGTGGCGCTCGCTCGTGCACTCCTGGCAACTGCTCGACTCCCACGACTCGCCGCGCATCCGCACCGTCACCGGCTCGCGCGAGCGGCACCTGCTGGCGCTCGGGCTGCAGGCCACGCTGCCCGGCACCCCCATGGTCTTCGCGGGCAGCGAGTTCGGCCTGACCGGCGTCAACGGCGAGCACTCGCGCACCCCCATGCCCTGGAACCGGCCCGCCGACCAGGACCTGGCCACCCTCGCGGGCTACCGGGCCCTGCTCGGGCTGCGCCGCGCCGAGCCCGCGCTGCGCCACGGCGGGCTGCGCTGGCTGCACGCCGACGCCGACTGCCTGGTCTTCGCCCGCGAGAGCGAGCGCGAGACGCTGGTGGTGGCCGCGCGCCGGGCCCCGGGCGAGCCGCTGCCGGTCGGGGTGCGCATGGAGGGCGTCCACGGCGCGGCGGACGGCGAGGTGATTCCCGGAGACGGACCGTCACTCTCCGTATGGCGCATCACGCACTGAACACGCTACGGTGTTCTCTGTTACTTGCCGTTTCAAATAGATCATGGTGTGCCCCGATGAGGTTGCTGTCCGTAGCCGTCATGGCCTCGCTCCTGCCCGCCGTCCCCGCCACGGCGGCCGCCGCCCAAGCGGGCACCACCTACTACGTCGACTCCAGGTCGGGCGACGACTCGGCCGCGGGCACCAGCGCCCGCAAGCCCTGGAAGTCGCTCGACGCGGTCAACGCCGCCGACCTCAAGCCGGGCGACACCGTCGCGGTCAAGCGCGGCAGCTCCTTCACCGGCCCGCTCGCCCTCACCGCCAAGGGCACCGCCGCCCGCCCCATCTCCATCAAGGCGTACGGTGAGGGCCCGCTCGCGAAGATCACCAGCACCGAGGAAGACTGCGTGGTCGTCACCGGCGACCAGTGGCGCGTCAGCGGCCTGCGCGCCTCCCGCTGCCACTGGGCCGGCTTCCGCGTCGAGGGCCACCACAACCAGCTGTCCGGCGTGCAGGCCGACCACAACATCGCCGGCGTGCAGGTCACCGGCTCCCACAACACCGTGCGCGACAGCGTCCTGACCGACAACAACCGCATGAGCGTCAACGACGTGGGCGGCGACAACGACTCCGGCGCCTTCGGCGTGCTGCTCAACGGCGACGACAACGTGGTCACCGCCAACACCATCACCGGCAGCTTCGCCAGGAGCGCCGACTACGGCACCGACGGGGCCGCCGTCGAGATCTTCGACGGCGACCGCAACCTCGTCACCCGCAACATCGCCAGGGACAACGAGACCTTCACCGAGCTGGGCGCCCGCAAGGGCAAGACCGCGACCGGCAACGTCTTCGCCTTCAACGTCGTCACCTCCACCCGCTCCCGCGGCTCCTTCCTGATCACCCGCGGCCCCCGCCACGTCGTCGGCCCCGTCAGGGGCACCATCGCCGTCCACAACTCCGTCTCCCTGCCGGCCAAGGACACCGTCGGCTGGTCCTGCCACGACGGCTGCTCGCCGGCGATCCTCAAGCTCCGCAACAACGTCATCTCCGTCGGCGGCAACGCCGGCTGGGAGGACGGCCAGGGCGCCGACGAGGACGGCGGCGTCTACCAGGGGCGCAAGGCCAGCTTCAAACTCGGCCCGAAGTCCGTGCTGGCCGACCCGAAGTTCGTCTCCGGCAGCGACCTGCGGCTGCGGCCCGGCTCCCCGGCCCTCGGCCGCGCCCTGCCGCTGAGCGCCGCCTGGTTCGGCGGCGGCCGGCCCGTGGACGCCGCGGGGCGGCAGCTCGACGGCTCACCGGACTCGGGGGCCTACCAGGCCGGACGCTAGCATGAGCGGGTGGCAGAACCAGACCTTCGCCGGCCGCTGGTCAAGCAGCTCGCTGAGTCCGAGAGCCCGCGCCGCTACTGGCACACCGCCGACGACGCCGGCCGGGTGTGGCTGTTCGAGAGCGTCGAGGGCGACGGCGAGCACTGGGCGGTCCGGCAGGTGACGGTCGGCGCCGACCGCGCCGCCCGCCGCTACTGGTGGGGCCACCTGCAGGACGAGCAGGGCTTCCTCACCGACCAGCCGCTGGAGATCTGGGATCTCGCCGAGATCAACGGGGCCGCCTTCGAGTCCGTGTGGGAGGCGGCCGGCTGATCAGCCGCGAGGGCGCGTGACGCCCTCCAGCCCGCGCACGATCAGCTCGACGGCGAGGCCGAGGCTGCGCTCGATCTCCCCGGCCTCCTCCGGCAGGTGCCCCTGCAGCTCCGACAGGATGAGCCCCGAGACGAACGCGTGCAGCACGTCGCTGGTGCGCCGCAGCTCGCCCTCCGGCACCCCGGCCAGCCGCAGGATGCGGTCGAGCACCTGCCACAGCGGCATCGTCCGGTCGGCGATGACGCGCGGGTTGTTGTGGATGTGGATCCACAGGGCCGGGTGCTGCCGCGCGTACTGGTGGTAGGCCAGCGCCAGGGCGCGCAACTGCTCCTGCCACGGCGCGTCGTCGTCGGCCGGCAGGCGCATCCGGGCCGTCGCGGTGGCGCAGATGAGCTCCACCAGCGCGTCCTTGCTCGCCACGTGGTGGTAGAGCGACATGGGGTTGACGTCGAGCTCGGCCGCCAGCTTGCGCATGGACAGGCCCTCGACGCCGCCCGCGTCCATCAGCCGCAGGGCGGCCGAGCTGATCTCCTCGATGCTCAGGGGGGCGCCCCTGCGCGCGCTTACGGCCATACACCGTATGGTAGCGTGAGCCATACGGTGTATGGCTACCTTTCAGGAGCGATCATGGCGCGCATTCCCGTCCCGCAGGGGCTGCCCCTCCTGGGCAACACCCTGCAGATCCCCTCGCACTCGCCGATGGAGTACTTCGTCGAGGTGGCCTCGCGCTACCAGGAGGAGGGCATCTTCCGGCTGGAGGTCGCCGGCCGCACGTTCGCGCTGGTTTTCGACCCCGACCTGGTGGCCGAGGTGTGCGACGAGAGCCGGTTCGTCAAGCGCATCCAGCCGCCCCTGTCGATCGTGCGCGACTTCAGCGGCGACGGGCTGTTCACGGCCGAGCAGGACGAGCCGGTCTGGGGCCAGGCGCACCGCATCCTCATGCCCGCCTTCAGCCAGCGCTCGATGAAGGCGTACTACCCGCAGTTCCTGGAGGTCGCCGAGCAGCTCGTCGCCTCGTGGGCGGCCCGCCAGGGCCAGGACCTGCCCGTGGCCGACGACATGACCCGGCTCACGCTCGACACGATCTCGCTGACCGGCTTCGGCCACCGCTTCGACTCCTTCGCCTCGCCCGAGCTGCACCCGTTCCTCAAGGCCATGGGCGGCGCGCTCACCGAGGCCATGCTGCGCAACCAGCAGCTCCCGCTCGTCACCAGGCTCCGGCGCGGCCGCGAGGAGAGCTACCGGCGCGACATCGCCACCATGCAGGCCCTGGTGGACGACGTCATCAAGGCACGCAGGGCCGGCGGTGGCGGTGGCGGCACCGGCGACCTGCTCGGGCTCATGCTGGAGGCGGCCGACCCGCGGACCGGCGCCCGGCTGCCGGACGAGAACATCCGCAACCAGGTGCTCACCTTCCTCATCGCCGGCCACGAGACCACCAGCGGCCTGCTCTCCTTCGCGCTGTACAACCTGCTGCGCGAGCCCCACACGCTGGCCCGAGCCTACGAGGAGGTGGACCGGCTGCTGCCGGGCGACGAGCCGCCGGCGTACGAGACGATCATGAAGCTCGACGTCATCCCGCGCGTCCTGGAGGAGACGCTGCGGGTCTGGTCGCCGATCCCCGCCTTCAGCGTCACCGCCATCGAGGACACCGAGATCGGCGGCTACCCCATCCCCGCGGGCCTGGGCGTCGGCGTGCTGCTGCCCGTGCTGCACCGCCACCCCAAGGCGTGGGAGCGGCCGGAGGAGTTCGACATCGACCGCTGGCTGCCGGAGCAGCGCAGCAGCCACCACCCGGCCGCGTACAAGCCGTTCGGCAACGGCGAGCGGGCCTGCATCGGCCGCCAGTTCGCGCTCACCGAGGCGCGGCTGGCGCTGGCGATGATCCTGCGCCGCTTCGCGCTGTCCGACCCGGACGCCTACCGGATGCGGATCAAGCAGACGCTCACCCTCAAGCCGGACGGGTTCACGCTGCGGGTGCGCGAGCGCCGCGCCCACGAGCGGGCCGTCCCCGCGGCTCCGGAGGCGGCGCCGGCCGAGCAGGGGGACGACGTCGCGGTCGCCGGCGTGCCGCTCACCGTCGCCTACGGCTCCAACCTCGGCACCAGCGCCGACCTCGCCGAGCGGCTGGCCGAGCGGGCCGGGCGGGCCGGGTTCGCCACCACGCTGACCACGCTCGACGAGCTGGAGCCGCCGCGCGAGGGCCTGCTCGTCGTGGTCGCCTCCTCCTACAACGGCAAGGCCCCCGACAACGCCCAGCGCTTCGACGCCCTCGACACGCTGCCCGACCTGTCCGGGGTGCGGCTGGCGGTGCTCGGCTGCGGGAACACGCAGTGGCCGACGTACCAGGAGTTCCCGCGCCGCGCGTACGAGAAGCTGACCGCCGCCGGGGCGGTGCCGCTGGTCGAGCGGGGCGAGGCCGACACCGACGGCGACTTCGACGGCGACGTGTCGGCGTGGACCGCCCGCCTGTGGGCGGCGCTGGCCGAGGAGTACGGCGCCGGCGCCGCCGCGGCCGGCCCCCGCTACACGATGGAGGTGCTGAGCGAGGCCGAGATCCGGCCCGCGGTGGTCTCCGAGCGCGCCTTCCCGCTGACCGTCGTCGCCAACGAGGAGCTGACCGGCGACCCGGCCGGGCTCTGGGACTTCTCCACCGAGGCGCCGCGGCCCGGCGTGCGCTCCATCGTGGCCCGGCTGCCCGAAGGGGTCACCTACTCGGCCGGCGACCACGTGGCCGTCTTCGCCAAGAACGACCCCGAGCTGGTCGAATGGGCGCTGCGCTGCCTGCGCGTGCCCCGGGAGCAGGTCGTGCGGCTGCGTGCCGCCGGCGCCACCCACCTGCCCGTGGACACGCCGGTGACGGCCGGGCTGCTGCTCGGCGAGTTCGCCGAACTGCAGGAGGTGGCCACTCGGGCCGACCTGGAGGCGCTGGCCGCCCACACCGGCTGCCCGTGGACCCGCCGCCAGCTCGCCGAGCTGACCGCGAACTACGCCGAGGAGATCCTGGCCAAGCGCGTCTCCCCGCTGGCGCTGCTGGAGCGCTTCCCCGCGATCGAGCTGCCGCTGCCGGTGTTCCTGGAGCTGGCCGGGCCGATCAGGCCCCGCTACTACTCCGTCTCCTCCTCGCCGCTGGCCGACCCGTCCCTGGTGCGGCTCACGGTCGGGCTGGTCGAGGGCCCGGCCTGGTCCGGGGCGGGCACCTACCACGGGACGTGCTCGGCGTACCTGGCGGGGCTGCGGGAGGGCGAGGTCTTCTACGGCTACGTCCGCGTGCCCGCGCCGGCCTTCCGGCTGCCCGCCGACCCGGCCACGCCGGTCGTCCTGGTCGGGCCCGGCACCGGGTTCGCGCCGCTGCGCGGCTTCCTGGAGGAGCGGGTGCTGTCCGGGGCCGCCGGGCGGGCCATCGTGTTCGCCGGCTGCCGGCACCCGGAGCACGACCTGCTGTACCGGGACGAGCTGGCCGCCTGGGCGGAGCGGGCGGAGGTGAGCGTGCACACCGCGTTCTCCGCCGTGCCGGGGCATCCGTACCGTTACGTCCAGGACGCCATCGCGGCGCACGCGGGCGAGGTGTGGGAGCTGCTGGAGCAGGGCGCCCACGTGTACGTCTGCGGCGACGGCCTGCGCATGGCGCCCGCCGTGCGGCAGGCCCTGCTGGCCCTGTACCGGGAGCGTACCGGCGAGGACGGCACCGCGTGGCTGGCCGGGCTGGAGGCGGAGGGCCGCTACCAGCAGGACGTGTTCGCCTGAGCGCGGCCCGCTCCGGGAGGGCGCGGTTCTTGGGCCACGATCTGCGAAAATCCCAGCTCGTCATGGGCAGACCGTGGCCGATAATCCGGACTTAACCCTTCATCTTGGGATATAAGCGCAGCATGGCCGACATATCCGTGGAACATGCCGGAAACCTTTCCACGGCACTGTGAGAGCTCTGGAAAGGGGGCGGCAATGCTGTTGCGACTGAGGGTGTCGCTGCCGGACCGGCCGGGCGGTCTCGGCCAGGTGGCCAAGGCCCTGGGCACGCTCGGGGCCGACATCCTGCAGGTCACCGTGCTCGAACGCGAGGCCGGCCGGGCCGTGGACGACTTCACCGTCTCCTGGCCGGGGCCGGTGACCCCGGCCGAGGCCCGCGACCGGCTGGCGGCCGTGCCCGGCGTGCGCGTCGAAGGCGCGTGGAGCACCAAGGAGGTGCCCGGGACGGCGCTGGACTACGACCTGATCTCGCACGTCGCCGCCGAGCCCGCGCGCGGCCTGGCCACCCTGGTGGACGCGCTGCCCGGGCTGTGCGGGGCGGAATGGGCCCTCGCGGTGGCCGACGGCGCCGTGCGGCACGCCTCGCTGTCCGCCCCCGGCGCCTTCGACCTGCCCGAGCCCCCGCCGCGCCCCGCCGCCGTGGACGCCAGCGAGCTGCGGCTGATGTTGCTGCCCGTCCTGGGCCACGGCGTGCACCTGGTCGTGGCGCGGGCCGCCGAGGCGCCCGCCTTCCACCGCGCGGAGCTGGACCGCGCCGCCCGCATCGTGGACGTCGTCGCCGGCCTGTCCGCCCGGTCCGCGTAGGTCATTGACCCGGTAAGTACCGCCTTATTAACGTGAGCTGCCTGATCAGTGTGCGGACCGGGGATCGAGGCAGATGGATTTCGAGCTGACCGACGAGCAGAAGGACTTCCGCGCGAGCCTGCGGGCGTTCGTGGACAAGGAGATCCTGCCGGTGGCCGTCGAGTGGGAGCACTCCGGCAGGTACCCCACCGAGATCGTGGAGAAGATGAAGCAGATGGGCCTGTTCGGCCTGTCCGTGCCCGAGGAGTACGGGGGCATGGGCGCCGACATGGTCTCCTTCGCGCTGGTCTTCGAGGAGATCGCGCGCGGCTGGATGGGCGTGGCCGGCACCCTCGGCTCCCACTCGCTCGCCTGCTGGATGATCAACCGCCACGGCACCGACGAGCAGCGCCGGCTCTACCTCAAGGACCTGGCCACCGGCGCCCGCCGCACCGGGATCGCGCTCACCGAGCCCGGCGCCGGCACCGACCTCCAGGGCATCCGCACGCGCGCCGTCCGCGACGGCGACCACTACGTGGTGACCGGCACCAAGACCTGGATCACCAACGCCCGCCACGCCGACCCGCTGCCCGTCCTCGTCAAGACCTCCGTCACCGAGCCCGCCCACAAGGGCATGTCCGTGCTGCTCGTGGACCCCTCGTCGCCGGGCTTCAGCGTCAGCCGCGACCTGCCCAAGCTCGGCTACAAGGGCACCGAGACCTGCGAGGTGGTGCTCCAGGAGGTGCGGGTGCCGGTGTCCGCCCTGCTCGGCGGGGTGGAGGGGCGCGGCATGCAGCAGGTGCTCGGCGGGCTGGAGATCGGCCGCGTCAACATCGCCGCCCGCGCCGTCGGCGTGGCGCAGGCGGCCTACGACGCCGCGCTCTCCTACGCCAAGGAACGCACTGCGTTCGGGCAGCCCATCGCCGACTTCCAGGCCATCCAGCTCAAGCTCGCCGACCTGGCGACCGAGATCCAGGCGGCGCGGCTGCTCACGTACTGGGCGGCGTCGCGGGCCGACGGCGGCGCGCGGGTGGACATGGAGGCCGGGATGGCCAAGTACTTCGCCTCCGAGGTGGCGTTGAAGGCGTCCCTGGAGTCGATGCGCATCCACGGCGGGTACGGCTACTCGCAGGAGTACGTGGTCGAGCGGCTCTACCGGGACGCGCCGCTGATGGCGATCGGCGAGGGCACCAACGACGTGCAGCGGCTGGTGATCGCCCGCGCGCTGATCTCCGGCAAGGGCCGCGTCGGCTGGTGACGCCCGCCCGCCCCGTGACTCCATATCCTGGTCGCCGGAGACGAGGTGCGCGAACGAGGGATGTCATGGCTCACCAGCACGGGCATGAGCACGGACATGGGCACGGACATGGGCATGAGCAGGGACATGGACATGGGCACGGGCATGAGCAGGGACATGGGCATGAGCAGGGACACGGACACGGGCACGGTGGGGGCGGGGGTCGGGCCGGGCGGGCGGTGAGAGGGGCGCTGGGGCGGATCGCGCACGCGGTGACCCCGCACAGCCACGACAGCGCCGACAAGACCGACACCGCCCTGGAGTCCAGCAGCCGCGGCATGCGCGTCCTCGCCGTCTCCTTCGCCGTCCTGATGGTCACCGCCGCCCTCCAGGCGGTCATCGTGGTGGCCAGCGGGTCGGTGGCGCTGCTCGGCGACACCCTGCACAACCTCGCCGACGCCCTCACCGCCGTCCCGCTGGCGATCGCGTTCTCGCTCGGCCGCCGCGCCGCCACCCGGCGCTTCACCTACGGCTACGGCCGGGCCGAGGACCTGGCGGGCATCGTCATCGTGCTGATCATCGCCGTCTCCGCGGCCCTGGCCGGGTACGAGGCGGTCCGCCGCCTGCTGCACCCCGAGGACGTCCGCGCCCTCGGCTGGGTGGCGGCCGCCGCGGTGGTCGGCTTCCTCGGCAACGAGTGGGTGGCCCGCTACCGCATCAGGGTGGGCAGGGAGATCGGCTCGGCCGCCCTGGTCGCCGACGGCCTGCACGCCAGGACCGACGGCTTCACCTCGCTGGCCGTCCTCCTGGGCGCGGGCGGCGCCGCCGTCGGGCTGCCGGTCGCCGACCCCGTCGTCGGCCTGCTGATCACGGTCGCCATCTGCTTCGTCCTGCGCGACGCGGCCCGCGAGATCTACCACCGCCTCATGGACGCCGTGGACCCGGACCTGGTGGACGCCGCCGAGGGCATCCTGGCCACGGTGGACGGTGTCCGCAAGGTCGGCTCGGTGCGCCTGCGCTGGATCGGCCACGCCCTGCACGCCGAAGTGGAGATCCAGGTAAATCACGATATGTCTGTAGTGGACGCCCACGCGGTCGCGGTCGAGGCCGAGCACCGCCTCATCCACGACCTGCCCCGCCTGCGCGCCGCCACCGTCCACACCGACCCCTTCGGCCCGGACGGCGCCGACCACCACGCCAGCCTCTCCACCCACCGCACCCCCTGACCGGACAGCGGCCTCGCCGAGCCACCACCACACCGGCCTTCCCGCCCACCGCACTTCCCGGCCGGACGGCGGGTATCGCCGGGCCACCAGGCCGGCCTTCCCGCCTGCCGCACTTCCCGGCCGGACGGCGGCATCGCCCGGGCTTCGGCGGGTAAGTTGGTGCGGGTGTCCGCAGCCGCCACGCCCTTCATGCCCAGCGACTCCCGCCCCTCCGGCGGCCCGCCGTCCCCCGCGAGCCCGCAGACGGGCCCTGGCGGTGGCCCTGGCGGTGGCCCCGGCGTGGCTCGCCTGGCCTGGCTGGACGCCCTGCGCGGCGTCGGGGCCCTGGCCGTGGTGGCCGAGCACCTGCTGCCGTGGTTCCTGCCGGGGCTGCGGCCCTACTGGTTCAGCCTCGGGGTGTACGGCATCCTGGTGTTCTTCCTGGTCAGCGGCTACATCATCCCCACGTCCCTGGAGCGGCACGGCGACGTGCGGGCCTTCTGGATCAGCCGCGTCTTCCGCCTCTACCCGCTCTACCTGGCCGTGATCGCCCTCGTCCTGGCGCTGGCCTGGTGGGTGCCGGTGCGCGAGGGGGTGCCGCGCGACGGGAGCGCGGTCGCGGCCCACGCCACGATGCTGCTCGACGTGGTCAGCGTCGGCGGCGTCGCCGACACGATGTGGACGCTGTCGTACGAGATGGTGTTCTACCTGATGGTCACCGCGTTGTTCCTGCTCGGGACGCACCGCAGGAGCGGGCTGCTGGCGATGGCGTTCGCCGGCGGCTCCGTGGTCGTGGGGCTGGTGGCGTCCGGGGCGGTGCTGAGGGGCGGCTGGACGGCGTACCTGACGTGCGCGCTGTTCGCGGCCGGGCTCGGCTGCGTGGTGTGGGGACGGGCCCGCACGGCGGCGGCCTGCGTGCTGGGCGTGATGGCGCTGGCGGCGCTGGTGCTGAGCAGCCGGGTGCCGTGGCTGGGCGTCGCCGTGGTGGCGGTGATGTTCGCCGGGACGGCGATCCGCCGCTGGGAGCAGGGCGCGGGCGGGCTGTGGCCGGTGGCGGTGACGGCGGCCCTGGTGGCGGCCGCGCCGCTGTGGGCGATCGAGGGCGGCTGGTGGTGGGTGCGGGCCGACGTGTGGGTGACGACGATCGCGCTGGCGGGGGCGACGTTCGCGGGCGGGATGGCGCTGCGCGGGCGGCGGCTGCCCAGGGCGGTCGTCTGGCTGGGGCTGGTCAGCTACTCGCTCTACCTGGTGCACCACCCGCTGCTGAAGTACTTCACCGCGATCACCGGGGACCTGCGGCGGGCCAAGCCGGCCTACCAGGTGGCGATGTCGGCGCTGGCCCTGGCGGTGGTGCTGGGGGCCAGCGCGCTGGCGTACCGCTATGTCGAGCTGCCCGGGCAGGCGTGGGGGCGCCGCGTCTCGGCGCGCGTCGCCGGCCCGCGCTCAGGGGGAGGCGGGCTCCAGAGCGGCACCGGCGGGACGGCTCCCCGCCGCGACCCCGGCTGAGGCAGAGCCGGGCCGAGGAGCGGGTGGCGGGCCAGGACGCGGGCCACGACCGGGTCCTCGGCGACGAGGAAGGCCAGGTGCCTGACGGCGTGCGCGACCACGTGGGCGAGCGCGACGCGCTGCGGCGCCGGCGTGGCGGGCGCGGCGCCCCGGGCGATCTCCAGCTCGGGCACCTCGACGGCAGGCAGCCAAGGGGCCGGATCGGGGCACACCGCGTACGTGAGCACGATCCGGCCGTCCGGTTCGTACCGCCAGCTTGTGGAATGCAGGACGATGTCTGGATCGTCCGCGCGCACCCCGGCCAGCCGCCGGGCGGCCTCGTCCGGGCTCTCGCCGGGCCCGGGCCGGGCCGTGGCATGCCGGTACGACCAGCGATTGTCGGTGCCCACCCGTAGCATGAGCGTCTCAACCGAGACCACGTGTCCTGCCGTCACCGTGACCAACTTACTGCCATTCATGTGCAACTGCGTTCAGCATGCATATGTCTCCGGCACTTGAACCACACGGCGGGCCCGGCTGTAGTCGAGGGCGTGCGAGAGAGAGGCCGAACAGCCATGCCAGGTTTGCTGGTGCTGATGGGGTCGGGCGAGACGAGCCCGACCATGGTCGAGGTCCACCGTGCCGCCGCCAGGGCGCTGCGCGCGGGGGCGCGGGCCGTGCTGCTCGACACCCCCTACGCCTTCCAGGAGAACCACGCCGACATCTCCGCCCGCGCCCGCCGCTACTTCGCCCAGAGCGTGGGGCTGCCGGTCGAGGTGGCGGCGGGCATCGCCGGGGCCGACTGGGTGTTCTCGGGGCCGGGGAGCCCGACGTACGCGCTGGAGCGCTGGGCCGAGTCCGGCGTGGCCGGCGACCTGCGCGCGCGGGTGCGGGCCCGGCAGGGCGTGACCGTGCTGGCCTCGGCGGCGGCCTGCACGGCGGGCCTGGCCACGGTGCCGGTGTACGAGATCTACAAGGTGGGCACCGATCCCCACTGGCGCGAGGGCATCGACCTGCTGGAGCCGCTGGGGCTGCGGGCCGTCCTCATCCCGCACTTCGACAACGCCGAGGGCGGCACGCACGACACCCGCTACTGCTACCTGGGCGAGCGGCGGCTGTCGCGGATGGAGCGCGAGCTGCCCGAGGGCACCGCGGTGCTCGGCATCGACGAGCACACGGCGCTCGTCATCGACCTGGAGAGCGAGAGCGTGCAGGTGGCGGGGCGGGGCGGGGTCACCGTGCGGCGGCCGGGCTCGGCGGTGGTGCTGCCGGCGGGCACCCGCACCGACCTGGCGCGGCTGCGCGGCCTGGCCGAGGGCGCGAGCGAGAGCGCGGGCGCCGCCGTCGCGCCGCAGCCTCCCGCGCGGCCGGAGGGCCGGGTCGCCGAGGTGACGCTGGAGGAGACGATCCGGGCCGGCGAGGAGCGCTTCCGCGTGGCCTCGGCCGAGCCCGACCCGGTGGGCGCCGCGCAGGCCGTCCTCGACCTGGAGGCGGAGATCGTCAAGTGGGCCGCCGACACCGAGGAGGACTCCGGGGGCGTCGAGCAGGCGCGCGAGCTGATGCGGCTGCTCATCGCCCGCCTCGGCGAGCTGGCCGCCTCGGCGGGGCTGCGCTCGGCGGCGCTGGGCCGCCTGGTCGAGTCGCTGATCGCCCTGCGCGCCACCCTCCGCGGGCAGGGCCGCTACGACGTGGCCGACGCGCTGCGCTCGGCCGTGCAGGCGGGCGGCGTCCACATCGAGGACACCCCCGACGGCTCCCGCTGGACCCTCGCCCCGTGACGGGGCACGCCTGCCCGGGCCCGGCCCGGCGGGGCGGTCAGTAGCGGGGCGGTCAGTAGCGGGGCGGTCAGCGGCAGGGTGGTCAGCGGCGGGGCGGGTCGATGCGGGCGCCGTCCGGGGTGAAGATCATGATGCGCGAGAGGTCCACCGCGACCTTGGCGGCGTCGCCGGCGCGCCACACGGGGCGGTTGCCGAGGCGGACGATCAGGTCCGAGCGGCGGTGGATGCCGCTGCCCGGGTTGCCGACGCGCTCCTGCTCCTGGGGCTCGACGTGCCGGCCGGGGGAGAAGAAGCGGCGCACCAGGCCGTTCAGCCCGCCGGAGCCGTTCTTGCCGCCGTTGGCGCGGCCCCGCCCGCTCGGGTCCGGCGGCTCGGGCACCGGCACCGCGGGCATGCCGCACTCCAGGTACGCCAGCCACTCGTGCCCGTGGTACTCCAGCGCCCGCACCCGCCCGAAGAACGACGGCCCCTCGTACGACTCCGGCACCGGCGCCAGCCCGTCGGGCCGCATGCCCACCAGGACGTGCCCGCCGGTGTGCTGGGAGATGGCGTACGCCCTGGGATCGCTCCAGGGCATCGTGAGCCGGTGCGGACCGAAGTCGAGCATCACGTACTGGTTCTGCGGCGTCCTGACAGTGGCC
The DNA here is from genome assembly GCF_040802095.1 of Nonomuraea sp. NPDC050783. NCBI lineage: Bacteria > Bacillati > Actinomycetota > Actinomycetes > Streptosporangiales > Streptosporangiaceae > Nonomuraea > Nonomuraea sp. NPDC050783. The sequence continues at coordinate 121,947 of NZ_JBFAHK010000006.1, forward strand.
GCCAACAGGTTCAACTGCTGGGAGTTGAGGAAAGCGGCCACGAAGGCGGTCGCTGGATCGTTGTAAATCTGGGCCGGAGTGCCGACGTCCTGGAGGACCCCGCGATTGAGGATCGCGATGCGGTCCGCCAGCGTCAGGGCCTCCACCTGGTCGTGCGTCACGTAGATGGTGGTGACCCCGAGCGACCTGACCAGCGCCGAGATCTCCATGCGCAGCTCGGTGCGCATGCCGGCGTCCAGGTTGGACAGCGGCTCGTCCATCAGGAACAGCTTCGGCTGCCGGACGATCGCCCGGCCCATCGCCACGCGCTGCCGCTGGCCGCCGGAGAGCGTGCCGGGGCGCCGGTCGAGGGTCTCGTCGATGTGCAGCGCCTTCGACAGCTCCGTCACCCGCTCGCGCACCAGCGCCGGGTCGGACTTGGCGATCTCCAGGGGGAAGGCGATGTTGCCCCGTACGGTCCGGTGCGGGTAGAGGGCGCCGTTCTGGAAGACCATGGCCACGTCTCGGTCGCGCGGGGCCAGGTGGTTGGCGAGCTGGCCGTCCAGCCACAGCTCGCCCTCGGTGATCTCCTCCAGCCCCGCGATCATGCGCAGCAGCGTGGACTTCCCGCATCCCGACGGTCCTAGGAGAACGAGGAACTCACCGTCTTCCGCTCGCAGGCTCAGGCGATCGACGGCCAGGTAGTCGCCCGGATACACCTTGGTCACTTTGTCGAGAACGACCGAGCTCATGGGCCCACACCTTGCGCGCGTGTCACCTGTGACGAGACGGATTGAAGAGGTAGTACATCGCGCCTTAACGCTACATGTCCACCCTTGACATAAAGAATCTCCTTCCGTGGTGTTTCGGACGGGCGTTTTGGGCATCCGAAGGGAGAAATTTCCGGATTGCTGATGGCTGGAAGGGCTTGCGTAAACTTGCGGAAACAGCTTTCATAGTCGGGACGTCGGGGGGAGAACATGACCGCATGGTGGCGAAACGCCGTGATCTACCAGGTGTACGTGCGCAGCTTCGCCGACGGCGACGGCGACGGGATCGGTGACCTGATCGGCGTCCGCGATCGCCTGCCGTACCTGGCGGGGCTCGGCGTGGACGCCCTCTGGCTGACGCCGTTCTACCCCTCGCCGATGGCCGACTTCGGCTACGACGTCGCCGACCACCGCGACGTGGACCCCCTGTTCGGCACGCTCGCCGACGCCAAGGCGCTGCTGGACGAGGCGCACGAGCGCGGCCTGCGGGTCATCGTGGACCTCGTCCCCAACCACACCTCCGACCGGCACCCCTGGTTCCAGGAGGCGCTGCGCGGCCGCAACCGGGAGCGCTACATCTTCCGCGACGAGCCCAACGACTGGGAGTCGATCTTCGGCGGCCCGGCCTGGACCCAGGTCGAGGACGGCCAGTGGTACCTGCACCTGTTCGACTCCAGCCAGCCCGACCTCAACTGGGACAACGACGAGGTGCGCGGCGAGTTCGAGTCCATCCTGCGCTTCTGGCTCGACCTGGGCGTGGACGGCTTCCGCGTGGACGTCGCGCACGGCATGGTCAAGCCGGCCGGCCTGCCCGACATCGGCAGGGGCGGCCAGGCCACGCTGATCGGCCGTGAGCCGGTGCCGTTCTTCGACAACGACGGCGTGCACGACATCCACCGGGCCTGGCGCCGCGTGCTCGACTCCTACCCGGGCGAGCGCATCGGCGTCGCCGAGGCGTGGGCGCCCACGCCCGAGCGGCTGGCCCGCTACGTCCGTCCCGACGAGCTGCACCAGGCGTTCAACTTCCCCTACCTGTTCGCCCCCTGGGACGCCGCCGAGCTGCGCGCGGTGATCGACTCCTCGCTGGCCACCGCCGGCTCGGTCGGCGCCCCCACCACCTGGGTGTTGTCGAACCACGACGTCAAGCGGCACGTCACCCGGTACGGCAGCCTGGCCAGGGCCCGCGCCGCCGCCCTGCTGACGCTCGCGCTGCCCGGCTCGGCCTACCTCTACAACGGCGAGGAGCTGGGCCTGCCCGAGGTGCTGGACCTGCCGCCCGAGCTGTGCCAGGACCCGCAGCGGCTGCGCGACCCCGACAGCGGCCGCGACGGCTGCCGGGTGCCGCTGCCGTGGACCCGCGACGGCGGCGGCTGGCACGACCCGTGGCTGCCGATCCCCGCGGAGTGGGCCGAGCTGAGCGTGCAGGCCCAGGACGGCGTGCCGGGCTCGACGCTGGAGCTGTACCGCGAGGCGCTGCGCCTGCGCCGGACCTTCGACGGCGAGCTGACCTGGCACGACTCCCCGGAGGGCACCCTGGTGTTCTCCCGCGGCGACCTGGTGTGCGCCGTCAACCTCACCGGCGAGCCGGTGCGCCTCGGCGTCACCGGGCGGCTCCTGCTCGCCTCGGATGTCCCTGGAGCAGCGGATTCGGCGGCGTGGTGGAAAGTAAAGTAGCAACCATGAATGGTCACGCTCGCCTTGCCGACATCGCCGCCCAGGCCGGGGTGAGCGAGGCCACGGTCAGCCGCGTACTCAACGGCAAGCCAGGGGTCTCCTCCGCCACCCGCCAGGCGGTCATGACCGCCCTCGACCTCATGGGCTACGAACGCCCGCCCCGCCTGCGCCAGCGCAGCAACGGGCTGGTCGGGCTGGTGACGCCCGAGCTGGACAACCCCATCTTCCCCGCGTTCGCGCAGGCCATCGAGAAGGCGCTCACCCAGCACGGCTACACGCCGGTGCTGTGCACCCAGCTACCCGGCGGCGCGCCCGAGGACGAGTTCACCGAGCTGCTGGTCGACCGCGGGGTGAGCGGCATCGTCTTCGTCTCCGGGCTGCACGCCGACACCACCGCCCGCATGGACCGCTATACCCGGCTCACCGACCGCGGGCTGCCGATCGTGCTGGTCGACGGCTACAGCGAGCACATCGACGCGCCCTTCATCTCGCCCGACGACCGCATGGCGGCCCGGCTGTCCGTCCAGCACCTGGTCGACCTCGGGCACGAGCGCATCGGGCTGGCGCTCGGGCCGCGCAGGTTCGTCCCGGTCATCAGGAAGATCGAGGGCTACAAGCAGTCGATGGCCCAGCTCCTCGGCGCGACCGACGTCGACGACCTCATCGCGCACTCGTTGTTCTCGGTGGAGGGCGGGCAGGCGGCGGCCGCGCAACTGCTGGCGCGCGGCTGCACCGGCATCGTCTGCGCCAGCGACCTCATGGCGCTCGGCGCGATCCGCGCCTGCCGGGAGAAGGGGCTGGCGGTGCCGGGCGAGGTGTCGGTGGTCGGGTTCGACGACTCGCCGCTGATCGCGTTCACCGACCCGCCGCTGACCACCGTGCGCAAGCCGATAGGAGCGATGGCCTCGGCGGCGGTGCAGACCCTGCTGGAGGAGGTCAACGGCGCGCCCGCCAAGCACGTCGAGCTGATCTTCCAGCCGGAGCTCGTCGTGCGCGGCTCCACCGGCTCGGGGCCGCTGGTCAACCGGTGAGCCGCGACGTCCTCGTCCTCGGCGGCGCCGGGGTCGACACCACCGTGTACGTGCCCGAGCTGCCGCTGCCCTACCGCGACACCTACCAGGTGCCGCCGGTCGTCGACCGCATCGGCAACACCGGGGCGGGCGTCGCGCTCGGCTGCCACGCCCTCGGCCTGGACGTCGCCTTCGCCGACCTCATCGGCGACGACCCGCAGGGCGCGCTGATCCGGCACGCGCTGCGCGATCTCGACTGCTCCTTCGGCGTGGCGCGGGCGGGCACCCGCAGGAGCGTGCTGCTCGTCGGCCCCGACGGCCGGCGCACCTCCTTCTACGACCCCAAGGACACCCCCGGCGAGCGCCTGCCCCGCCACACCTACACCGGCGTACGCCCCCGCCACGCGCACGTCTCCATCGTCGGCTTCTGCCGCTACGTCTACGACGACCTGGGCGGCGTGCCGATCTCCACCGACCTGCACGACTGGGACGGCGTCAACGACCACCACAAGGACTTCGCCTACCGCTCCGACCTGGTGTTCCTGTCGGCGGCGGCGCTGCGCGACCCGGCCGCGGCCATGCGCGGCATCCTGTCCAGGGGCCGCGCCCACACCGTCGTCTGCACGCGCGGGGCGGACGGCTGCCTCGTGCTGACCCGCGACCACGACGAGGTGCGGGCCTTCCCGGCCGAGCCGCTGCCGGGGCCGGTGGCCGACAGCAACGGCGCGGGCGACGCGTTCGTCTCCGGCTTCCTGTACGGGACGCTGCGCGGGCGGCCGCTGGAGGAGTGCGTGCGGCTGGGGGCGATCGCGGGGGCGCACGCGTGCAGCGTGCCCGGCACCCACGAGTCCCCGATCACCGAGGACCTGCTGCTGCGGCGGGCGGCGGGCTGACGGGGCGCAGCGGCGTGCATTCTGTCGGCGCCGCCGTTCATACTCGCCATCAGCGCCGGTTTCAGCGGGAGGAACGATGGCGAGGCGATCCAGGAGCCGCAGGAACAAGCGGTCCAAGTCCGCAGGAAACGAGCTGTCGTGGCTGCTCGCAGCGGGGGTGGTCGTGGCCGCGGCCGTCCTCGTCGCCCGGTTCGCGGCCGAGCACCCGGGGTGGGCGGCGGCCGTCGCCGCCCTCCTGGCCGCGCTCTTCGGCGGCGGGCTCGTCCTGCGCTACCGGGTCATCCAGGCGCAGCGCCGGCGGTTCCTCGCCGCCAACGCGGAGCTGGCGAAGGTCGATCTCATGACCGGCCCGCAGTTCGAGCACCTCGTGGCCGAGCGCATGATCGCCGAAGGGTTCCGGCGCGTCCGGGAGCGGGGCGGGAGCGGCGACGGCGGGGTGGACATCACCGCCGTCGCGCCCGGCGGGGCGCCCTACGCCGTCCAGTGCAAGCGTTACAGCAGGAGCGTCGGCGCGCCGGAGGTCCGCAACTTCCTCGGCGCGCTGGCCAACACCTTCGCCGGGCACACCGGGGTGCTCGTGACCTCGGGCCGTCTCACCCGGCAGGCCCGCACGGAGGCGCTCAACGCGCGGCAGGCCCTGGTGCTGGTCGAGCGCGACCGCCTGGCCGACTGGCTGATCGGCAGGAGCGCGCTGTTGCCCCGGCGGGTGCCGCCACTGACCCAAGGGGACGAGCCGGCGAGCGCGTGACCGGCCCGGCGAGCGGGTGACCGGGCCGGCGAGCGGGTGACCGGCCTGGCGAGCGGGTGACCGGCCTGGTGAGCGCATGATCGACTCGCGGGCGAGGGCTCCGCTAAGGTGGGGCGCTTCGTTCCGCGTTCCCCGCACACCCCCCAGGAACCCGCGTGCTACGTCATCGTTCCGGCCCGATCGCCGCGCTGTTCGTGGCCGTGGTCGTCGTCGTTGCCGGCGTCGTCGCCTTCGCCACCGGCGACGTGCGCTTCTCCCTGCGGCTCGTCTACTGGGGAGGCTACTGGGGCTTCGGCGGGCCGGAGCGGGGGTTCGATCCCGGCTTCGCCGTGACGCTGGTCCTGGTGGGGCTGTTGCAGGCATGGGCGCTCTGGCAGCTCCTGCCGGGACGGCACGCCGGTAGGGGAGGGGAGCCGGGCCGGCGCCGAGGAGCGGTGGGCTGGGAAGAATGGTCGTTGCGGGTCGCGCTGTGCGCCTGGGCGGCGACCGCGCTCGCTGACCGCCTGCCCTGGGACGGCTTTCCGGAGGAGCTCGCGCAGCTCGCCGTCGTGGTGCTGTTCCACCTGGTCATGCGCGGGGTCTCCCGCCCGCTGCGGCTGGCGGCGCTGGCGGCCGGGCTGTGCCGGCCGGTGGTGTCGATCGTCGGCATGGCGCTGGAGCTGTCCGGGAACGACAGCGGGTCCCTCCTCTGGTCGAGCGGGCCGCCGGCGAACGTGTTGTGGCTGGTCTGGACGGTGCTCATCCTGGTGGCGCAGGCGAAGGACGGCCGGTGGCGGCGCGGCACGCTGTGGGCGGGAGCCGCGGCGGCCGCCGGGTCGCTCCTCGCGCCGGGCCTCCTCCCGCCGGACCCCGGAAGCCTGCTCGAAGGAGCGAGCGCCTGGCAGGAGGGGGTTGGGCTGGCGACGAGCGTCCTCACGGCGGTGTGGCTCGTCCGCTCCGCCCGGGAGCTCGGCGACCGGCCGGGGGAGCCGCGTCCCTCCGCGCCCGCGATCCCGCCGGGCCGGTGGCCGGCGCGGGCGGCGGCGGTCCTGCTGCCGCTGGCCCCCGCCGTGGTCAACATGACGGACGGAGTGCTCACGTGGATCGGGCCGCGTGGCGCGATCGCGTCCTGGTTCGCCACGGACGGGTGGTACCTCCGGTCGCTCTGGTCGTCGCTCGACGTGCTGGTGGGTGTCGGCGGCGCCACCGGGCTGGTGCTGGCGGCCGTGCTGGTGCGGACGCGGCGGCTGCTCCTCGGCACGATCTGGGCCCTGCTGCTCACCGCCGCGATGGGCGTGGCGAGCGCGCTGACGGCGGGAGACGGAGGCGCGTACGGGGCCGAGGGCCACCCGGCCGCCCTCTTCCGCGCGAGCGACTCCATCAGGGTGCTCGGTCTCGACGGAGTGCCCCCGGCCGAGATGACCGGCATCTCGCCGCTCTGGTACAGCGCGGCCCTCGCGGGCTCCGCTCTCCTCCTGACGCTCACCTCCGCGTACCGCGAAGGCGGTCCGGGCCGGACGGCCGCCGCGAGCCTGGCCACGGCGGCGCTGCTCGCGCTCGCCGCGCGGGAATGAGCCCGCCGGGCCCATGTTCCGGCTCCGCGGGAACATTCGTCCAAGACCGGCAGCCGGCCGCCCGTGCACAGTCTCCCCATGAGGGAATACGACATCGAGCACTCGCATGGGATGCACGTGGTCCATGACGGCCCGCGGCAGGCGCCGCCGTTGCTGCTCATCCACGGGTCGGGGGCCTCGGGCGGTTTCTGGGGTCCAGTGGTGCCGGCACTGGCGGGCCACCATCACGTCGTCCAGGTCGACCTGCCGGGGTGCGGCCAGTCCCCGCCCGCGCCGTCGTACGACGTGCCCGCGCAGGCGGGTCAGGTGGCGGCGCTGCTGGACGACCTCGGCCTTCGTCATGTCCCGGTGGCCGGGCACTCCAGCGGCGGCTACGTCGCCACCGCGCTCGCCGAGCAGCGGCCCGACCTCGTCGGTTCGCTTTCGTTGATCAGTAGCGGCCCGAGCCCGGACGCGCTCCTCCGGCAGCCGCTCATTCTCCGGGCGCTGCTGGCCCCGCCGTTGGGCCCGCTCATCTGGCCGAGGCGTTCGGACGCGATGATCCGCAAGGGGATCAGCGCGACGGCCGCCCGCCCGGTGGACCTCCCGGACGACGTGGTCGCCGACGTACGGAGCATCACCTATCGCGTCATGAGAACGGTGCTGCGCCAGAACACCGCCTACATCGCCGAACGGAGCCTGCCCGAGCGTCTGGCCGCCCTCGGGGTCCCCGTACAGGTGATCTTCGGTGCCGCGGACCCCCGCTGGGAGCCGTCCTCGGCGCACCGGTACGACGCGGTGCCCAACGCCCGGGTCGAGGTGCTGCCAGGCGTCGGGCACCTGCCCATGCTCGAAGCGCCCGAGACGGTCGGCGAACTGCTGCTGAGCTTCACGGCAACGGGACCGCCGACCGCTCGCCATGCCTGATGCCTAGCCCGCCCGGCGGAGCTGCCGCGCCCTCGCGACCGCGCCAGGCCGGTCGGGCACGCCGGACCGGTCGGGCTTGCGCTCCCCGGGGATGGCGCCGGGGCGGTCGAGTTCCCGCCAGGCTCGGCCGACGAACGGCGGGAGCGAGATCAGCAGGTAGCCGCAGGTGAAGGCGTACAGGGTCGGGGCGAGCCCGGCGAGCGTCGTCAGCGTGCCGGCCAGCAGGCCGCCCACGGGCATGGCGGCGCAGGCGGCGGCGGTCATCGCCCCGATCACCCGGGCGCGCAGGCCGGGCGGGATCCGGTCGTACTGGAGCACGCCGAGGATGGGGTTGATCGCGCCCGCGGCGAAGCCGGAGGCCGCCGCGACCGCGACGGCGGCCGGCAGCGGCGCGCCGAGGGCCAGCACCAGCACCCGCGGCACCCCCGCCAGCAGGAACGCCGTGCCGTAGGTCAGCCTGCGGGGCAGCCGGTCGCCGACGGCCGCGTAGACGGCCGTCCCGGCGAGGGCGCCGGCGGCCACCGCCCCGGCCAGCAGGCCGAACGCGCGCGGGTCGCCCGCCACGTCCCGCGCGTACAGGGCCAGCAGGACCTGGGTGACGCCAGTGTCCAGCATGTTCACCACCACGAGCATCGCCGTGGCGCTGAGCTGCAGCCGGTCGCGCCACAGGAAGGCGAGCCCGTCGCGCAGCCCGCTCAGGTACCTGTCCCGCCCGCCGCCCGTGCCGGCGTCCGTGCGGCCGTCCGTGCGGCCGTCCGTGCCGGTGTCCGCGCCGCCGGCGCGCGGGAGCCCGCCGCCCACCAGGCACGCCGACAACACGAACGACACGCCGTCCACCACGAGCAGCGCGTCGGTGCCGAGCCAGACGATCAGCACCCCGGCCAGCGGCGCGCCCGCCATCGCCGCGCCGCGGTAGACCCCGTCGTAGGCCGCCGCCGCCCGCTCGATCCGCACCCCGCCGAGCGCCGCCAACTCCGGCAGCATGGCCTTGCGCGCGGTCTCGCCCGGCGTGGCCACCAGCCAGCGCAGGAACAGCAGCGCCAGCAGCACGGTGTACGACAACCCCGACGTCGCCGCCAGCACCGGCACGGCCAGCACCACGACCCCGCTGACCAGGTCCGACAGGACGCTGGCCCGCCGGAACCCGAGCCGGTCCACCAGCGTCCCGCCGAAGGCGGCCGAGACGACGACGGGCAGCGTGGTGGCGAACGCCGCCAGGCCCGTGAGCGCTGCGCTGCCCGTGGTCTCCAGCACGAACCACGGCACGGCCAGCACGCAGAGCATGGTCCCGGTGACGGAGAGGGCGTTCGCGGCCAGCAGGGTGATGAATGGACGCCTCACGCGCGAATGCCTCGTTTCCCGACCCGAAAGTTGCTCACGGTAGACGGGTGAGGCACGGGTCCGGATGACACCGGCCAGCCGATTGGACAAACGTGATTTGATACTACTATTGGGACACCTGATCCACCGGCCGTCACAGGAGGTCCGTCGTGAGCGTCGTGGTCTGCGGCGAGGCGATGCTGCTGATGCTGGCCGAGCCCGGCGTCCCTCTGGAACGTGCCACCGCCTTCCGCCGCTCGATCGCCGGCGCCGAGTCGAACGTCGCCGCCGGCCTGGCCCGGCTCGGCCACGAGGCCCGCTGGCTCGGCCGGGTCGGCGCGGACCCGGCGGGCAAGTCCGTGCTGGCCATGCTGCGCGCCGAGGGCATCGACACCCGCCACGCGATCGTCGATCCGCACGCCCCGACCGGGCTGCTGCTGCGCGACAGCCATCCGGCGCGGGCCATCGACGTCCAGTACTACCGCACGGGCTCGGCCGCCTCCCGCCTGGCTCCCGGCGAGCTGACGCCCGCGATGGTGAGCGGTGCCCGGATCGTCCATGTCACCGGTATCACGCCGATGTTGTCCGACTCGGCGCACCTGGCCACGCTCCGCCTGCTCGACCTGGCCCGCGAGGCGGGCGCGACGGTCTCGTTCGACCCGAACGTGCGGCTCAAGCTCGGCCCGCCCGAGCGGTGGCGCGAGCGGGTCGCGCCGCTCCTCGCCCGCGCCGACGTCGTGTTCGCCGGCGAGGACGAGCTGGAGCTGCTCGGCGTGGACCCGGCCGGGCTGCCCGGGCTGGCCGTGGTCAAGCACCGCGACAAGTCGGCGAGCTGCGCCGGGCTGCGGCAGGAGGCGTTCCCGGTGCCCGTGACGGACCCGGTGGGGGCGGGGGACGCGTTCGCGGCCGGGTTCCTGTCGGGGCTGCTGCGCGGGCTGCCGTACGAGGTGTGCCTGCGCGAGGCGGCGGCCGTGGCCGCGCTGGTCGTGCAGTGCGCCGACGACACCTCAGGGCTGCCCGACCGGGCCGGGCTGGACCGGGCGCTGGCCGCGTTCACCTCGGCCGGTGAGACCGTCCACCGTTGAGCACCGGGCCGGCGCGTCACCGGGCCGGCGCGTCGTCTGGCCGGCGCGTCGCCAGGCCGTCAGAGAGGGAGTCATGTACCGCTGGGAGATCGTCCGCGCCGTCACCGAGCAGCGGGTGTTCGGCATCGTCCGGAGCGCCGGGCCCGAGCAGGCGCTGGCCGCGGCCGGGGCCGTGCTCGACGCCGGGCTGCGGGCCGTCGAGGTGGCGCTCACCACGCCGCGCGCCCTCACCGCCGTCGCCCGCCTCACCGAGCTGCGGCCGGACGCCCTGGTCGGCGCCGGGACCGTGCTCGACGCCGCCGCCGCCCGCGCCGCCGTCGAGGCGGGGGCGCGTTTCCTCGTCTCGCCCAACCTGCATCCCGAGGTGATCCGCGCCGGTCACCGCTACGGCGTGCCGGTCTTCCCCGGCGTCGCGACCCCCACCGAGATCGTGCGGGCGCTGGAGGAGGGCGCGGACGCGGTGAAGATCTTCCCCGCGTCCGGACTGGCGCCGTCCTGGCTGCGTGACCTGCGGGCCGCGCTGCCGCAGGTGCCCGCCATCCCCACCGGGGGCGTGACGATCGACAACGCGCCCGAGTGGATCGCCGCCGGAGCCGTCGCCTGCGGCATGGGCTCGGCGCTGACCTCCGGCGGGGCCGAGGCCGCCGGAGCGCGCGTCACCGCGCTGCTCGCCCGCCTCGCCGAGGCCGGCTCGCCGCGATGACCGCGGATCGGCTCGCCGCGACGACCGGAGGCCGGCTCGCCGCGACGACCGGGGGCCGGTTCGCCGCGATGACCGGGGGCCGGTTCGCCGCGACGACCGGATCGACGGGGCCGTCCTGATGGAGCCGCGGGGCCTGCACGGGCAGGTGGTCGATCGGCTCGGCCGGGCGCTCGCGGCGGGGGAGCTGGACGAGGGCCAGGTCCTGCGGCTGGAGGACGTCCAGGAGCGGTACGGCGTCTCGCGGACGGTCGCCCGCGAGGCCGTCCGCGTGCTGGAGTCCAAGCGGCTGGTCACCAGCCGTCCCCGGGTCGGCGTCACCGTGTGCCCGATGAGCGCCTGGAACCTCTACGACCCGCAGGTGATCCGCTGGCGGCTCGCCTCGCCCCGGCGCGGCACGCAGCTCCGGGAGCTGGCCGAGCTGCGGGCCGCCGTCGAGCCGGCCGCCGCCGCGCTGGCCGCCGCGCACGCGGGCGAGCAGGCCCGGCGGGAGCTGGTCGCCGCCGCGCGGGCGTTGACCGGGGCGGCCCGGGCAGGGGACCGGGAGGGCTTCGTCGCCGCGGACGCCGCCTTCCATCGGGTGCTGCTCGCGGCGTCGGGGAACGGCATGTTCGCCCAGCTCGCCGGGGTGACCGAGGAGCTGCTGGTGTCCCGGGAGGAGCTGCGGCTGCTGCCCGAGCCGCTCGACACCGCGGCGGTCCTGCGGCACCTGGACGCGGCCGAGGCCGTGGCCGCCGGGCGCGCCGAGGAGGCGGCGCGGGCGGTGGGCTCGATCGTGCGGGCGGCGGGGGAGGAGGTGGAGCGCATCCTCGAAGGCGGGCCCTGCGCCCTGAGCCCGTCGGCCTACGACCGGCCGCCGCCGCCACCATCGCCATCGCCATCGCCATCGCCGTGAACCGGCCCATGCCAGTCGCCCAGCCCGCACCAGTCAACCGGTTCGAAGAACCAGGAGGAGTCCCGATGACCGTCGCCGTTCACGTCGGCCCCGAGCCCGTGCCCGTCCTCGTCGAGGCGGTCCGCCGCGCGGGCGGGCAGCCGGTGCCGCTGGAAGAGGCCGAGGCGATTGTCTACTACGGCAGCGGCGACCCGGACGAGCTGCGCGGCATGGTGCACGACCGGATCCGGTGGGTGCAGCTGCCGAACGCGGGCGTCGAGCGCCTGGCCGCCGCCGGGGTGATCACCGACGAGCCGGTCTTCACCGCGGCCACCGGCTCGTACGGCCCCCAGGTGGCCGAGCACACCCTCGCCCTCATGCTGGCCGCCGCCCGCCGGCTGTACCGGGACGCCAGGGCCACGAGCTGGGGGCCGAACGACTCGGCGGTGTTCGCCGGCTCGACCGTCGCGATCGTGGGCCACGGCGGCATCGGCCGGGCGCTCGTGCGGCTGCTGGAGCCGTTCGGCTGCCCGGTGATCGCCGTCACCGACCGCGGCGAGGCACCCGGCGCGGCCCGGGTCCTGCCCCGGGACCGCTTCCGCGAGGCGCTGCCCGAGGCCGCCTACGTGGTCGTCGCCGCGCCCCTCACACCCCGCACGCGCGGCATGTTCGGGGCGCGCGAGTTCGCGCTCATGCGCGAGGACGCCTGGCTGGTGAACGTCGCCCGCGGCGCCCTCGTCGTCACCGACGACCTGGTGGCCGCGCTGCGCGAGCGGCGCATCGGCGGCGCCGCGCTCGACGTCACCGACCCCGAGCCGCTGCCGGACGGCCACGCGCTGTGGGAGCTGGACAACGTCCTCATCACGCCGCACAGCGCGAACCCGCGGCCCGCCTACTGGCGGGGGCTGGTGGAGCGAGTCACGAGCAACGTGCGCCGCTTCGCCGAGGGCGCCCCGCTGGAGGGCCGCGTCTCCCCGTCCGAGGGTTTCTGAACGGGGAGCCGCGCGGCCGGCCCGGTCAGCTCGCGGGGGCCGGGTAGCTGACCGGCCCGCGGTGGCCCTGCCGGTCCACGGCGCGCACCCCGAACTGGTAGTTGTCCTTCGACAGCCCCTCCACCGTGTACGAGGTCACGTTCCCGACGAAGCGCGAGTGCGTCCACATCGGCTCGGTCGTGCCCCGCCAGACCACCTCGTACCCGGCGACGTCGGGCTCGGGGTTGGCGTCCCAGCGCAGGTCCGTGTCGTTCGTGAGCCGGCTGGTGACGATGGCCGCCCGCACCGGCGCGCGTGGCCCGCGGGCCAGTGCCGCCAGCGCGGCGACGTTGACCTGCGCCACCCGCGCCACGTAGCCGGTCTCCACGAACCGCGTCAGGTCGCCGTACTGGACCCCGTCCTCGACCCGCACGTCCTGGTGCTGGTGGCGGTAGTCCTCGTGCACCTCGGTGAAGCGCACGGCGGGGTAGCCCTGCTGGAGGAACGGGATCTGGTCGCCGCCCCGCAGGTACCGGTCCCTGCGGTAGTACAGGCTCGCGTCGAACCACGGCACGTACCGCTCGGCCGTCTCGCGGACGAAGCGGGCGAGCTGCCGGGAGACCCCGTCGTTCTCGCCGCCGACCGACTGGCGCACGCTCGCCTGGGCCGGGGTCTCCGAGGTGGGCACGCCCTCGGAGAACACCCGCACGGCCCCGGGGGCGCTCCCGTTCTCGCCGTCGGCGCTGCCCACGATGTCGTTGGTGAACATGCCCTGGATGTCGGTGTTGCTCTGTCTGGCCTGCTGGGCATAGTACGCCGACCCGTACAGGCCCTGCTCCTCGCCCGCGACCGCCATGAACACCACGGTCGCGTCGAACGTGCGGGTGGCCATGACGCGGGCGGCCTCGATGGCGACCGCGACCCCGGAGGCGTCGTCGTCGGCGCCGGGGGCGTCGCAGGTGGCGTCCATGACGTCGGTGCAGCGGGAGTCGTAGTGGCCGCTGACCACGTACGTGCGCCCCGCCGAGGCGTCCTGCGAGCCCCGCAGCGTGGCGACCACGTTCGTGATCGTCGTGGGGACGGGGACGCGCGGCGAGACGGGCTGGACGAACGACTGCTTCTCCACCGTCATGCGCCCGCCGGAGGTGGCGGCGATCCTGGCGAACTCGCCGTGGATCCAGTCCCGGGCGGCGCCGATGCCGCGGGCGGGGTCGTCCTGGCTGGACAGCGTGTGCCGGGTGCCGAACGAGACCAGCTTGGCGATGGTCCGGCCGATGGCCCGCGCGTCCACCTGCCGGACCATCGCGTCGATGTCCGGGTCGCGGGGCGTGTCCGCCTCGGCGGCCGGGGTCAGCACGCCGGCCAGCAGGAAGACGATCAGTAGCGGAAAAGCTGATTTATAGGCTCTTTTCAGGGCAAGAGGGGATAGTGCCATGACGTGGCTCCATGAGAATGCAGGGATGCTCCGGGCCGGCTCTTCTCCGTGGGCCGGCCCGGAGGGCTTCCGGGGCGATCGTTCCCGATGGCTACCGGGTGATCGTTCCCGAGGGTTGCCGGGCGATCGTTCCGAGGGTTACCGCGTGATCGTGACGTCGTCCACGCCCGCCTCGACCAGCGAGGCTCCCGACGCGTCGGCCGCGTCCACGACCACGCGGACCGTCTGGCCCGCGAACGCGTTCAGGCTCGCCGTGGCGGTGGCCCAGGCGCCGTCGCGGTTGGTGGCCGCGCCCGCCTGGTTGAGCACGGTGAGCGTGGTGGTGCCCACGACGCGGACCCGGAGGTAGTCGGCGCTGGAGGCGTTCGAGCCGTGCGCCAGGTACCACGACAGCGACAGGTTCAGCGGCCCCGAGGCAGGCAACGTGATCGGCGGCGACTGGATCGAGGTGACGCCGCCGTCGATGTCGTACGCGCCTGCCGACGAGCCCGCCAGCCGGCCCGTGACCAGGTCGTTCGTGCCACTGACCGTGGTGCCGAGCTGCTTGGCGCCGCTGGAGGAGGTGGCCTCGGGGTCGCCGCGCTCCCACTGGCCGAGCGTGGCGGTGTCGGTGCCGGCCGGGTCGGCCGTCCATCCGTTCGCGCTCTCGAAGGTGTCCTGCCACACCACGACGGGCGGCGTGGCGGTGGCGATCGTCCACACCGCGTACGCGATGGCGTCGGCGTTCCTGTCCAGCGCGGTGTCGTTGATGTTGGCGGTCGTGTCGCACGAGCGGTGGTAGCAGCTGTCGAACGCCTGCCCGGAGGTGCCGCCCCACAGCGCGGCCTGGGCGGCGGTCTTGATGCCCTCCGCGCCGGTGAACGTCCCGCCCGCGGCGATGCCGGCGGCGATGAAGGGCCCGTAGTCGGAGCGGCCGTCGAAGTCGGTGCCGCGGGTGGGCACGCCGATCGAGGTGAAGTAGTCCTGGAGGACGCGCTCCAGCGCCGCCGACCCGGCGGGCCCCGGCCCGGAGCCCGTTCCGTCCGAGTTGTCGCCGTCGTACAGGAAGTATCCGGGGTTGGGGGAGCCGACCATGTCGAAGTTCAGGTACGCCTTGATCCGCGCCCGCTCGGCGGCCGGCAGGTTGTTCACGTAGAACTGCGACCCGCGCAGCCCCAGCTCCTCCGCGCCCCACCAGGCGAAGCGCAGGTGCTTGACCGGTTGGAGCGCCTGGCGCGAGACCGCGAGCGCGGTCTCCAGGACGGCCGCGCTGCCCGAGCCGTTGTCGTTGATGCCGGGCCCGGCCGTCACGCTGTCGAGGTGCGCCCCGACCATGAGGACGTCGTCGGGGTTGCCGCCGGGCCAGTCGGCGATGACGTTGTAGCCGGTGGCGCCGTTGTAGGTGAACGACTGGAGGGTGGTGGTGAACCCGGCGGCGTCGAGCCGGGACCTGACGTAGTTCGCCGAGGCCAGGTAGCCGGGCCGGCCGTGGGCGCGGTTGCCGCCGTTGGCGCTGGCGATCGACTGCAACTGGCTCAGGTGGGCCTTGACGTTGGCCAGCGGGATGTCGGGGGCCGCCGCCGCGGTGGCGGTGGCGGTGGCGGCCCGGGCGGGCGTGCCCAGCAGGGGCAGGCAGAGGGTGACGATCGCCGCGACGATGGTCGATCTCATGCTGTTCGTCCAGGCCGAACGGCTGGATAAGAGCATGGCGGCGCCTCCATCCGAGGTCGAGGGTGGAAGATCCCGAGATGGTGCTCTCTGGACCGTAACCTCCCGAACCGTCTTCGCCCAGGGCCCCTGCCGGGGACGGGCGGGCGCGCCCCGGGCCGACCGCTAGGCGGACGCGCCCGGGGCTGACCGCTAGGCGGACGCGCCCCGAGCGGACCGCGCGGCCGGGTCCTGGACGGGCCGTGCGGCGGAGTCCTGGACGGCGGCCGGGGTCCGGGCCGGGCGGGCCGAGGCGGCGACCAGGACGGCCAGCCCGGCCACGGTGATCCCGGCGCCCACCCATAGCGGCGAGACGTAGCCCAGCCCGGCGCCGATGGCCAGGCCGCCGAGCCAGGCGCCGAACGCGTTGCCGATGTTGAAGGCGGCGATGTTCGCGCCGGAGGCCATCGTGGGCGCGTCCGGGGCGTACCGCATGATCCGGAGCTGCAGCCCCGGCGCGGTGGCCATCCCGACCGCCCCCATGAGCAGCAGCGACACGACGGTCACGACCTGGCTCCCCGCCGTCAGCGCGAACACCGCGAGCACCGCCGCCAGCAGCGCCAGGATCACCGTCAGCGACCCGTTCAGCGACCGGTCGGCGGCCCTGCCGCCCGCGTAGTTGCCCGCGAAGGTGCCGGCCCCGAACAGCACCAGCAGCCACGGCACCGTCGCCGCCGCGAACCCGCTGACCTCGGTGAGCGTGAACGCGATGTAGGTGAACGCGCCGAACATCCCGCCGAAGGCCAGCACCGTGATCAGCGCCGAGACCCAGACCTGCGGCCTGCGGAAGACCGCCAGCTCGCCGCGCAGGCTCCCCCCTGCGGGCGCGGGCGTCCGCGGCACCAGCACCTTGATCCCGGCCAGGGCCACGACACCGATGACGGTGATCGCCCAGAACGTCGAACGCCAGCCGAGCTGCTGGCCGAGCAGCGTGCCCAGCGGCACCCCGAGCACGTTGGCCGCGGTCAGCCCGGCGAACATCAGCGAGATGGCCCCGGCCCGCCGCTCCGGCACGACCAGGTCGGCCGCCACCACCGAGCCGACGCCGAAGAACGCGCCGTGGCACAGCGCCGCGACCACCCGGCCCGCCAGCAGCACGCCGTACGTGGGCGCGACCGCCGAGATCAGGTTGCCCGCGACGAACAACACCATCAGCGCCATCAGCACCTTCTTGCGATCGAACCGGGTGATCGCGGCGGTCAGCACGATCGCGCCGACCGCGACGCTGAGGGCGTAACCCGAGACCAGGTACCCGGCCACCGGCTCGGTGACCCCGAAGTCGGCCGCCACCTCGGGCAGCAGGCCGATGATGCCGAACTCGGTGAGCCCGATGCCGAAACCCCCGAGCGCCAGGGCGAGAAGCCCGATGGGCATGACGTCATCCTCCAATAAATGCTTCAGCCGTTATGAGGCGTATGCAATTATTGCAGGCGCGGATCACTCGTTCGAGTGGCCGACCGGCCATCATCCGAAAGAATCCGGCCAACGGTGTGCGCTCACGGCACGACCTCCGCCCACCTGCCGGCACCACCCGCACTCCCGTCCCCGAAAGCCACCAGGCACGGCCATGCCACACCCGGCGGGCCTGCTGTCACCGCCGCTAGGGGAGCGGGTGACGGCGCACAGGACGGCGCCGCCGAGCAAGGGCCCGCGGGCAGGCCCCCAGCCGGGGCGACCCTCACCGCCCGGTTCCCCACGGAACCGGCCACGCCGCCCCGGGCCTCGACACCGCCGACCCGGACACCACTGGCCTGGATCCAGTCGTCACCCGCACGTATCCGGGCACCATCCGCCCGGACCCGAGTGCCGTCGGCACGCGGATCCGGGTGCCACTCGTACAGGACCTGGGGGCTGCCGGCCTGGTCCCAGGTGTCGCCTGCGCGGATCTGGACGCTGCCCGTACGGGTCGGGGACCCCAGACGCGCGGACCCGGGCGCCGCTCGCGCGGGTCCGGGTGGACGGCCTCCGTCGCGGTCAGGCGAGCCGGGTCGGGCGCCCGGCCCGAGTCCGGCCGGATGTGCGGTCGGAGCCTGGTCAGGTGTTCGGCCCGAGCCCGGTCGGGTTTTCGGGCTCGGGCGGCCGGTCAGGCGCTCGGACTCAGGGCCGTTCGCCGAGCTTCAGGCGACGGGCTGGACGTTCTCTAGCAAACCGGACACCGGCGTGCGGAACGTCAGCGTGCCGGACACCGGCGTGCCGGAAAGCGTCGCGCCGGAGAGCAGCGTGCCGGAGAGCGGCGTGCTCACCTTCGCCTGCTCGGGGTGGTGCCCGGCCGTCACTGCGAGCGCGAGCCGCCCGCCCTGCACCGGCGCCTCCGCCCCCGTGTCAGGGCCGCCACGGAAGAGCCAGGCCAGGGCGGCCAGCACCAGCACCAGGAGGACGACCGTGATCACCAGCGCGGTCAGGCACCCCGTGGCCAGCCCCCGCCTGGGCCGGGCCGGCCGGTAGCCCGGCAACGGGCCCTGGCCGGTGGCCGTGTGGTGGGGGAGTGGCCCCTGGCCGGTCCGGTGGTGAGGACGCGAGAGCGGCATCCGCCCCGCCCGAGGAGGAGGCGGCGGCACGACCCCACTCGACATCGGCCCGGTGCGATCGGCGTGCGGCATCGGCCCGGTCCGGTCCACGTACGGCCCAGGTCCCGTGTGGTCCGCGTGCGGCACTGGCCCTGTACGGTCGGCGTGCGGCGCCGGTCCCGTACGGTCGGCGTACGGGACCGGTCCCGTGTGGTCGGCGTGTGGCGCCGGCCCTGTACGGTCGGGGCGTGGTGCCGGGCCGCCGCCGTGGTCAGGGTGCGGCGGGTGGCCGTGGCCGCCTCGTGCGGGCGGTCGCGGGGCCTGCTGGCCGCCGGGCGCCTGTCCCGTACGGTCGGCGTGCGAAGGCGGCGCCATGCCGGGCACGGGCCCGCTCCGCTCGGCGGGCGGCACCGGCGAGCCTGGCGGCACGGACGGTCCCGGCATCGCGGACGGCCCCGGCCCCGGCGGCGCGGTCGGCCCCGGCGGCGCGGGCGCCCCCTGGGGGACCGGTGCTCCCGGCGGGATCGAAGACCCCGGCGCCCCCTGCGGGATTGGCGACCCCGGTGCTCCCTGCGACCCCGGTGACCCTTGTGGAACGGGTGCCCCAGGCGGGACCGGCGGCCCCGGTGGGGGCGGCTGCATGCCGGCCGGCGGGCCCGTGCGTTCGGCCGGGGGGACCGGGCCGGGGGCGCGGGTGAGGGGGGCGAACTCGGAGGCGTTCCAGGCGTTGGTCAGGTGCTTGGAGGCGGCGAGCTCGGCGGCCGGCTCGTCGGCCGCCTCGACCAGCTCCAGCAGCAGCTGCCGCGCGGTCGGCCGGCGCGCCGGATCGGGGTGGATGGCCGCCGCCACCAGCCGGTCCAGCGGCGCGGGCAGCCCCCGCAGGTCCGGCGGCGCGGTACGGGCCCGCGCCGCCATGACGTAGGCGTCCCCTTCGCCGAACGGGTGCCCGCCCAGCCCCGCGTACGCGATCAGCGACCCCCACGCGAACACGTCTCCGGCCGGGCTGGTGCGCCCCTCGAAGACCTGCTCGGGAGCGATCCAGCCGGGCGTGCCCATGACCATGCCGGCGTTGGTGTGCCGGGCGTTGACGTGCGTGGAGCGCGCCAGCCCGAAGTCGATCACCCGCGGCCCGGCCAGCGTCAGCATGACGTTGGCCGGCTTGAGGTCGCGGTGGACCAGCCCCGCCGCGTGGATGGCGGTCAGCGCGGCGGCCACGCCGACGGCGGCGGCGTGCAGCACCGACGGCGACAGCGCCCCGTGCTCGATGAGGTGGTCTTCCAGCGAGATGCCGTCGATGTACTCGGTGACCAGGTAGAGCACGCCCCGGTCCTCGCCGTGGTCGAGCACCCGGGCCGTGCAGAACGAGGCGACCTTGCGCGCGTTGGACACCTCTTCGTGGAAGCGCGCCCGGTAGACCGGGTCGGCGGTGTAGTCGCGCCGGATGGCCTTGAGGGCCACCCGCGAGCCGTCGGCGGCCTTGGCGAGGTAGACGACCCCCATGCCGCCGGTGCCGAGACGGCTGATCAGCTCGTAGGAGCCGATCGCCGGCGGGTCTTCCGGCTTCAGCGGAGTGCCTGCGGAGCGCCCCAAAGTCGCCGTCCTCTCGCCGTCGTCATCCCGTGCCAAACCGAACCGTTCCTCCGCCCGGCATGCCGATTTGTCACCCAGACTCTAACGGGAAACGGGGCTCTCCGTCGGCCAGTGGCCCTGAGCTGGTCACCGAACGGGCCCGTCCTCAGGAACGGCCCGATTTGCGGGGCGCCGGACGCATCCGGACACGCAGCCGCGCGAGGTTCACGAAGTGGGGGATCGGGCGGTGCGGGGACGGCAACCGCCCGATCGGCTTGGGTTTCGCCTCGCGCAGCACGGCGGCCAGGAAGGCCGTGCCGACCGCGAGCGTCAGGTGTACGCCATCGCAGCCCGGCCGGGCCCACCACTCCTCGGCGGCGGTCCCGTCGAGCCAGATCCGCGGCGCGAAGGCGTCGGCGTACGGCAGCCGCGCGCTGCGCTGGTGCACCGCCAGCGGGACGAGCACGGGGGTGCCCGCGGGCAGGGCTGTGCCGTACCAGTCGGTGCCGACGGCGGTGACCCGGGACAGCGCGGGCACCGGCGGCCACAGGCGCAGCGCCTCGCGCAGGCAGGCCCGCAGGTGCTCGGGGTCGGCGCGGGCCGCTTTGCGGTGCGCCGGGTGGGTGGACAGCAGCGCGAGCGTCTGCATGAGCGCGCCCGAGATGATGCCGAGGCCCATCATCCAGTACGCGGCCTGCATGAGCCCGCGCGACTCGGTGTCGTCGGAGGTCTCGGCGATCAGCCCGGCCAGGCTGCCGGGCTCGGCGCGGCGCAGGTGGTCGAGGATGCGGGTGTCGTAGCGGCCGGACAGGACCTCCCTGCGCCGCCTGGCCCGCCGCCGGCCCGCCCGGGTCAGGTCCGCCAGCAGCCGGGTCAGCTCCTCGTCGCCGGCCGCGCCGTCGCCGTACACGCAGCGGCGGGCCACGCGCTGCCAGCGGGCGTCGAGCCGGGCGAAGTCCACGACGCCTTCGGTGAGCTGGGCGGCCTCCTCCCTGGCGATCTCGATGAACGCCGGGCGCAGGACGTCGGTCGGCAGGCCGAAGGGGCGTTCCTCGATGCCGGGCACGTAGGCGTCGCTCTCCTCGGACAGCACGCGCAGGGCGTCGCGCCGGGACAGCACCACCAGGGCGGGGCCGCGCCGGCCGCGTACCAGCAGGGGGCGGCCGCCGTAGCGGGACTCCAGGCCGGCCAGCAGGGTCCGGGTCCGCAGCAGGTCGCGGCCGGGACGCGCGTGCGGCGCCCACGACGGCACCAGCGCGGCCCTCAGCCGCAGGCTTTCCAGCACGCTCGCCCTGGGCAGCCCCCTAGGCACACGCACCCCCCGCCCGCCCCCACCCGCTCGGGTTCCGGCCACCCGGCGCCCGCGGGTCCGGGGCCGTGCGGGCCCTTACCCCGAGAACCGCGGGCGCCTCCGGGATGGCCGGAGCGGGGAGGAAGTCCATGCCGACGATGTGATCGTGCCGCCCCGCCCGCCCGCAACGCGGATCTCGGCCACCGGAACGCTTCCGGCCCCGAACCCGCCCCACGTCCCGGTGACCGGAACGCCACCCGCCGACCCGCGCCCGCGTCCCGCCCTCCGGAACGCTCCCGACCGGTCCACCCCGAGCCCCACCGCGCCCGCCGCGCATTGCGACGCCGCCGGCATCCCCCGCCCCGCCCCGCGCCGCCCGCCCGCGCCGGCTCCGCGCCGCCTGCGAGCGCCGCGCGGCGGAACGTCGCCCGCCGGGTATCCGCGTCCCGCCGTGCGGCGCCTACTCGCCGAGCAGGGCCGCTGAGATCGCCTGGGCCGCTCCGCGGACCGTGAGGCCCAGTCGCCCGAGCGGGACGCCGTGGGCCGGCGCGGCCACCCCCAGCGCCATGCGGATCCGCCCGCCCGGACCGAACACCGGCGCCGCCACGCACGCCACCCCCTCGGCGAACTCCTCCTGCGCGTACGCCACCCCGTGCCGTCGCACCTGCGCCAGCTCCCGCTCCAGCCCCGCCGGCGTGGTGACCGTCCGCGGCGTCAGCCGCTCGAACGCCCCGCGCGCCAGCAGCTCCTGCCGCAGCCGCGGGTCGAAGGCCAGCAGCGCCTTGCCGGTGGCCGTGCAGTGCAGCGGCGCGCGGTCGGCGCCGTCGGAGGGCGAGCCGACGCGGTTGTGCCCGTACAGCCGCTCGACGTAGCGGACCTCCAGTCCGGAGGGCACCGCCAGGTTCACCGTCTGGCGGGTGGTCTCGTACAGGTAGAGCAGGTACGGCAGCACCGCCCGCCGCGCGCCCGGGATCCGCGCCTGCGCGCCGCTCGCGAGCGCGTCCAGCCGCTCGCCCGGCAGGTAGCCGTTGCCCGCGCGCCGCGCGAGCCCGCGCGCGCACAGCACGCCCAGGATGCGGTGGGCGGTGGACTTCGGCAGGCGGGTGCGGCGGCACAGCTGCGCGAGGCTGACCGGCTCGCACGCCCCGCCGAGCGCGAGCAGGATGTCGATCCCCCTCTCCAGGCTCCCCGGTGGCGACGCCGGGCGGTCGTCGGCGAGCGGTGGCTCCTGGCCGGCCGTTTGCGTGAGCATCGATGTCCCTTCGCTCTCCGCGAGCAGGAGGGGGCTTCCCCGAGACTGCGGCTTGACATTCCTTGGCCTACCCGGCCGTCGCGGATCCGAATACCCAGGTCAGCGCAGATTGGCGAGCCCGGCGTGCACCGGCATGGCCACCTCGCCGGGCGTTCTGACCCCTATGTCCAGACCCGCCGGGCCGTGAACCCGCTCCTGCTGTCCACCGCCCGCCGGTCCACGTGTCGATCTGGAGCTGACCGGGACGGGTACGAGGAGGAGAACCGGACACGAGGAGGAGGACACAGTGAAGCGCATCGGCGTCGTCGGCGTGGGCGAGATCGGCCGGGCCATCGTGGAGGGCCTGTGCGGCGGGGGCGGCGAGCCGCCGGAGGTGTTCCTGTCCCCGCGGGGCGCCCGGACGGCCGCCGAGCTGGCCTCGCGCTACGGGAGCGTGCGGGTGTGCGCCGGCAACCAGGAGGTGGTGGACCGCTCCGAGGTGGTGATCATCGCGGTGCGCGGGCGCGACCGCCACGAGGCCCTGTCCGGCCTGCGGGTGGCCGACGACAAGGTCGTGGTCAACGTCATGGCCGGCGTCGGCGTCGACGACCTGCGCCGCACGCTCGCCACCGGCGCCCCGCTGGTGCGGGCCATCCCCTGCCCCCGGTACGCGAACGCCGCGCCGTCACGGTGACGTACCCGTCCCATCCGGAGGTGGACGCCCTCTTCGACTTCCAAGGGGTCGGCCGCTCGCTGGGCGACAGGACCCGTACCCTGCACCAGCTCGCGGCCGACCACGAGACCCCGGGCGGCAGCAACGAGCGCATCCGCACCACCTGGTTCGACCCGGCCAACTCCGCGGCCCTCGGCAAGGCCCTGGACGACCTGCTCGCCGACCTGCTCGCCGACCTCGGATAGCGACCCCGGGATGACGGGCGGTGTGCCGGGTCAGGGACGGTGTGCCGGGTCAGGGACGCAGGGCGGCGGCCTCGGCGGCCAGTTTCTCGATGCGGGGCCAGTCGCCCGACTCCAGGGCGTCGGCCGGGGTCAGCCAGGTGCCGCCGACGCAGCCGACGTTCGGCAGCGCCAGGTAGTCGGCGGCGGTGGTGGCGCGGATGCCGCCGGTCGGGCAGAAGCGCACGTCGGGGAGCGGGCCGGACAGGGACTTCAGGTAGGGTACGCCGCCCGCCGCCTCCGCCGGGAAGAACTTCAGCTCCTTGATGCCCCGCTCGGCCAGCGCCATGACCTCCGACACGGTGGCCGCCCCGGGCAGGTACGGCACCCCGCCCGCCTCCAACGCCTCCACCAGCGACGGCGTCGTGCCCGGCGAGACCAGGAACTTCGCGCCGGCCGCGGCCGAGGCGGCGATGTCCTCGGCGGTGCGGACGGTGCCCGCGCCCACCGTGGCCTCCGGCACCTCGGCGGCGATGCGGGCGATGGCCTCGCGCGCGGCCGGGGTGCGCAGGGTCACCTCGATGACCGGCAGGCCGCCGGCGACCAGCGCCCGGGCCAGCGGCACGGCGGTCGCGGCGTCGTCGATCACCACGACCGGGATCACGGGGGCCAGATCGAGCAAGCTCATGGGGGTCTTCTCTCCTCGTCGGCCCGCCGGCGGCGGGCCGGGTCAGTTCGTGGACGGACCGGCCGCCGTCCTCAGCTCACCAGCTCCCGGCGGGCGTGCTGGCTCAGCCAGGCCGCCGCGCCGGTCAGCGCGGGCTGCGGGGCGACGATGAGCGCCGTCCCGATGCCCTCCAGGTACGCGGACATGTCGGGGTTGGCGGTGAAGCGGGCGCGGAAGTCGCTGGCGCACACCCGCTCCACGATCCTGGGCAGCACCCCGCCGCCCAGGTAGACGCCGCCCCGCGCGCCGAGCGTCAGCGCGACGTTCCCGGCGAAGCTGCCCAGCATGCCGCAGAACACCTCCACGGTCTCCGCGCACAGCGAGTCGTCCAGCCGGGCCACGATGTCGGCGGCGGACAGCTCGGGCGCGCTCACACCGTTGACCTCGGCCAGCGCCCGGTGCAGCCGGACCAGGCCGGGCCCGGACAGCACGTGCTCGGCCACCACGTGCGGCAGCCCCCGCGCCCGCAGGACCCGGACGATCTCCAGCTCCCGCGCGTCCACGGCCGGGACGGTGACGTGCCCGCCCTCGCCGGGGATCGGCGTCCAGCCGTGCTCGGCCGGCACCAGCCCGCCCACGCCGAGCCCGGTGCCGGGGCCGAGCACGGCCTTGACGCCGTGCCCGGGCTCGGGGCCGCCGAGCGACACCAGGTCGCCGGCGTCCAGGTGCGGCAGGGAGACGGCCAGCGCCTCGAAGTCGTTGAGCAGCCGCGTGTAGGGGATGTCCAGGTCCCGGACCGACCCGGCCCACGCGGAGTTGGTGAGCCGGTAGCGGTCGCCGTCGATCGGGCCGGCGAGGGCCAGGCAGGCCGCCCCCGGCCGCGCTCCGCCCGCGTGTTGCGCGAGGTAGGCGGTCACGGCCTCGGGGAGGGTGGGGTAGTCGGCCCCGGCCAGGACCGCGACGTTCGACGGCCGCCCGTCCAGCGAGGTCACCAGCCCGAAGCGGGCGTTGGTCCCCCCGATGTCGGCCACGAGCCACGGAAGGTCAAAGGCACTCACCGCACACCTCCGGTAGTCAGGGCGGCGTCAAGATCGCTCGCCATCTCCCGAAGGATGCCACGGACGCTCACGGCGTCACAGAGGGGACCGTGAGCGTGTGGCAGGCGATGAGCGGCCATCGCACGCCATACGGACATAAAGCACCGTACAGGGATAAAACCGCTCACCGGGCCAGTCCGGCGGGACGCGCCCCCAGCGGGGCGCCCGTCTCCAGGTGCGAGGCGCCCGCCTCGGCGGGGAAGCCCAGGCCCGGCCCGTGGTACGGCGACTCGGCGCCGCTCACGCCGAAGATGCCCGCGCCCTGCTCGGCGTGACCCGCCATGCGGCGGAACGTGGCGAACAGCTCGCGCCCGGTGCCCACCCACTGCGCGTCGCTCAGCGGCCGGCCCTCGGGCACCCGCCGGGCCAGCTCCTCGGCCGGCACCAGCAGCTCCAGCGTGCCGGCCGCCGAGTCCAGCCGGATCACGTCGCCGTCGCGCACCAGCGCGATCGGCCCGCCGTCGGCCGCCTCCGGCGACAGATGGATGGCAGCGGGGACCTTGCCCGACGCGCCTGACATGCGGCC
Organism: Nonomuraea sp. NPDC050783; assembly: GCF_040802095.1. NCBI lineage: Bacteria > Bacillati > Actinomycetota > Actinomycetes > Streptosporangiales > Streptosporangiaceae > Nonomuraea > Nonomuraea sp. NPDC050783. The sequence goes on from NZ_JBFAHK010000006.1 coordinate 147,333, forward strand.
GTCGGTGACGATCGCCACCCGCTGGCCGCGGTCCAGCAGCACCGCCAGCGGCGGCGTCAGCTTGTGCAGCTCGGGCATGCCGTTCGCGCTGGGCCCCTGGTAGCGGATGACCGCCACGAAGTCCTGCCCGTCCAGCTCGCCCGCCTCGAACGCCTTGAGCAGGTCGAGCTGGTCGTCGAACACCTTGGCCGGCGCCTCGATCACCAGGTGCTCGGGCTTGACCGCCGAGACCTTGCTGACCGCGCGGCCCAGGTTGCCCTCGACCATGTGGATGCCGCCGTCCGCCGAGAACGGCTCGGACACCGGCCGCAGCACATCGAGGTCCTTGCTGCCGCCGGTGACCGGCGCCCAGACCAGCTCGCCGTCCACCAGCTCGGGGGCCTCGCGGTAGCGGTCGAGGCCGGGGCCGGCCACGGTCAGCACGTCGCCGTGCAGCAGGCCCGCGTCGAGCAGGTCGCCGATGAGCACCTGCATGCCGCCCGCCTCGCGGAAGTGGTTCACGTCCGCCTGGCCGTTGGGGTAGATCCTGGTCAGCGACGGCACGGCGCCCGACAGGCGAGCGAAGTCGTCCCAGGTCAGCAGGATGCCCGCGGCGGCGGCCATGGCCACCAGGTGCAGCGTGTGGTTGGTGGAGCCGCCGGTGGCCAGCAGCGCCACGCAGGCGTTGACGATGCTCTTCTCGTCCACCAGCTCGCCGATCGGCGTGTACTCCGCGCCGTGCGCGGTGATCTCCACCGCGCGCCGGCCGGCCGCCCTGGTCAGCGCGTGGCGCAGCTCGGTGTGCGGGTTGACGAACGTCGAGCCGGGCAGGTGCAGGCCCATGACCTCCATCAGCGCCTGGTTGGAGTTGGCGGTGCCGTAGAAGGTGCAGGTGCCGGGGGAGTGGTACGAGTTCGCCTCGGCGTCCAGCAGCTCGTCCCTGCCGACCTTGCCCTCGGCGAAGAGCTGGCGGGTGCGCGCCTTGACCTTGTTGGGCAGCCCGGAGGCCATCGGCCCGGCCGGCACGAAGATCGCCGGCAGGTGCCCGAAGTGCAGCGCCCCGATGAACAGGCCCGGCACGATCTTGTCGCAGACGCCCAGCAGCAGCGTGGCGTCGAACATGTCGTGCGACAGCGCGATCGCCGTCGCCATCGCGATGACGTCGCGGCTGTAGAGCGACAGCTCCATGCCCGGGCGGCCCTGCGTGATGCCGTCGCACATGGCCGGCACGCCGCCGGCGACCTGCGCGACGCCGCCGGCCCGGCGCACGGCGTCCTTCAGCTCCGGCGGGTACGTCTCGTACGGCTGGTGGGCCGAGAGCATGTCGTTGTAGCTGGTCACGATGGCTACGCCCGGCTTGGCCGTGCCGCGCAGCGCCAGCTTGTCCTCGGCGGGCGCGGCGGCGAAGCCGTGGGCCAGGTTCGCGCAGCCGAGGTGGGCGCGGGCCGGGCCCTTGGCCCTGGCGGCCTCGCCGTCGCGGCGCACGCGCGCCAGGTAGGCGGCCCGGCTGGCGGCGCTGCGCTCGCGGATGCGGTCGGTGACTTCCCTGATGACGGGGTTGACGGGGGCGTTCACAGTTCCTCCTCGTGCCACGCGCGACCGCTGCGGCCGAGCAGCTCGTGGGCTCCGGCGGGGCCGGCGGTTCCGGCGGGGTAGGGCTCGGGCAGCGCGGGGGCGGCCTTCCAGGCGTCCAGGATCGGATCGATCCAGCGCCAGGCGGCCTCGACCTCGTCGCGGCGCATGAACAGGGTGGGGTTGCCGGCCAGCACGTCGGTCAGCAGCCGCTCGTACGCCTCGGGCACCCGGTTGGTGAAGGTCTTGCCGAAGTTCAGCGACAGCGGCACCGGCTTCAGCGTCACCTCGCCCGCGCCCGGCTCCTTGGCCATGATGTGCAGCTCGATGCCCTCCTCCGGCTGCAGGCGCAGCACCAGGCGGTTGGGGCTGCCGCCGGGGAAGATGGAGTGCGGCACGTCCTTGAACTGCACCACGATCTCCGAGCGCCGGTACGGCATCCGCTTGCCGGTGCGCAGGTAGAACGGCACCCCGGCCCAGCGCCAGTTCCTGATCTCGGCCCGGATCGCGGTGAAGGTCTCCACCCGCCGCGAGTCCTCGGTGGGCGGCGTCGAGCCGGGCTCGTCGAGGTAGCCGGGCATGTCGCCGGCGCCGACGTACTGGCCGCGCACGGTGAAACGGTCCACCTCGGTGCCCGCGATGGGCCGCAGCGCCTGCAGCACCTTGACCTTCTCGTCGCGGATGGCCTCACGGTCGTTGCGGGCCGGCGGCTCCATCGCGGTGAGCGTGAGGAGCTGCAGCAGGTGGTTCTGCACCATGTCGCGCAGCGCGCCCGCGTGGTCGTAGTAACCGCGCCGGCCCGGCGTGCCGACGGTCTCGGCGGCGGTGATCTGGACGTGGTCGATCCACAGGGAGTTCCAGATCGGCTCCAGGAAGGCGTTGGCGAAGCGCAGGACCAGCAGGTTCTGGACGGTCTCCTTGCCCAGGTAGTGGTCGATGCGGAAGATCTGGCGCTCGTCGAAGATGGCGCCGACCTCGTCGTTGATGGCCTGGGCGCTCACCAGGTCGTGGCCGAGGGGCTTCTCCAGCACCACGCGCGAGCGCGGCGTCACCAGCCCGGCCTCGGCCGCCTGCCGGCAGAAGGGGCCGAACGTGCGGGGCGGGCTGGCCAGGTAGAACACCCGGTCGCGCTCCTCGTGCCCGGCCAGCAGGCCGGCCAGGGCGCGCCAGCCGTCCGCCGCGCCGTCCGCCGACACGTCCACCGTCACGTGGTGCAGGCGGTCCAGGAAACGCTCCCACACCGACAGGTCGTCGACGGGGACGGAGCCGCGTACCTCGGCGTCCACCTTGCCGCGGAAGTCGGCGTCGGTCAGCCCGCCACGGGACAGGGCGATCACGCGGGTCTCCGGGGAGAGCCGGCCGTCCCGGTCGCTGTGGTAGAGCGCGGGAAGCAGCTTGCGCATGGACAGGTCACCGGTCCCGCCGAAGACGACGAGATCGGCGGTGTGGGCGACGGGGGCGGGGTGGGTGGACACGGTGTGGGACTCCGAAGATCTACCAACGCAGGGACAGAACGGACACTAACGAGAGTTTGGGTTGTGCACAAGCAGAGTTTTGGCATCTGAGATGAAAAAGTTCCGAGTTTTCATTACCTAAGCCCGTGTGGTTCACTTAGCCGATGCCACGTCGTACCGCCGCGACCCTCGCCACGAGCGGCGAAGTGCTTCGCCTCATCCGCGCCGGTGAGGCCGTGACGCGGGCCGACCTCGGCCGGGTCACCGGCCTGTCGCGCCCCGCGGTGCAGCTGCGCGTCGCCGAGCTGCTGGAACGCGGGCTCGTCGTGGAGCGCACCGACGCCCCCTCGACCGGCGGCCGGCCGCCCGTGCGGCTGGAGTTCAACGCCGCGGGCGGCGTGGTGCTGGTGGCCGCGCTCGGCGCGACCCGCACCCGCGTCGCCGTCTGCGACCTGGCCGGGCGCGAGCTGGAGGGCCGCGAGTTCACCATGGACGTCGAGCAGGGCCCCGACGTCGTGCTGCCGCTGCTCATGGACACCTGGGACGACCTGCTCGGCGACCGGCCGCGCGAGCTGATCCGCGGGGTCGGCATGGGCGTGCCCGCCACCGTCGAGTTCGCGCAGGGCCGCACCGAGAGCGCCCGGGTGATGGCCTCGTGGACCGGCGTGGTGATCCCGCCGCTCATCCGGGAGCGTTTCCCCGTCCCCGTGCTGGTCGACAACGACGTCAACGTGCTGGCCATCGGCGAGCACCGCGGCGTCTACCCCGACCTCGACGACCTGATGTTCGTGAAGGTGTCCACGCGCATCGGCGCGGGCGTGATCGCCGGCGGCGGCATCCTGCGCGGCGCGCTCGGCGCGGCCGGCGAGATCGGCCACATCCCCGTGCTCGACGGCGGCGGCGTGTTGTGCCGCTGCGGCAACACCGACTGCGTCGACTCCGTGGCCAGCGGCACCGCGCTGCTGCGCGAGCTGCGCGCGGCCGGCAAGGACGTCAAGACCATCGCCGACGTCACCGCCCTGGTCCGCGCCGGCGACGCCGAGACCATGGCCATGGTCCGCACGGCCGGGCGGCGCATCGGCGAGGTGCTGGCCGGCGCGGTCAACATCCTCAACCCGTCGGTGGTGGTGCTCGGCGGCGACGTGGCCGAGGCGTTCGGGCCGCTGGTGTCGAGCATCCGCGAGGTCGTCTACCGCCGCTCCACGGCCCTGGCCACGCGCCGGCTGCGCATCGAGCCGAGCCGGCTGGGCGCGCAGGCGGGCATCAGCGGCTGCGCGGTGATGGTGCTCGACCACGTGCTCTCGCCCGAGGCCGTGGACGAGGCCATGACGGTCACCGTCCTGCGCCGCCGGCCGGGCTGAGGCTCACCCGCCCCCGGCCCGGCGCCGCGCGTCCCCGGGTCACACGTCCCCCAGCTCGTAGCCGCCCGGCGCGAGCGGGCCGGCCGCTACCCGGCCCTCGCCGAGCACGGCCTCGGCCACCTGCTGAGATCGCTGACGTGGGATTTGGCGACCGGCCGCGGGCGTGGCGAAGGGCGTCCGTGGTCGGTGTGTGAAGACTGACTTGGACGCCCTTCTGAGCGCACTCCAGGTGCGTCCGGACGATCGCGTGATGACGAACGCCGCCGGATGGCGATCTAGCTGGGCTTGCGGGCGATCACCACTCCGTTCGCGCCGGGGGCGTCGAAGCGCTCGACGCGCACCTGGGTGAAGCCGGCGTCCTCCAGCCAGCCGCTGTACTCGGCCGCGGTGTAGTTGCGCCCCCAGGTTTCGACGAGCATCGTCAGGCTCATCAGAGCCGCGTCGGGAGGGCCGTCCTTGGCGTCGTCGACCAGCAGCTCGCTGATGAGGATCCGCCCGCCGGGCGCCAGGGCCCGGTGACACTTGGCCAGCAGTTCCTTGCAGTCGTCCTCGGACCAGTCGTGGAGGATCATCGACAACAGGCAGGCGTCGTACCCGCCGGGCAGTTCGGGTTCGGCGAAGAAGTCTCCCGGGACGAGCTCGATCCGGTCGCCGAGGCCCGCCTTCTCGACGGCGGGCCGCGTCAGTTCGCACACGAACGGCAGGTCGTAGATCGCGGTGGTCAGCTCGGGGTAGCGGCGGCACAGCTCGATGTCGTACGCGGCCCCGCCACCGCCTACGTCCAGGAGGTGTCTCACATCGCTGAGGTCCACCGAGTCCGCGAGCACGCTCGCGGTGAAGATGGACAGCGAGTGCATCGCCTGCCAGAAGAAGTCGACCATGACGGGGTCGCCGGGGTCGAACAGGCTGCCGCGCTCGTCAGGGTCCCAGGCGGTGGGCCGGTCCGTGCGCAGCGCGTCCATCAGGCGCATCCACCCGGGATAGTCGTGGGCGTCGACGCCGAGGACCCAGCCGCCGAAATAGTAGTGCTTGCCCTTGACCAGGAACTCCTCGGCCAGGGCGGAGTTGCCGTACCGGCCGGCGTCGACGTCCAGAAGCCCGAGGGACGCGCAGGCGGTCAGGAGCGTCTCGGTGGGGCGCGGTCGCAGGGCGAGCCGGTCACCGATGGCGTCGGGAGTGAGCGGCCCGGTGGCGGACAGCAGGGTGAACAGTTCGAGCTCGCAGGCGGCAGCCAGGGTCTTGGAAGCCCACAGGCCGGAGACGATCTTCATGAGGGGTTGTGGCGTGAGTGGCCGGGTCGTGTCCATGGGGTCCCAACTCCCTGGGCTGTGGTGCCGGGCGATCCGACGGTCCCGGGCCCGGGGCCGGCGCGGCGGGGGCGGCTGCCGCGCGACCTCACGGACCCAGGACCGTCCCTTTCGAGGTGAGGGCTTCCGCGGGTGAGGGGAGTGCTAGAACGGCTTGTCCTTGGGGTCCGGCCAGATCATCTCGGCCCGCTGGGTCCGCATGCGCGCCTCGTTCCGGTGGAACTCCACCCATTCGTCCACGAGCTCGTCGGGGTGGCCGAGCAGCCGGTTCATGGTGCGGATGCTGGCGAGCTCGCCTTCCTGGAGCTCTCCGTCGGCGGAGCACGCGCGGATGGCGTCATGGACGATCCCGCGAGAGCAGGCCCGGGCCGCGTCGCTGTTGCTGAGAACGGCCTCGAACGTGTCGTTCGCCTCGTACTTCTCCAGCGTCTCCGCCAGGCGGTCGGTGCAGCCGAAGGCGGCGAAGTAACCGACGATCCATTCCCGCTCCGCCGGGGCGATCACACCGTCCCCCTTGGCGCAGATCATCAGCGCCTTGGCGTACGACTCGAAGTCGTCGATCGACGGCTTGGAGTCGAAGGACCAGTCCTTCTTGAAGAGCCATAGGGCTCCCTTGTCGCGAGTGTCCACCTCGTGTTCCCTTCGTGTCGCGGTTCTGTCTCGCCGGGGTCTGGGTCGAGGACTGTTCTTCATCGATCAGCTATGCGCGGGAGCGGCACCATGTTCATGAAGGACGTGATGTGCCATCTGATGCTGTTGTGCTCAAGGACCGCTTGCGCGTGCATCGTGTTCCCGGGATTTCCGCCGAGGCCGGGCGCGGGTGAGCCGTCGAGGTGCAGCAGCGCCGAGTCCAGGTGCGCGATGGCCAGCCGCGGTGCGCGATGCCTGACGCGCCGGACGGTCACCGTGAGCCGGGTGCCGGCGTAAACGGTCGCGAAGAGCCGGGCGTGCGCGGCGGCGATGGCGGCCCGCCCGTCGATTCGATCGCAGCGCACGGAGATGAAATCGGCGTCGGAGGCGAAGACCCGCGCGAAACGTTCCGCGTCCGACTCCGCCCACGCCGCCTCCATCTCGGTGAACAGCTCGTGTATCCCGGCGTTGTTCATGACGCGGACCAGAAGCGGAAATCCATGTCCGGGCAGGTCGTCGCGTCGGGGGCGGACGGTGGGGCCCATGCGGCGACGGCGTACTGGAAGCCGTGGCCCGAGCGCTCCAGATAACAGATCATGTTGACCGGCCAGCGGGTGTTGGCGAACATGTAGACGTCCATGGGCGTCGGTTCCTGACTGAGGCGCAGCCCGCGTTCGCCGAGCGGGCCGATGCGGTGCCAGTCCGGATGCATGTGGATGGAGCCGATGATGTCCCATCCTCGTTCGTCGGCTTCCCGATGGATGCGCAGCAGCTCCCGCGGGTCGGCCCAGAAACCCCGGTGCTCGTTCTCGTAGGCCGTGCCGAAACGAGGAACGACCCCCGAGCGGAACTCCGTGGCGACCGCGGGATCGGTGGCCCGCACGCTCCGCCCCGGCACGATTTCCCGGATCAGCGCCACCTCCTCGGTGATCTCACCGACCAGGACGGCGAAGCATGACAGCGGCCTGCTGGGGGTGCACAGCTCATAAGTCCGCATGGCGACGTGGACGAACGACTGGAGGACGAGGTGGTCCACGACGGCGGTGTGGCAGTCGGGTCGCCTGCCGGTGGCCGTCATCGCGCCTCCCCTTTTGACTTTCAGTAGCCACACTGATGCCCAGAGTGACGAAGCTCAAGGTTAAGTTCTCCTGTCGCGGGCGTACGTGCGGGATGCCTCCCGCGCCACGTTTGCCGCGAGTACGCACGGGAATCGCACGGACACCCGAAGTGATGAAGTCAGGTCCCTGGAGGCATCAGATGTCCCGGCCCACCATCCGGCACCTCGCCCTGTACGCCCGCGACCCGAAGGCCCTGGCGCAGTTCTACTGCGAGCATTTCGGCATGGACCTCATCCTCGCCGATCCCGAGGGCAACCATTTCCTGGGCGACGGATACCTGACGCTGGCCCTGCTGAAGCTGCAGATGGCCGGGGAGGCCCCGGTCGGGATGAACCACTTCGGGTTCCACGTGCCCGATGCCGCGCGGACATGCAGCGGCCTGTCCGCCGCCGGGATCGAGCAGCCCGCGCTCCGGGCCTCGAAACGACCCTTCGCCGAATACCGCGCGATCGACCTGGAGGGCAACTGGTTCGACCTGTCCGAGCACGGATACGGCATCGAGGTGTGAGCCGAGAGCCCGGCCGATCGGGCGGGTGCCGTAAGCCTCAGCGGCGGTCCGGATCGGCGGCGGCATTCGACCGTCACCCGCGAGGCGCCGCAGCGGATCGGGGCGCCGCCCATCGGTCGCCAAGGCTCGTGCCAGGCGGGACGTGGCGGGCCGGCGGCAACGCGCCGACGACACGGCCGGCCCCAGACCCCGCAGCCGGCCACCGGATTTCACCTCAGCGATCTCGGCGGGACGGAGGAGGCCAGGGCCGGGAAGGCGTGATCAGCAGGTGCACAGCAGGCCGCGCAGCGCGGTCTCCAGGCACAGGCCGGAGCGCGCGGGCCGCGGCCAGGGGAAGCGCACCAGCGACTCGTCCACCCGCACGGTGGCCCCGAACCGGTCCAGCTCCCACAGCCACACCTCGCCGGCCGGCTCGCCGAGCTGCCGCGACACCCCGGCGGTGAGCTGCGCCCGGTGGGAGGCGTTGACGTGGGCCAGCACCCGCTCGGCGGTCTCGGCCAGCGGGTCGGGGGCCGCGCCCAGGTACTCGTCGGCGTCCAGCAGTCCCGACTCCTGGCCGGTCAGGTAGACGACCTGGGCCACGTCCAGGCGCAGCAGCCGCGGCGCGTCCGGCCGCCCGTACCGCTCCAGTGCCTCGAACAGGCTCTCGTCCGCGCAGTGCGCCGCCACCGCCACCGCCGCGGCCCGCGCCTCGGCCTCGGGCACCGCCTCGGCCCAGCCCTGCACCTCGATCAGCCCGCGCGGGTGCGTGGCCTCGCCCAGCCTGCGCATCGCGGTGAGGTTCACCGCCACCACGGCGTCGCCGCTCAATCCGTGCAGGCTCTCGCCGGGGCGCACGAGCAGCACGGGACGGCCGCGCTCGTCCACGCCGCCGCGGGCGGCGGAGGGAGCGCCGTCGACGGCGAGCTTGGCGACACCGGCGGTCGCGGCGAGGGTGCGGACCCGCTCGGGGATCGGCAGCATGACGCCTCCTTGGAAGCACATTCAATGGTAAGTTAGGCTTGCCTAAGTAAGGATTACCTAATCACATTGAGGTGAACGTGCGCTACACCGGCCCCAAGGTGCGACTGTCGCGTCGCGCGGGCGTCCCGCTGACCAGGAAAGCCGTCCGCTACTTCGAGCAGCGCCCCTACCCGCCGGGCGAGCACGGCCGCAAGACCAACCGCCGCAACAGCGGCGACTACGGGCTGCGGCTGCTGGAGAAGCAGAAGCTGCGCTGGTACTACGACGTCTCCGAGCGGCAGCTGCGCCGCTACTGGGACCTGGCGGTGCGCAAGCCCGGCGCGTCCGGCGCCGAGCTGGTGACGCTGCTGGAGAGCCGCCTGGCCTCGCTCGTGCTGCGCGCCGGGTTCGCGCCGTCCATCTACGCCGCCCGGCAGTACATCGCCCACGGGCACATCGCCGTGGACGGCCGCAAGGTGGACATCCCCAGCTACCTGGTCAAGCCCGGCCAGGTCGTGTCGGTCAGGGAGCGCTCGCGCCGCATGCAGCCGTTCGTGGCCGCCGCCGAGGGCGTCCACGCCGACGAGCGCACCGCGGCGTACCTGTCGGTGGACCACGCCGACCTGCGCTTCACGCTGACCCACCGGCCCGAGCGCGAGCAGATCGCGGTCCCCGTGGACGAGCAGCTCGTCGTGGAGTTCTATTCTCGTTAGCCGTGGATCACGCGGAGGAGCGTCACGCGAGCTGGCTGGAGCTGTTCTTCGACCTCGTCGTCGTCGTGGCGGTGGCGCAGCTCGCGCACCGGCTGGCGCACCCGACCTGGCCGGACGTGGCACTCTTCGTGCTGCTCTACTACGCGGTGTGGAGCGTGTGGACCGCCCTCACGCTCTACTCCAACGTGCGCGGTGACAGGACCCACGTGCGCGCCATGCTCATCGGCATGTTCGGCATCGCCGTGATGGCCGCGGCCGCGCCCGACGTGGCCCACCGGATGGACGGGGGCGGCACGCACGAGGGCTGGTTCATCGCCGCGTACATCACCTGCCGCTTCAGCGCCTCGCGTACCCTCCAGGAGGCCGGCACCGTCCTGACCGCCTGGCCCGCGACGCAGCTCGGCGCGGGCGTGGCCCCGTGGATCGCCTCCGTCTGGGCCGAGCCGCCGGTGCGCTACTGGCTGTGGGGGCTGGGCCTGGTCCTCGACATGCTCTTCTCGGTGCTGCAGAGCCGCCGCCCCGAGCGGCTGCTCGGCGAGATGCGGCGGCAGGCCAGGCGGCGCGAGGAGCGCGAGCTGCGCCGCGCCGGGGAGGGCCGCCCGGCGCGCCCGAGGGAGGAGCCCGTGGCCGCCGTGCTCAACGTGCCGCACCTCGGGGAACGGCTCGGGCTGTTCGTGATCATCGTGCTCGGCGAGGCGGTCTTACAGGTCGTCACCGCCGCCTCGGGGCACGCGTGGAGCCTCCAGCTCGGGCTGGCCGCGGCGGCCGGGTTCGGGCTGATCGTCGCGCTGTGGTGGCTGACCCTCCAGTACGGCATCAGCACCCTGCCCGGCGCCACCGCCCGCGGGCTGCGGGCGTACGTGGCGCTGCCCGCCCACTTCGCGATGACCGCCGGCATCACCGCCACCGCGGCCGGGCTGGGCGCGGTGACCGCCGAGCCGGGCGCGCACCCGCACGGCGGCGTCGGCTGGGTGCTGGGCGGGGGCCTGGCCGTCTACTTCGCCGCCTCCCTGGCGCTCGGCGTGGCGCTCGGCGCGGACCGGCGCTGGATCTGGCTCTGGGCCGTGCCCACCGTGCTCGCGCCGCTCGCCGTGGCCGCGGTGTCCGAGCTGCTCGACGGCTGGGCCGTGGTGGCGCTGCTGCTGGCCGTCACCCTGTGGCGGCTGGCCTACCGGGCGCGCGGGAGGTCGTCCGGCGGGTCACTCGACGGGGCTGCGGCCGCGTAGCTCGGCCACCTCCTTGCGCAGCTCGGCCAGCTCCCGCAGGATGAGCTCGGCGTTCGCGTTCGACTCCCCGGCGGCGGCGCGTTCCTCGGCGCTCTCCTCGTCCATGGCGCTGACCACGACGGCCATGAACAGGTTGAGGATCACGAACGTGCACACCAGGATGAAGATGGTGAAGAAGATCCAGGCCGACGGGTGCCGCTCCATGACCTCCCTGGCGATGTTGCCCCAGTCGTCGCCGGTCATCGTCTGGTAGAGGGTGAACAGCGAGGTCGGCAGGGTGCCGAAGCGGTCGGGGGAGGCCGTGCCGTAGAGCTTGGTGGCCATGACCGCGCCCACGTACAGCACCAGGGCCAGCAGCACCACGATGGAGCTCATGCCCGGCATCGCGCGCAGCAGCGCCGACACCACCCGGCGCAGGCTCGGCACCACCGACAGCAGCCGCAGCGCGCGCAGGATGCGCAGCGCCCGCAGCACCGACAGGCCGCCGGTCGCGGGCGCGAAGGCGATGGCGACGATCAGGAAGTCGAAGACGTTCCACGGGTCGCGGACGAACCGGGACCGCTCCACGTAGATCTTGGCCGCCAGCTCGGCCGCGAAGACGTAGAGCGCGGCGTGGTCCACCACGGTCAGCAGCACGCCGTAGTGCGCGACGACGGACGGGAACGTCTCCAGGCCCAGGGTCACGGCGTTGACCAGGATGACCCCGACGATGAAGCGCTGGAAGCGCTGGTGGGCGAGGACGGCACGGGTGCGTTCACGCACGGGGAGGACTCCTAGGGGGATCGATCGGGTGCCGTACCATGATGGCGCAAAATGATCAAGAGGAGGACGGTATACAGGGGGTATGGCTTATCCCCCTGATGGCCCGCCCTATTACGGCCCGCCGCCGCGCAGCCATCCCAACGGCACGACGATCCTCGTGCTCGGCATCCTCAGCCTGGTGACGTGCTTCCTGCTCGGCCCGTTCGCCTGGTCGATGGGCAACAAGGCGCTGCGCGAGATCGACGAGAGCGGTTACCCCTACGAGAACCGGAGCCACGTGCAGGCCGGGCGGATCTGCGGGATCGTCGGCACCGTCCTAATGATCATCATGTTCCTGATCGTCGCCTTCGGCGTCACCGTCGCCATCCTCACCGGCGGCGGCTCCTCCTCCCTCTGACGGCCGCCGGCCGTAGTCGCCGAGCCCGGCCTCCAGCAGGTCGAACGCCTTCTCCGCCTGCGCCCTGAGATCGGGCTCGACGCCCGCCCAGTCCTCGCCGGCCGCCAGGCGCTCGGCGGCGTACCCGCTCAGGAGCCGGGTGGCGGTGAGGATCTGGGCGGCCACCAGGCGCGGCGACAGGTCCTCCGGCGCGGTGTCCAGCTCCTCGGCCAGCGCGCCCGCCAGGGCCGCCTCGCGCTGCTCCTGCACCTCGCGGAAGCGGGCGACCAGGGCGGGGCTGGCGGCGACGATCCTGGTGAAGACGTCGGCGCCCGCGTTGAGGCCGTAGCGCCAGTGGCGGGTGGCGATCGCGTCGAGGAAGTCGCGCCGGAAGGCCCGCGCCACGCTCTCGCCGGGCTCGCGCTCGCACAGCACCCGCCGCGGCAGGTCGACGACGACCTCCTGGCGGTCGGCGAACAGGTCCTCCTTCGTCCTGAAGTAGTTGAAGACCGTGTTCACCGACACGTCGGCCGCGCGGGCCACCTCGGCCACGGTCACGCTGTCGAACCCCTTCGCCATGAACAGCCCCATCGCGATGTCCGCGATGCGCTGCCTGGTCTCGCGCTTCTTCCGCTCCCGCAGCCCCTCTTCCATGCCTGCATGATACCAAAATTGCAGTCACTCCAAATTTGTGGTTACCTCAAACTTGGAGGCGATGAAATGATTGAGACATCGGGTCTGACGAAGACCTTCGGCGACGTCCAAGCCGTCGCGGGCGTGGACATCACCGTGGAGCCCGGCGAGATCGTCGGGTTCCTCGGCCCCAACGGCGCCGGCAAGACCACGACCATGCGCATGCTGACCACGCTGCTCGCACCCACCTCGGGCGCGGCCACGGTGGCCGGCCACGACCTGCTCGCCGAGCCGCGCGAGGTGCGCCGGCGCATCGGGTACGTGTCCCAGGGCGGCGCCGTCCCGCCCGCCGCGCCGCTGCGCGGCGAACTGGAGCTGCAGGGCATGCTGTACGGGCTCAGCCGCGAGCGCTCCGCCGCCAGGACCCGCGAGGTGCTGGCCCTGCTGGAGCTGACCGGGCTGGAGGAGCGGGTCGGCGCCGCGCTGTCGGGCGGCCAGCGGCGCCGCTTCGACATCGCCTTCGCGCTGCTGCACGAGCCCGTCCTGCTCTTCCTCGACGAGCCCACGACCGGCCTCGACCCGCAGAGCCGGGCCCACCTGTGGGAGCACGTCCGCGCGCTGCGCGCCGAGCGCGGCATGACCGTCTTCCTCACCACCCACTACCTGGACGAGGCCGACGCCCTCTGCGACCGGCTGCTGATCATCGACCACGGCCGCATCGTGGCCGAGGGCACGCCGGCCGGGCTGAAGAGCGGCGGGCGCACCCTCGACCAGGTCTTCCTCGACATCACCGGCCGCTCGCTGCGCGAGGAGGTGCCGGCCTGATGCTGCGCGACACCTGGGTGCTGTTCCGCCACAACGTACGCGTCACGCTGGCGCAGAAGGTCGGCATCGCCTTCGGCGCGCTCCAGCCGCTGCTGTTCCTCGTGCTGTTCGGGCCGATCTTCACCTCGATCGGCACGTGGGAGACGCTGGTGCCCGGCCTGATCATCCAGCTCGGACTGATGAGCACGGGCCTGGCCGGGTTCGGCGTGGTCTTCGAGCGCGCCTCGGGCGTGCTGGAGCGCATGCGCGTCACCCCGGCCAGCCGGCTGGCGCTGCTGCTCGGCCGGGTGCTCACCAACGCGGTCACGCTGATCATCCAGATGGCGCTGCTGCTGGCCGTGGCCTACGCCCTCGGCCTGCGCGCCCCGCTGGCGGGGGTGCTGGCCGGGGTGGCGCTGGTGCTCGTGCTCGGGGTCAGCCTGGCGGCGCTGTCGTACGCCGTCGCGCTCACCCTCCCCCAGGAGCTCTTCGCGCCCGTCACGTCCACCGCGGTGGTGCCGCTGGTGCTGCTGTCGGGCGCGTTCCTGCCGATGTCGATGGCGCCGGGCTGGCTCGACGCCCTCTCGCACCTCAGCCCGTTCCGCTACCCGCTGGAGGCGCTGCGCGACCTGTTCCACGGCGCGTACGCCACCGGCACCGTGGCGCTCGGCGTGGCGGTGACCGCGGTCTTCGCCGCGGTCAGCCTCGCCGTCGGGACGCGCGTGTTCAACCGGCAGAACGCCTGAGGTCAGGCCGCGCTCCTGGCCCGCCGGTCGAGCGCGGCCAGGACCGCGGCCGGGTCGACGGTGCCGTACCCGTAGTCGTAGTCGAAGCCCACCTCGCTGCGGTCCTCGGCGGTGCGCCGCAGCAGCGCCCGCAGCTGCGCGGGCGAGAGCCGGGCGGCCGGCCACCGGGTGCGCACCGCGGCCACCAGCCCGGCCGCCACCGGGGCCGCCGCCGACGTCCCCGAGTCCGGCTCGTGCTCGCCGAACGCTCGCGAGCCCGCGAAGTGCGTGTAGGCGCACACGTCGGGCTTGCGGGCGGTCAGCCGGCCCGGCCCCTGCGAGGAGTAGCCCACCCGCTCGCCGTTGACGTCCACGCCACCGATCGACAGCGCCTTGGGGTGGGAGTTGGCGCCCACGATGGGCCGGCTCGGGTACGCGCAGCGCCCGTCCGGGCACTCCCGCCCGCAGTTGCCCGCCGCGAACAGCACGTCCGCGCCCGCCCGGTCGAGCGCGGCCACCATCAGGTTGAACGGGTGCGCCGCGTTGTCGGAATAGTTGCCGGGATGCCCCACAGGGAAGTCCCACTCGGGCGAGAACGACCCCCAGGAGTTGGTCGCCACCAGCGCCCGCGTCTCGGCCGGCTGGGCGTCCAGCACGCCGCGCAGGTGCGCGAAGGCCGCCACCGCGTCCGACAGCAGCCCGTCCATCGCCGAGCCGCCCGGCCGGGTGGACAGCAGCACCGGCAGGTCGAGCAGGGTGGCCTGCGGCGCGGCGATCAGCGCGTCGAAGGCGCACATGGTGCCGTGGTCCACCTCGAACTCGCCCGGCCGGCCCGCTACCCCCGGCGGGCTCCAGCAGCGCGGGGCGTCCACGGTGACCGTGCGGCCGAGCACGCGGGCGGCGTGGGCGGCGTTGACGCCGGTGTCCAGCACCGCCAGCGCCACGCCGGCGCCGTCCAGCCCCTCGGCGTGCAGGCCGGCCACGTTGAGCAGCCGCTCGACGTCGTGCCAGTCGCCGACCGGCGCGTCGCCGCCGCAGGTGGGCGAGGACTCGATGACCGGGTCGGAGAAGACCCCGACCACGTCGGGCCGGAGCGTGGGCAGCAGCGTGACCCTGGCGGCCAGCTCGTCGTCGGAGATCGTGCCGCGCACCAGCACCGAGGCGTCCTCGGGGGCCAGCGAGAAGTCGAGCGGCTGGTTGAGCGAGAGGGGGTCGCCTCCGGCCGCGGGGACGGGTCTCGGGACGGCCACGGGCGTGAACGCCGTGTCGAGCTCGACGCCCGGCAGGTTGTCCGCGACGTCGGCCGTGCTCGCCGCCCGGGCGGGGTCGGTCACGGCCGCGACCAGATCGGGGGAGGGGCGAAGCTGGATCATGACCCGCATGTGTCACCACCGAAGGTTCTGCTGGAGGTCTCCCGGAGGGAAGGAACTCCCCAACATTCCTGCATCCGGAGCGGTCCGTCCAGCGGATTCCGCCGGTTTGACCTGCGGGAACATCGCAAAGGCCGCGAAGCGGACGACTTTTGTTCTGGGCCGTCAGGCTTCCGTGTTTTCGGCCCGTTCACTACGGTGAGGCACCATGACGCTCCAGGCCCGCAAGCCGGTCGACGACGGGGAGAAGGCGCACTGGCTGGCGGTGCGCCCGCGGCTCGTGCTCGCCAGCGCGTTCATGCTCTTCCTCGAACTGGCGCTGATCCGCTGGACCGGATCGAACATCGTCCACCTCAGCTACTTCACCAACTTCGTGCTGCTGGGGTCGTTCCTGGGCATCGGGCTCGGGTTCCTGCGGGTGGGGCGCTCGCGGCGGCAGCCGTACTACTCGCCGGTCGTGCTCGCCGCCCTGGTCATCGTCGTGCTGACCTTCCCGGTCACCGTCAACCGCGACACCGAGGGCGTCCTGTACTGGACGAGCCTGCGCACCGAGGGCCCGCCCGCCTGGCTCATCCTGCCGGTCGTCTTCTGCGCCGCCGCGCTCGTCCTCATGGGCCCCGCCGAGCTGGTCGGGCGCTGCTTCCCCGAGCTGCCGAGGCTGGAGGCCTACCGCTACGACCTCATCGGCAGCCTCAGCGGCATCGCGGCCTTCACCGCGCTGTCGTTCCTGAGCGCGCCGCCGGTCTTCTGGGGGCTGGTCGCCGCCGTCTGCTACGGGGTGCTGCTGGCGCCCCGGCCGCGCTCGCTCCACCTCGGGCTGGTGGTCGTCCCCTCGGTGGCCGTCGTCGGGCTGCTGCTGGCCGAGACGCTCACCGCCGGCGCGCTCTGGTCGCCCTACTACAAGGTCACCGCCAAGCCGATGTCGGTGCTCGGCGTGCCGGTCACCGACATCGCGGTCAACGGCATCCCGCACCAGCAGGCCGTGCCCGCCGCGACGCGGCTGCAATGGGAGGCCCAATACGGGCTGCCGTACGAGCGGGCCGCCAAGCCGCCCCAGGACGTGCTCATCGTCGGCGCGGGCAGCGGCACCGACGTCGCCATCGCGCTGTCCAAGGGCGCGCGGCGGGTGGACGCCGTCGAGATCGACCCCAAGCTGCGCGAGCTGGGCGGCTCGGTGCACCCCGACCACCCCTACGACGACCCCCGGGTCACCACCCACATCACCGACGGCCGCGCCTTCCTGGAGCGCGGCGGCGGCGCCTACGACCTCATCCTGTTCGCGCTGCCCGACTCGCTCACCCTCGTCTCCGGGGCCAGCTCGCTGCGGCTGGAGAGCTACCTGTTCACCGAGGAGGCCATGCGGGCCGCCCGCGCCAACCTCAAGCCCGGCGGCGCGTTCTCGATGTACAACTACTACCGCGAGAGCTGGCTCGTGGACCGGCTGGCCGCCACCATGCAGCGCGCCTTCGGCCACAAGCCGTGCGTGGACGTCGTCAGCACCGCCGGGCAGCAGGCCGTGATCACCGCCGGGCTGACCGCCGCCGACCAGCGCTGCGCCGCCGCATGGCCCGGTGCCGCCCCCGGCACCCCGCAGCCGGCCGACGACGACCGGCCCTTCCTCTACCTGCACGACGCCACGGTCCCGCCGCTCTACCTCATCACGCTCGGGCTCATCCTGGCCGTCAGCCTGCTCGCCGTCCGCGCCGTGGCCGGCCCCTACCGGCGCATGCGCCCCTACGCCGACCTGTTCCTGCTGGGCGTGGCGTTCATGCTGCTGGAGACCAAGAGCGTGACCGGCTTCGCGCTGCTGTTCGGCACCACGTGGGTGGTCAACGCCGTCGTCTTCGCCGGGGTCCTGGTCGCCGTGCTCGCCGCCGTCGAGGTCACCCGCCGCTTCCGCACCCCGCCGCTGCCCGTCATGTACGGCGTGCTGCTGGCCGGCCTGCTGCTGGCCTGGCTCGTCCCGAACGCCTGGCTGCTGTCCCTGCCGGTGCCGCTGCGCGCCCTGGCCGCCGTCACGGTCGCCTTCCTGCCGATCTTCGCCGCCAACGTGGTCTTCGCCAAGCGCTTCGCCGACACCGCCGACGCGACGACCTCCTTCGGCGCCAACCTGCTGGGGGCGATGGTGGGCGGCTGCCTGGAGTACGCGGCGCTGGTGATCGGCTACAAGGGCCTGCTCGTCGTGGCGGCCCTGCTGTACGTCGGCGCGTTCGTCCTGCTGCCCCGCGTCAAAAGCGCGGCACCGGCGTGACGATAATGCGTTCGCCTTGACACCGTGCTCTATAACGTCTTGACGGATGGTCAGATGAATTGTCGTCGCCATGCCTTGATTTGTCGCCGCAGGCGAGGTGGGCTGGACATACCAGCACGCGAAGCCGCCGATGATCGGTGGGCCGCGGAAAAAGGAAACGGTTCTTCCCGGAAAAGGAGGCGATGGGATCGGGGGTGACGTCCGGTGAACCCGCGAGAAAAAAGGTGAACACATCATGGCGACACGAGGGGCAGCCAGGATCGACGTGGTGCGCGCCCTGCGGCAGGAGTCGGAGCCGGTGCCGGCCGGGCGGGCGGAGGAGGTCGCCCGGGTGCTTCCCCGGGAGGTGCTCTTCGCCGCGCCGCCGGCCCCGGGACCGGCGCGCCCGGCCGACCGGGAGTGGGCGCTGGGCGCCGCCTGGTCCCACCAGGGCCGTACCGCCACCGGGACCGCCGCCGTCCACTACGGCGCCGGACACGACCGCCTGGTGAAACCGATGATCATCGCCGACGGCTTCAACCACGGGCCCAGCGACCTGGCGGGCCTGTGGAACCAGCTCGACGCTCCCTACCCGCCGCACCAGCAGCGCCTGCTCACCCAGCTGCTCGCCCAGGGCATCGACGTGGTGCTGCTGGGCTTCGGCGCCCGGCACACGCACATCCAGGCCAACGCCGGGGTCGCGGCGAGCTGCGTCCGCCGGGCCATCGGCGAGCGGGCCGGCAACGCGCCGCTGATCGTCGGCGGCCTCGGCGTGGGCGGGTTGATCACCCGGTACGCTCTGGCCGAGATGGAGAGCCGCGGCGAGGACCACCAGACCGAGACGTACCTGTCCTACGACACCCCGCACAACGGGGCCTGGATCCCGCTCATCCTGCAACAGCTCGCCTACTTCGCGCAGAGCCTGGTGCCCGCCGGCCAGGCCGACCTCATCAGCAGCCCCATGGCCCAGCAGGTGTTGTGGGCGTGGGTGGAGAGCGGCCGGTACTCGGGGCCGGTCGCGACCGCGAGCCTGCTGCGCGTGGAGTTCCTGGAGGACCTGCGGCGCGTGGGCTGGTTCCCGGTCCGGCCGCGCAAGCTCGGCGTGGCCAACGGCGCCGCCGACGGCACCGGCAGGAACATCCCGCCCGACGAGCCGGTCTTCGAGTGGAGCGCGCTCGGCGGCCTGGCCGGGGCGAGCGTGCGCACCCAGCCCGAGGGCGGCCAGGACCGGCTCGTCGGCGGCATGCGGGCGCTGCCGATGTGGGCGAGCCGGAGCTACACCAGCCAGGTGCCGTCGTTCGACGGCGCGCCCGGCGGCACCCTGGCCGCGTACGGGACGGTCGCCGACGGGCTCGGCACGCCGATCGAGAGCAAGTACCGCTCGGCCTGCTTCGTGCCGTCCGTCAGCTCCGTCGCCCTCCAGTTCGACCCCCTGGAATGGCCGGTGGACCTCTATACCGACATCACGGCCCTGTCACCCGAGCACAGCCAGCTCGACGACTACCACTGCGACGCGCAGAACAGCGAGCACGGGAAGGTGACCGCGCCACTGGCCGAGTGGATCCTCGACCAGCTCGGCAAATAGCCTCCCGCCTCCCGGGCGGGTGCGAGGGGCGCGCCGCGGCGTCCCTCGCACCTTCACCCGCCTACAGGCCGCACAGCTCGTCGAGGGAGCGGGCGCCGGCCTTCTGGGTGTTGCGGGTCGGCGTCTGCGTGGGCGCGGCGACCCGGGTCCTCGTCGGGGCGGCCGAGGGGCCGGTGACGCTGGGGGAGGCGCTGACGTTCGCGGTCTGGGCCTGGCGGGGCGGGCGCGCCGAGTCGGAGATCGCCTTCCTGGTGGCCTGGCGGATCTTGGCCCAGTCGGGGCGGCCCGAGTAGAACTCCGGCGGCACGAACTGCAGGCTGGTGATCCTGGCGTCCTTGACCTTGAGCGCCACCTCGGCGAGCGGTTGCAGCAGGTGCCGCGGGATGTTCGTCTCCGCCATGCGCTTGGCGGCGCCGGCGATCTTCTCGAAGTTGGTCAGGATGACCTGGGGGGTGGCCTGCTGGGCGAAGGCGCCGATGACGCAGCGCTGGCGGGCCATGCGGGAGAAGTCGTCGCTGTTGACGCGGGAGCGGCCGTACCAGAGGGCCTGCTCGCCGGTGAGGCGGCGGTAGCCGGCCCTGATGGTGCCGGCGGTGCCGTACAGGCCGCCCCACTTGACGTCCTGCTCGACGTGGATCTTCAGGCCGCCGATGGCGTCCACCAGCGAGGCGAAGCCGTACATGTTGATCAGGGCGTAGTAGTCGATCTTGAGGCCGAGGGTGTGGCCGATGGCGTCCATCAGCGCCTGCGGGCCCTTGTTCCGGCCGCCCATGATCTGCGGGTTGTCGTTGGCGTACTGCCAGACCTCGTTGAGCAGGCCGCCGTTGGGCAGCTCGGCCATGAAGCCGTTGGGGAACTGCTTGTGCAGCGGCGAGGAGGCCGGGAAGTGCACGTGCTGGAGGTTGCGCGGCAGGCTGAACAGGACCGTGTTGCCGGTCCTGAGGTCCACGCTGGCCACGTTCATGCTGTCGGTACGCACGCCCGTGCGGTTGCCGGCCGCGTCGCCGCCGATGAGCAGGAAGTTGGCGCGGGTCCTGCCGCCCCACGGGTCCTGCGCGTCGCCGGCCGCGGTCGGCACGTTCGGGTCGGAGGGGAAGATGTCCTCGATCGTGTTGCGGAAGGTCAGCATGGTGTTGGCCACCAGCGCGAACGGCGCCATCACCGCCACGCACAGCACGCCCACCACGATGCCGGTCAGCACCTGGCCCTGCTGGTTGAGCCGGTTGGGGCTGAGCACCGCGTACGAGGTGACCACGATCGCGAACCAGATCAGCGCCAGCGCCGAGGCGGCGACGATGACCGTCACCATCATCCCGTCGCCCACGAAGGACGTCAGGTCGGCCAGGCTGCGGGTCAGGCCGAAGGCGAGCGCCGCGAGCAGCAGCACCGCGTACACGCTGATCATGACCAGCCCGGTGCGGCGGCGCCCGGCGCGCAGGTGGGCGGCGCCGGGCGCGACGGCCGACAGGGCGGTCCAGCCGAGGACGCCGGCGGGCGTGAGCGGCCGGGCGAAGCGGGGGGCGCGCGGTCCGGGGGCCGGGCGCGGCGGGCGCCCGGGGCGTTTCTTCCCGCCTCCTGGGAGGGCGTCCACCCCGTCGCGCTGTCTCACTCCGGCTCCTTCCCATGCCTACCAGGCAGGATGGCCCCCGTTGGGCACAAGATTGCCAGGATTCTAGCTCCCATATCTGGACATCACAGACAGTTGCCCAAGCTGAGATGAACTCCGGGTGGAATTCTCAGGAGCTTCTCAGGAGCGGCGGCCCTCTCAGGACACGGTCGAGGACGGCGCCATCCAGGTGTTGCACTGGTACGGCTTGTTCCGCTCCCAGCCCTGCCGGAACCAGCGGTTGTTGTTGGCGGGCGTGCCGTGGTCGCGCGGGTAGCCGGGATAGTCGCCCACCTGCCCGTAGAACCAGAACAGCCGCCCGCGGTTCGCCGGGTTCACCGGGTAGGAGGCGGCGACCGAGCGCATCCACAGGCCGCCCAGGCAGGTGGCCTGCAGCTCCAGCCGCCGGCTGAGCGCCATCTTGCCGCTCTGGCTGGAGGAGGCCAGCGTGCTGTCCCACCAGGAGTTCATCAGGCCCGTGACGTTCTGGACGTGGTGGCCGTACTCGTGGGCCATCATGCTGATGATGCCGCCGTGCCAGGAGATGATCTGGCCGTAGCCGCGGGCGTTGCCGTTGCCCCGCGCCATGGCCGAGGTCGAGGCGTAGATCGTGGCGTTGCGCGGGCAGTAGTACGGCACCATGCTCCCGGCGTGCGGGTAGTCGCCGCAGGCGCCCCGGCCCCGGCCGGAGGCGATGGCGTAGCCCGGCGGGCTGAAGTCGAAGCCCTGCTTCTCCAGCACCGGGCCCCACGCCCGGTCCATGCACCTGCCGGTCCTCAGGATCAGCGCCTTGAGCTGGCTGTGGCTGAAGATGCTCACGTTGCCCGCCCGGCAACTCAGCCGCGGCAGGGAGCCCGCCCGGTAGAGGGTGTTGTTCTTCAGGCTCGTGTTGACCGTGACCCTGGGCGGCGGCGTGACCGTCTCGTCCGGCGTCCTGGTCCGGGTCGGCGTCGGCTCGCGGGTCTCGCTGCGGTCCGGGGTGGGCTCGCGGGAGGAGTAGGTGGGCGGCTCGTACGTCGGCTCGTACGTCGGGATCGCGACCGGCGTCGTCGTCTCCGACCGCGAGGAGGCCTTGAGCAGCGCGGCCCCGATGACGATCAGCGCGAACAGCGCCGCCATCGAGCCGAACACGGCGCCGAGCACCCCGAGCACCCCCATGCCCGACCTGCGGCGCGGCGGCGGCTGCTGCCACTGCCGGGGCGGCATCGGCGGAGGCGGCGGCGGGGGAGGCGGCGGTGCCGGCTGCCGGTAGTGCTGCGCGTACTGCGGCGGCGGAGGCGGCGGGGGCGGCATCTGCTGCGTGTAGGGGCGCGTCAGGCCGTCGTGGGGGGTGCGCTGCGGCGGGCCCGGGGGCGGGCCCTGCGGTGGACCCTGCGGCGGACTCTGCGGGGGGCCCTGGGGCGGGTACACCGGCCGGCCCTGCGGCGGGTACCCCGGGGGCGGCGGGGGCGGGGGCGCCTGCGGCGGCTGCCCGTACGGGTTGCCGCCCTGCGGCCGCGGCCGCCCGTGGCCCGGCGGCGGCCACGGCAAGGACGGGGGCCGCTGAGGCTGCCCTGGCCCTTGTGGCGGGGGTGGATACTGCCCGTTCCCTGTCACCCTGTCTCCCCGTTAACCCCGTTGAGCGAATTGCCATGTTCTGTCCGGCGACTTGACGGACCCTTGGCAAATTTGGGGCAAAAGCATACTGATTTATCACCCGTCACGGATGTAGCAGTGCACGGTCACAGTCCGAAATCATTCGAGGTGATCTCGGTTATCTCCAGGTCCGCGGAGCGGGCTGTGTCCTAGCTTCGTTGGCATGAATCTCCAGCAGCTCCGCTATGTGGTCGCGACTGCGGAGCACCGCACCATGACCGACGCGGCCAGGTCGCTGTACATCGCGCAGCCCGCGCTCTCCCGCGCGATCCGCGATCTCGAGCGCGAGCTCGGCATGACCCTGTTCGCCCGTTCCGGACGCGGGGTGGTCGTCACCGCGCAGGGCCGGCGGGTGGTCAAACTGGCTCGGGAGGCGCTCGACGCCGTCCACGAGATCGAGGGCCTGGCCAGCCACACCGGCGTCCCCGACGCCGAGCTGCGCATCGCCTCGACGCCCAGCCTGGAGGCCGGCCTCGCCGGGCGGCTGCTGCCCGCCTACGCGGCCGAGCATCCGGGCGTACGCGTCCAGATCGTGCGCTGCGACGGCCGCGAAGCCGTCGTCAGCGCCATCCGGGACCAGCGGGCCGACCTCGGTCTCACCGACCTGCCGGTGCCCGCCGACCTCATCACCCATCCCCTCGAACGGCAGGAGATCGTGCTGATCTCCCCGCCCGGGCTCGAACTGCCGAACCCGGTGCCGATGGGCAGGCTGCACGGCATGCGCCTGGCCCTCCCGGCCCGCGGCAGCACCCGGCGCAGGGAGCTCGACGCGATGTTCGGCAGGTACGCCGTCACCCCGACGGTCGTGCTGGAGACCGACGAGCGCAACGGCTGGCTCAGCGCCGTGCGCGCCGGCCGGGCCTCGCTGCTGTGGTACCGCGGCATGGCCGAGCAGGCCGCCCGCGCGGGCCTGGTGGTGCGCTCGCTCGAACCGGCCGTGCGCCGCGTCATCGCCGTCGTGCACACCCGCCGCCGCCTGCCGCTCATCGCCCAGGACTTCCTGGCCACCGCCGAGAAGGGCACCACGGCGGCCTGACCGTCCAGGCTTGATCGTCCGGCGGAACGCTCCACTCACCCCCAACCCCCCTGACACCACCCCCCGAGTCGCACCAGGGCCCGGCGACACAGCCCGGCCCCGAGGGTGCCCCGTCCAGCGGCCCCTCGACCCGCCCTCCAAGCCCGGCCCCTGAGCCCAGTCCGCTGAGCCGGCCCGGCGGGGGCATCTCTCCCGGGACACGGGAAACACCTCATCGGGACACGGGAAGCCGCACCACCGCACGCAGTCCGGGCGCGGCGTCCTCCAGGGTCACCGTGCCGCCGTGCGCCCGCACGGTCTCGCGCACGATGGCCAGCCCGAGCCCGGTGCCGCCCTCGTCCCTGCTCCGCCCGGAGTCGAGCCTGGTGAAGCGGTTGAAGACGCGCTCGCGGTCCTGCTCCGGGATGCCGGGGCCGTCGTCGGTGACCGTCAGCACGCCGTCGGCGGTCAGCGCCACCTCGATCTTCGAGGAGGTGTGCCGTACGGCGTTGTCCATGAGGTTGGTCAGCACCCGGCTGAGGTCCAGCGCGTCGCCGCGGACCACGACCGGGTCGCAGGCCGTCAGCCGGGCCTCGGCGTAGCGGTCCACGGCCCGGCGCACCACCTCGTCGAGCTCGACCGGCTCGCTCCTGGCCGGGACGCCGCCGCGCTCGTCCAGGCGGGCCAGCGCGAGCAGGTCCTCGGCCAGCCGGGACAGGCGCAGGGTGTCCTCCAGCACGCCCTCGGCGGTCTCCCGCCAGTCCTGCCCCTCGGGGTGGCCGAGCGCCACCTCCAGTTGCAGCCGGATGCTGGCCAGGGGGCTGCGCAGCTCGTGCGCGGCGTCGGAGACCAGCGCCCGCTGGCGCTGCTCGGCCTCCTCCAGCCGGGCCAGCATGCCGTTGAGCGTGGTGGCCAGCGAGTGCACCTCGTCGCGCGAGGCGGGCACCGGCAGCCGCCGGGAGCGCGCGGTGTGCGTGATCTCCGCGGCGCCCCTGCGCAGCGCGGCGATCGGGCGCAGCGTGCGGCCGATCATCAGCCAGCTCGCCACGGCGAGCAGCACCACCAGCGCGGGCGTGCCCACCGTCAGGACCCGGCCCGCCGTGCCCAGGCTGGTCCGGATCTCGCTGATGGAGCGGGCCGCGAGCACGGTCTGGCCGCGGTCCGCGCGCAGCACCACCACGTGCAGGAAACCCGGCACGGCGTACGGGCGCCCGTCCACCTCGACGGCCTCGCCCGAGGCCAGCGCCCTGGCCCGGCCGGCGGCGTCCAGCAGCGGCACCAGCCGGTCGGTGCCGTAGGTGACGTGCGTGATCCGCCCCCGCGCGTCGAGGACCTGCACGATCGTGCCGTCGTGGGTGGTGATCGGGGTGGTGAGGGTGCCGGAGTCGGCCGCCACGCGCACCACGTCCGCCTGCTGCCTGGTGCTGTCGTCCACGGTGGCCATCAGCGTCCGGTCCAGGACCGTGAGCAGCACCGACGCCGACAGCGCCAGCGCCAGCGCCAGCACCGCGGCGGCCGCCGCCGACAGGCGGAAGCGCAGCCCCTGGCGCCGCCACCACGCCAGCGGCGACCCGTGCCCGGCCTCAGCCACCGTCGCCCGCCAGCCGGTAGCCGGCGCCGCGCACCGTCTGCAGCGCGTTCCTGCCGAACGGGACGTCGATCTTGCGGCGCAGGTAGCCGACGTAGACCTCGACCACGTTGGGGTCGGTGTCGAAGGTGTCCCAGACGTGCTCCAGGATCTCCGACTTCGACACCACCTCGTCGCGCCGCCGCAGCAGGTACTCCAGCAGCGCGAACTCGCGCGGCGTCAGCTCGATCGCGGTGCCGTCCCGCTCCACCCGCCGCCGCGCCGGGTCCAGCGACAGGTCGCCGGCCACCAGCACCGCCGGCCGCCGGCCCGCGTCCCGGCGCAGCAGCGCCCGCAGCCGGGCCACCAGCACCACGTACGAGAACGGCTTGGTCAGGTAGTCGTCGGCCCCCAGGTCGAGGCCGTCGGCCATGTCGTACTCGCCGTCCTTGGCCGACAGCATGAGGATCGGCACCCAGTTCTCCTCGGCGCGCAGCCGCTTGCACACGTTGTAGCCGGACAGCCGGGGCAGCATGATGTCGAGCACCACGACGTCGTAGTCGCCGTGCCGGGCCGCGTGCAGCCCCTCCTCGCCGTCGTGGGCGAGGTCCACGGCGAAGCCCTCGGCCTGGAGCCCGCGCTGGAGCGCCGCCGCCATCCGCCGCTCGTCCTCGACGACCAGTACTCTCATGTGCTGATTCTCCCGTCCTGTCCCTGAGACCGGGCTGAGAAGACTGAGAGCCGTCTCAGACTGTCTCAGGTCCGCCTAAGGATGCCCCACGCAGGCTATGAGCATCGACATACCGTTAAGGAGTGAGATGCGAAGAGGCACGTTCGTGAGGTGGGGAGTCCCGATCGCGGCAGCGGCCGTGATCGGTGCCGCGATCGGCGCCGCACCCGTCATCGCCGCGGTCAGCGGCGACCCGGCACTGCCGGAGCGCTCGGCCGAGCAACTGCTCGCCGACGCGGCGGCGGCCACCAGCAAGCAGCAGGGGATCACCCCGATGTCCGGCACCGTGCAGCAGACCGCCTCGCTCGGCCTGCCCGCGCTGCCGTCCACCGCCGGGAGCGCCACCTCCCCGCTCAGCCTGCTGTCCGGCACGCACGAGGTGAAGGTCTGGTACGGCGGCGAGAACAAGATCCGCATCGCCATGCCCACCCAGCTCAACGAGACCAACGTCATCTACAACGGCGAGCAGACCTGGTACTGGGACAGCGCCACCAACACCGCCACGAAGCTGACCGTCAAGCCCGGCTCGGCCGGCAAGCCCGGCTCCGCCGGCGAGCCGCGGCACCCCGAGCTGCCCACGCCGCAGCCGAGCGACCTGACGCCCCAGCAGGCGGCGCAGCGGCTGCTCGCCCACGTCGGCGAGCACAGCACGGTCCGGGTGATCAACACGGCCGAGGTGGCGGGGCGGCCGGTCTACCAGCTCGTGCTGGCGCCCAAGGACGAGGGCTCGCTGGTGCAGGAGGTGCGGATCGCGCTCGACGGCGAGACGTACGTGCCGCTCCAGGTGCAGCTCTACGCCAAGGGCTCGGCCGAGCCGGCCTACCAGGTGGGCTTCACCCAGGTGACCTTCACCCCGCCGGCGCCGGAGAACTTCACCTTCACCCCGCCCGCGGGAGCCAAGGTGAAGGAGGCCACGGTCGGCGAGAAGGGCTTCGGCGAAAAGGCCGAGGAGCGCGCCGAGCACGCCGCCGACATGGCCGGCAAGGCCAAGCTGGTCGGCGACGGCTGGACGGCCGTCGCGGTGCTCCCGTTCTCGCAGGC
Organism: Nonomuraea sp. NPDC050783; assembly: GCF_040802095.1. NCBI lineage: Bacteria > Bacillati > Actinomycetota > Actinomycetes > Streptosporangiales > Streptosporangiaceae > Nonomuraea > Nonomuraea sp. NPDC050783. The sequence continues at coordinate 174,222 of NZ_JBFAHK010000006.1, forward strand.
GGACCTGCAGGCCCAGAGCGGCCAGGACGGCGGCGACGCGAAGGCGCTCCTGGACACCGTGCTCAAGTCCGCCACCCCGGTGAGCGGCACGTGGGGCTCCGGCAGGCTGATCAGGACCAAGCTGGTCACCGTCCTGCTGACCGACGACGGCCGCCTGCTGGCCGGCGCGGTCACCCCCGAGGAGATCGTCCAGGCGGCGGGCGCGCGGTGACCGTCACGACGCAGGAAGCGGGGGCGCCCTTCGGGGCGGCCCCGCCCGCGTGGCCCGGCGCCGACGCCATCGTGACCCGGGGCCTGACCAAGCGCTTCCGCGGCGGCCAGGTCGCGGTGGACGCGCTGGACCTCACCGTGCCGCGCGGCGCGGTCTTCGGCTTCCTCGGGCCCAACGGCTCGGGCAAGACCACCACGATCCGCATGCTGCTCGGCCTGGTCACGCCCACGGCGGGCGAGTACGCCGTGCTCGGCCTGCCGGCCGCGCGGGCGCTGCCCCGCGTCGGGGCGCTGGTGGAGGGGCCGGCGTTCTACCCGTACCTGTCGGGCACGGCCAACCTGCTGCGCTTCGACGCCGCCGACCCGTCCGCCCGCCGCGCCACCGCCAGGCGGCGCGCCGCCGAGGCGCTGGAGCGGGTGGGCCTGTCGGCCGCGGCCGGCAAGCGCTACCGCAACTACTCGCTCGGCATGCGCCAGCGCCTGGCCATCGCCGCCGCCCTGCTGGGGCCGCGCGAGCTGCTCATCCTGGACGAGCCCACCAACGGGCTCGACCCGCAGGGCACCCGCGAGGTACGCGCGCTGGTCAAGGAGATCGCCGACGGCGGCACCACCGTCTTCGTCTCCTCGCACCTGCTGGCCGAGGTCGAGCAGATGTGCACGCACGCCGCCATCATGCGGGCCGGGCGGCTCGTCGCGCAGGGCACGATCGCCTCGCTGGGCGCCGGCCGGGTGCCGCGCGTGCGCGTGGAGACGCCCGACCCGGCGCGGGCCGCCGCGGTGCTCGGCACGCTCGGCCTGGCCGACGTGCGCGCGGACGGGGACGAGGTCACCGCCGAACTCGGCGGCCACCGGCCCGAGATGATCAATGCCGCTCTGGTGGGGCAGGAAGTGGCGGTACGGGGGCTGGCGGTCGTCCGGCCGAGCCTCGAGGACGTGTTCGTCGGACTGACAGGAGAGGGATTCGATGTCGACGGCTGACACCCGCACCCAGGCGGGCCCGGCGTCGCCGGAGGGGGAGCCGCCGGACGGCGCGCAGCCGCGCCGCATGCCCGGCCTGGTGCCGGTGACGGAGACCCTGCGCACCGTCGAACGCCGCCCGCCCGAGCCGCTGCCGGAGCCGCTGCCCGGAGCCCCGGGGGAGGCCGTCCCCGCGCGGCGGCCGGGCGCGTTCTGGCGGCTGCTCGCCTCGGAGCTGGGCCTGACCTTCCGCCGCCCCCGCAACATGGCGCTGCTCGCCGTGCTCGGCGTCGTCCCGATCATCCTGGGCATCGGCCTGCGCGTGGCCGCGGGCACGCCCGCCGACGGCGACGAGGGGATGGGCGGCCTCATCCAGGACGTCGCCGGCAACAACCTCATGCTGACGTTCCTGTCGTTCTCCTTCCTGGTGCTGCTGCTGATGCCGGTGGCGGTCAGCGTCGTGGCGGGCGACGCGATCGCCGGCGAGGCGGGCGGGGGCACCCTGCGCTACCTGCTGGCCGCGCCCGCAGGCCGTACCCGCCTGCTGGTGGTGAAGTACCTCAACGCGGTCGTCTTCGCCTACGCCGCCACCGCCGTGGTGGCCGTCTCGGCGCTGCTGACCGGCCTGGCGCTGTTCCCCGGCGGCACGGTGACGCTGCTGTCCGGCACCACGATCACGACGGGCGAGGGCCTGCTGCGCATCCTCATCGCCGCCGGGTACGTGGGCGCCGGCATGGCCGCCCTGGCCGCGGTCGCGCTGGCGCTGTCGACGTTCACCGAGGTCGCCATCGGCGCCATCGCCGGGACGATGGTGCTGGTCGTCGTCTGCCAGGTGCTGCGCGCGGTGCCGGACCTCGCGCCGATCGCGCCGTACCTGCTGCCCACGCGGTTCACCGACTTCGACGCGGTGCTGCGCAGTCCCATCGACCTCGCGTCCCTGCGCGACGGCCTGCTGTCCTTCGCCGCCTACATCGCGCTGTTCGGCTCGATCGCCTGGGCCCGCTTCACCGGCAAGGACATCACGTCCTGACGGGGCCGGCCGGAGCGGCGTCCGGAGCGGCGTAGGAGCCGGACGTGATCTCCTCCAGGAGGCCGGGGCCGGCGGGCGTCCAGCCGAACAGGCGCCGGGCCCGGGAGGCGTCCAGCGTCAAGGAGCGGGTCAGGGCGGCGGCCACCGGTCCCATGGACCGGGCCGCCTGCTCGGGCGTGAGGGACACGGCGCGGGCACCGGTCAGCTCCGCCACGGCCTCGGCGACGCGCCGGATGGGCGTGTGCTCCCCGCCGGCCGCGTTGACGACGGTCCCGGGCGCCGCCGGCCGCTCCAGGACCGCCGCGTACAGGGCGGCGAGGTCGTCCACGTGCACCGACGACCACGCGTTGGCGCCGTCCCCGACGTACGGCACGCTGCCGCCCTGCCGGCCGGCGGCGATGAGCCCCCGCAGGAGCGCCGAACCGCCGCGCCCGTACACCAGCGCCGCCCGGATCACCGTGCCCGCCACGTGCCCGGCGGACAGGACCTGCCGCTCGCCGAGCACCTTGTACGGCTGCGGCGAGGCCGGATCGGCGGGGTGCTCCTCGTCCGCGCTCGCGCCCCCGGTGTCCGGGTAGACCAGGCCGGTGCTGGTGTAGACGAACGCGCCGCCGCCGGGCAGGCCGTCCAGCATCGCCCGCAGCGCGTCCCCCTCGATCCGGCCCATCTCCGGATGGCCGTAGTCGACGGCGGCGTGGACCACCGCCTCGGCGCCGGCCGCCGCCGCCCGCAGGGCCTCCAGGTCCTCCAGGCCGCCCGGGACCGCCTTCGCGCCCAGTGCCTCGACGCGCTCGCGCGCCGGCCCGGAGCGGGCCAGGGCGGTCACCTCGTGGCCGCGTCCGGTCAGGTGCTCGACGACGGCGCCGCCCAGGTAGCCGCTGCCGCCGGTCAAGAAGATCCGCATCTCGATGCCTTCCTCGTGGTGGGTCGTTCCTCATCGACGGCCTCACCCTCGCGCGCCCCGGCGCCGGGCAACCAGGGACCGGGAGTCCGTGGCTGAGGGTCCGCCCGGCCGCGTACGGTTCAGACATGGACAAACAGGGTCTGGCGGAGTTCCTGCGCGGCAAGCGCGAGCGCATCGGCCCGTCCGACGTGGGCCTGCCGCGCGGACAGCGCAGGCGCACGCCGGGGCTGCGGCGGGAGGAGGTCGCCCAGCTCGCCTACATCTCGGTGGACCACTACACCCGCCTGGAGCAGGCGCGGGGCCGGCACCCGTCCCGCCGCGTGCTCGACGCCGTCGCGCGGGCGCTGCGCCTGTCCGGCCAGGAGCGCGCCCGCCTGTTCCAGCTCGCGGGGGAGCGGGAGGAGGACGAGGGCACGGGGCCGGTGCGCGAGGTGCAGCCCAGCACGCTGAGCCTGGTCAACCGCCTGACGGACGCCCCCGCGATCGTGGTGGACCAGACCTGCCGCGTCCTGGCCTGGAACCCGCTGGCCGAGGCCCTGTTCGGGGACTTCTCGGCGCTGGACGGCCAGGAACGCAACGTCATCCGCCGCCACTTCCTCCACCCCGGCCGCGAGCGGCAGCACGAGGGCACGGACGATCAGGAGCGGTTCGCCGTCACCGCGGTCAGCTACCTGCGGGTCGCCGTCACCCGCTACCCGCGCGACCCGGAGCTGAAGCGCCTGGTGGACGACCTGCTGGCCGGCAGCGAGGACTTCGCCCGCCTGTGGAACTCCCCCCACTTCCGCATCGACCGCCACCTGCGCCAGACCGTGCGCCATCCGCGGGTGGGGCCGATCGAGCTGGACTTCGACGTGCTGACCGTGCCCGACCAGGAGCACCAGGTAGTCATCTTCACCGCCGAACCCGACTCCGCCGCCTACCACTCCCTCCAGCTCCTGAAGGTCATCGGCCCGCGGAGCATGGCGGTGGAGGGCTGATCTCCCTCGGATGATCGCCGAGTTCGGCGGCGGCGGTTTCGGCCCCGTACCCGGCCAGCTCGTCATCGGCACCCCGGAATGCCACGACACCATCACCGCGCGGGCCGAACTGGCCGTCATCACCTGATGAGATTGACATCCTCATTAGGCAGGCGAAACAGCGCTTCATGACAGTCGAGCAGCGGCACTACTGATCAAATACTTCGGGAGGTATTAGAGATGGCATCAATCTTGCCCTGGGAGGCATATGGTGACGGTGGCCGCAGGCTCCTTCAGTTGGCTGCGCTCGTCATCGGAAGCCGGCTGCAATCGATTCATTACGTCATGCCCAGGGGTTCAGGTTGGCCGGACGGTAGGGAACGTGACGGCCTGCATGAAGTGGATATGGGCGTCGAATTGATTACTGTGGACGGTGCGGCACTTAGCTTGTCATGGGCGATGGAAGGTCTTAACGAAGGCCTGGCGATTGATTTTTTTCCGTTCCCTGGAGTCGAGGACGACCGGACGGAAGCGATCGACGTGAGTGGTGTTGAAGAATGGCAGCCGCTCCTTGGTGGCACCATAGCCTCCATGGCCTTCTCTTCGCATTTTCCAAACGAGGGATGCCCTGAGACCCTATGGTCCGTTCGCCTTTCTTTTGCAGGCGCTTCCAGTGTTGTCGTAGCACTGGGCGAAGTAATGGGCGGCGGCATTTCTTATCAGCCGGACGAGCTTGTCGTCATCTTCGATGAGGCTCTGTCCAAGAGTTATCGGATTCCGGCAGGAAGATTTTCGTCCTGGGGTGTAAGTGTCGAACCCGATGAACTGTATTGATCGGCTGGCGGAGTAATGGCGAGGCGGGAGGCGGCTTGGCGGCTTCCTCGACCGCTACGACGACCGTGATCTTTTTCTGACGGCTACGATTCGGAGTCGTTGTCGAGTGCGCCGGACATCCGTCCGATGGCGTCGCATCGGATGCGGAGTCAGGCATGGGTGTAGACGTCGGTGAAGTGTAGCTGGACGCCGGGGTGCGGACGTTTCTTGCGGGCGATGACCCGCATTCCTTTGGGCCGGCTGGGCAGGTTCAGCAGGCTGATCAGCTCGGCGACCCAGGTGCCGGGCCGTACTTGCCGGTTGGCGTCGTACGCGGGCGTCGTCCACGCGCTCATGGGCAGGTGTAGGGCGGCCTGCTGGATCTCCTCGGTGAGGGGAAACCGAGTGAGTACGACAGTCGGCGGCCGGGTTCGGACAGCCAGGCCAGGAATTCGTGGGTGCCACCGCCGGAGTCGGTACGGATCAGCACCTGCCGCCCACGGTGCTGGAACGGTTGGGCCAGCGCGAGGGCGATGGCCAGGTCGGCCGCGATCTTGTCGGGGTCGTGCGCCGCGCGGGCCGGTCGCCAGCGCTCCAGCTGAGCGGACAGCGCCCGGTCCAGGCCGGTGACAGGCAAGGGCTTGAGCAGCAGCAGGCTCCCGGCGTGGGGCGGTAGCCAGTGCCGTCGGCGGAGGCGGTGATGGTGCTGTGGGAGGCGATGGTTCTCCCGTGGAGAGGGCTTCTCGATCTGGCACGGACAGGGCTCTGGGCAAGCCCCATCCCTCCCATCTCCGAAGCGCTTTTCTCATGCAGACGATCAATCCTCGTGAAATCTGTCGTGGGAGTTCGAGGCTGGGAAACGGAGCCTGGCCATGACGCGGTCGAGGGTGGCCAGGTCGTCCGGGGGGAGGGCGGTCAGGGCGCGTGGTGGGCGGGACAGGATGCGGTCGGCCCGTTCGGCGGCCTCGCGTCCGGTCTCGGTGAGGGTGACGATCTTGCTGCGGCGGTCGTCGGGGTGGACCGTGCGCCGCACGTAGCCGCGCTCTTCCAGGTCGTCCACCACCAGCGTCGTGTACGGCTTCTCGGTGCCCAGCCGGGCGGTCAGCTCGCGCATGGTCAGCGGGCCGGGCAGCAGGCGGCGCAGCGCGCGGGTGCGGGAGAAACTCATGCCGAGCGCGTCGGCGACCTCCTTGCGGCGGTTCTCCTCCTCCAGGACCAGCGCCCGCATCCCCGCCCAGACCCGGGCGACCGCCTCGTCGTAGGAGGCGGTGTCGCCGGGGGTGGGGTCGCGCGGGGTGGGGTCGTCGGGGGTGGGGTCGCGTGGGGTGGGGTCGCTCATGAGCCGGCCGCCGTCCTGGCCGGGCCGTGGATGAGCCGGTCGGCGGTGCGGGCGGCGCTCCGCCTGGCCCACGAGCCCGTGGTGAGGACGCCGAGCAGCAGGATCGTCACGCCGCAGCCGGCGCCCACCCACCAGCCGATGTGGCTGGCCTGCGGGAAGCCGGTGGGCAGCGGGCCGCGTACGGCGGAGGTGACCAGCGCGCCGAGCACCGCGACGCCGAGCGACTGGCCGATCTGGCGGCTGGTGGAGGCCACGGCGGCGGCGACCCCCGCCTGGGCGACCGGCATGCCGGAGACGGCGGTGTTGGTGATGGGCGCGTTGAGCATCCCGAACCCGAGCCCGAACAGCACGTAGGCGGTGATGAGCTGCCAGAGCGGGGTGTGCGCGGTGAGGCGGGTCAGCAGCAGCATGCTGACCGTGAGCGCGGTCCCGGCGATGACCAGCGGGACGCGCGGCCCGGTGGCGCCGACGATCCGGCCGGACAGCGGCGAGCAGACCACCGTGAGCGCGGCCATCGGCAGCGTCAGCAGCCCGGCGTGCAGGGCCGAGTAGCCGAGGCTCTCCTGGAGGTAGATGGTGTTGAGGAACAGGAAGCCGCCGAGCGTGGCGAAGCCGCACACCGCGATCAGCGTCGCGCCCGCGAACGGGACGCTGCGGAAGAAGCGCGGGTTGATCAGCGGCTCCGGGCGGCGCAGCTCGTACGGGACCAGCACGGCCAGCGCCAGCGCGGCGAGCGCGAAGCAGCCCAGCGTCTGCGCCGAGGCCCACCCGGCGGCGGGCGCCTCGATCAGCCCGTACGTGAGGCCGGCCAGCAGCACGACGACCAGGGCTTGGCCCACGGCGTCCACCGGCCGCGGGCGCGGCGCGCGCGACTCCGGCACGAACAGCGCGCACAGCACGATCACCGCCAGGCCGACCGGGATGTTGATCCAGAAGATGGCCCGCCAGCCGACCGAGGCCACCAGCGCGCCGCCGAGCGGTGGGCCGAGCGCCATGCTGATGCCGACGACCGCGCCCCAGACGCCGATCGCGCGGGCCCGCTCGCGCGGCTCGGTGAAGGTGTTGGTGATGATCGACATGGCCACCGGGTTGAGCATCGAGCCGCCGACGGCCTGCAGGGCGCGCGCCACGATGAGCCAGGCCAGGCTGGGGGCGAGCGAGCACAGCAGGGAGCCCAGCGTGAACAGGGCCAGACCGGTCTGGAAGGTGCGGCGGCGGCCGACGCGGTCGCCGGTCGAGCCGGACAGCATGAGCAGCGAGGCCAGCACCACCGTGTACGCGTCGATGATCCACTGCAGGCCCGAGACGGAGGCGCCGAGGTCACGCCGGATGGACGGCAGCGCCACGTTCACGATCGTGTTGTCCAGGCCGACGATGAACAGGCTCGTGCAGCAGATGGCCAGGACCAGCATCGGCCTGCGGGGGACGGCTCGCGGGGGACGGCCGCGCAGACCGGTGTTCGTTAGTGCCATATAACTATTATATTGTCTTAACTAAGCATTTCGCCACGAAGGTTCCGGAAACGCCGCCGCCCGCGACCGGCACAACGGTCGCGGGCGGCGAGGCGGAGGTTACGCGGTGGGGCGGCGGCGCAGGGCCAGGGCGCCGAGCGCGAGGCCGATCAGGCCGGCCACCAGGCCGGCGCCGCCCAGCAGGCGGGCGGTGCCGTCGGAGGACGACGACGAGCCGGCGGCCACCGGCGCCACGCTCGGCGACGTGGCGGCCGGCGCCGAGGCCGATGCCGACGCAGACGCCGAGGCGGCGCCGTGGCCGCCGTCACCGGCGGCCGGGACGAGCTTCAGCAGCGGCGCCGGGTGCTCGGCCTCCGAGCCGTCCGCCTTGGGCTCCTCGGACCAGTCGACGACCTCGCCGCTGGAGTACGTCTGCTTCGTCGGGAACATCAGCTGCTGGGTGTCCTTGGGCAACTGCCCCATGGACACCTCGAACTCCTGGAACTGCCCCGGCTCGATCTTGCCCCCGGACCAGACGACCTTGGTGACGGCCTCCTTGAGGTCGCCGTACTCGGTCTTGACCGGCGTGGCCAGCTTGCCCTCGGTCACCTTCACCTCCCATCCCGGCACCGGCTTGACCGACACGAACGCCAGCGGGTGGTCGGCGGGGAAAGTGACCTCGATCTTGGTGGTCGAGGCGTCGTCACGCTCGTTGGGCACCCGGAAGGCGACCTTGGTGAAGCCGCCCTGCTCGGCGGAGCCGGGCTGGATGGTGACGTGGGCGAGGGCGGGCAGCGCGAGCCCGGCGGTGAGTGCGGTGGCGGCGGCGAGCACGGTCGCGGCGCGGCGGACGAAGGACATGCGGAACTCCACTTGGTGAGAAAGGAAGAAAGGGGGTGTCAGACGGTCAGGCGGGAAGTGGAGGACCGCGCCTGGCCAGGCAGTGCCGCAGCGCCGGCCGCAGCGGGACGGCCCGCGCCCGGACGACCGGCGGGCAGCGCCGCACGGCGGGCACCGCGGCCGGCCGCAGCAGCGCGAGCCGCCGGCCGGCGCGGCGCAGCAGCGCCCACAGCGCGGCCTCGCCGCGCGCCAGCCACAACCCGGTGACCAGGGTGGCCGTGAGGTGGGCGGCGAGCATGCCGGCGTTGACCGCGAGCCCCTGCCCGTGCCCGTGCACCGGGACGTAGGCGGTGACGCGGGAGGCGTCGCCGCCGGCGAACAGCTCGTGCAGCCCGAGCTGCGCCCCCGCGAGCACGAGGACGATGACCGGGGCCGGGCGCTCCCTGCCGCACAGCGCCAGGCCGAGCCCGGCCGCCGCGGCGAGCCCCAGGCCGGCGGCCCACGGGGCGGGCCCCGAGCCGCCGCCCAGCACGTGGGCGAGGGCGGCGAGGGTCACGCAGACCGCGGAGAAGGCCGCCGTCCGCGCCAGCCGGAGGGGGAGTCGCGCGCGCATGGGTGTGCCACATCGTCTCACGGGGGAGGCTCCGATGGGGCCCGGACCGGGCGACGCCTGGGCGCTGCGCGATGTTTGTCGCTAGGGCCGTGGTTTGTCGCTAGGGTCGTGCCGATCCACGTCGACATAGAGGTGAGAGCGTTGCGGCACTTAGCGGGTTTGCTCCTCGGGCTTGTGGTGACGGCGGCCGTGCTGGCCGGTGGCGGCTGGGCCGTGACGCAGGCCGCGGCGCGGGCCGCAGGCCAGGCCACAGGGCAGGCCGCGGGCCAGGTCGCGGGACAGGCGGTGGCGGTCCCGCCCGGCGGCGACCAGAAGCTGTGGATCGCGCTCGGCGCCATGGCGGCGGTCGGCCTGGTGGTCGGGCTGGTGGTGGCGGGCCGGGTCTCGCCGCTGGCCACGTTCGTGCCGTCGATGGTGCTGCTGGCCTGGACGGTCGTCTACGCGCTCGACCCGGCCCGCGCGCTGTCCCTCGTCCCCGCGCAGCCGTCGGTGAACCAGATCGTCAGGGAGGCCGGCGCGGGCGCGGCGAGCCTCCTGACGAGCGGCGTGCTGGCCCTGCTGGGCGTGGCGCTGTTCATCCCGGTGCTGATGCCCTCGCGCTGGTCGCGCCCCCACGACGACGACTCCGACGAGGACTACGAGAGCTCCCAGGAGGGCGGCTACTACTGACGGCTGCTACCAGCGGCTACCACCCGCGGCTGCTCCTGGCGGCTCCTGGCGGCTACTGCTGGGCGCGGGCCCCGCCGGTGTAGAGGCGGGTGACCACGTCCTCGATCGTGGCCTGGCCGGGCGCGGTGGCCATCAGCGCCTCCAGCGTCCCGTCGAAGGCCAGCCGCCCGTGGTCGATGAGCATGACCCGGCGGCACAGCCGCTCGATGTCGCCCAGGTCGTGGGTGGTCAGCAGCACGGTGGTGCCCTGCTCGGCGTTGAGCCGCAGCAGGAACTCCCGGATGCCGGCCTTGCTCACCACGTCCAGGCCGATCGTCGGCTCGTCGAGGACCAGCACCTCGGGCGCGTGCAGCAGCGCCGCCGCGAGGTCGCCGCGCATGCGCTGGCCGAGGCTGAGCTGGCGCACCGGGGTGCGCAGGAAGGCGCCCAGGTCGAGCGTGGCGGTCAGCTCGTCCAGGCGGGCGCGGAAGGCGGCCCGGTCGACCTTGTAGAGCAGCCGGATCAGCTCGAAGCTGTCGGCCAGCGGCAGGTCCCACCACAGCGTGGTGCGCTGGCCGAAGACGACGCCGATGCGCCGGGCCAGGGCCGTGCGGCGGCGCGACGGGTCGAGCCCGGCCACCCGCACCCGGCCGGAGGTGGGCGTGAGGATGCCGCAGAGCATCTTGATCGTGGTGGACTTGCCCGCGCCGTTCGGCCCGAGGTAGCCGACGAACTCGCCGGCCGACACGGTGAACGACAGGTCGCGTACGGCGTGGACGACGTTCTTCCTGACCTTGAACGAGCGTCCCGCCCGGTCGAGCTCGATCACCTTCAACTCCCCGTGGATCGGTAGTGCCTGATGCCCTGCCGCCAGGCCAGCGCGGCCAGCAGGGCGAGGGCCGGCGCGGCGACCGGCCCGAGGAAACGCGTGAACTCCGGGGTGCCGAACGGGTCGTCCCTGCCCAGCACGTACAGGCCGGGCTGCCAGTTGACGAAGGCCAGCGGCAGCACGTACGTGACGGCCTTGACCAGGTCGCGCCCGTAGATGGCCAGCGGGTACTGGGTGAGCTGCTGGCCGCCGTAGGTGAAGGCGTTGGTCACCTCGGGCGCGTCGGTCAGCACGAACTGCAGCGCGCCGCCCAGCGTCCACAGCGCGGTGAAGATGACGACGCCGGTGGCCAGCATGACCGGGAGCATCCACAGGCGGCCCGGGTCGAGGCCGAGCGCGGTGACGGCGTAGCCGAGCACCACGGCGGCCTGGACGACCCGGCCGGCCCGGGTGGCGGTGAAGCGGTCGGTGGCCAGTTGCAGCCAGGCGCTCACCGGCCTGATGAGGAAGACGTCCAGCGTGCCGGCCTTGATGTGCTGGCTCACCCGGTCGATGTTGCTGACGAACAGGTCGCACAGCGTGAAGGACAGGCTCGCGGCCCCGTACAGGAACAGGACCTCCTCGCGGGAGAAGCCGGCGAGCGTGGTGGTGTTGGCGAACACGACGAGGATGACGGCCACGTCCATGCCGGCCACGACCACGCCGAGCAGGGTCATGAGCCAGAACGAGACGGGGTAGGCGGCCGCGGCGCGCGTCCACGTCCAGGCCAGCAGGAAGTAGGTCCTAACCACCCTGGATCACCACCTTGTGGCGGATCGCCCGGGTCGCCAGCGCGCCGAGCGCGAGCAGGGCGGCCGCCCAGAACGCCGCGAAGGCCAGGGACTCCAGGACGGGCGCCGTACCGAGGTAGAGATCGGCCGGCACCTGGACCATCGCCGCCCACGGCAGGGCCTCGGCCAGGTCGCGGAGCGGGCCGGGGAAGATGCGCAGGGGCAACATCATCCCGGAGAAGAACGTGGTCAGCACGAGCGACAGCACGGCCACGCCGCGGTCGTCGGCGAGCCAGCAGACCGACAGCGCGACCAGGTAGCGCCAGCCGAAGCTGACCACGAGCGCGAGCGCCGAGCCGGCCAGGAACGCCGCCCACCGGCCGGGGCCGTCGGGCAGGCTGATGCCGAACACCGCCGCGCCGAGCACCATCGGCGGCAGGCCGCGCACCACGAACAGGTAGGCGGCGCGGCCCGCGTCCTCGGCCAGCGACCAGAGCTGGAGCGAGGCGGGGCGGACCAGGTCGAGCGCGATGTCGCCGCTGCGGATGCGCTCGGGGATGGCCAGGCCGCCGCCGAAGAGCTGCATCGGGCCGATGAGGGCCTGGGTGATGAAGCAGTAGGTGACGGCGTCGGTGAGGTCGTAGCCGGCCAGCCCGGGGCGGGCCTGCCAGAGGGCGATGAGGACGAAGGCCCGCAGGACGCCGAAGACGCTGTTGGTGAACGCGCCGGCGAGCGCGGCCCAGACGTAGGTCGCGTGCTTGCGGAAGCCGTACCGGACGAGCCGGGCGTAGAGCGGGAAGGTTTGGCACCTCCAGGGAGTGAGGCCGCGGTGACGGCCTGTGATCAGCCCCGCGCGCGGGTCCGCCGACGGGGGAGCACGGAATTATCCGACGTCCGCCCGGCCGCCCGCAAACGAATTACCGGCGGGTTTCGGGTGGGGCGACGAGATGCTTACCGGCCGGTAGTGAAGCGGGTCCGGGGGGAACGAACAAGAAAGGAGGGCCGATATGCGGATCGACGGGGACGTGATACCCGACTACCCCTTGAGCTGGCAGGCGCGCGCGCTCACCGGCCTGATGCGCGGCACGCTGAAACCGGCCTCGGCGCTCCTCATGCGCCACCCGCTCGCGCTGACCGGCGTCGCGCGGGCCGGCGAGCTCGCCCGGCTGGTGCGGGTGCCCTATCCGGAGCACGTGTCCATCGTGCCCGCCGCCTTCGCCGACTGCGGCGGCGAGTGGGTGCGCGGCGGCGAGGGGCTGGACGAGAGCAGGGTGCTGCTGTACTTCCACGGCGGCGGCTACTTCTCCTGCTCGCCGCGGACGCACCGCTCCATCACCTGGCGGCTGTCGGTGGCGGCCCGCCGGCCGGTGCTGGCCCTCGACTACCGGCAGGGGCCGGTGCACCGGCTGGCCGACTCGCTGGCCGACGCCCTGGACGCCTACGAGTGCCTGCTGCGCCGCGGGCACGCGCCCGGCGACATCATCGTGGCCGGCGACTCGGCGGGCGGGCACCTGGCGCTGGCGACCCTGCTGGCGCTGCGCGACCGGGGCAGGCCGCTGCCGGCCGCGGCCGTCTGCCTGTCGCCGTGGGCCGACCTCACCGACGTCCCGCGCCGGGCCAACCGCTGGCAGGACCCGCTGCTGCCGGCCAGCCGGGTGCGCTGGCTGGCCCGCCGCTGGACCGACGGGCTGGACCCGCGCGACCCGCTCGTCTCGCCGGTGCTCGGGGACTTCACCGGGCTGCCGCCGCTGATGATCGTGACCGGCTCGACCGAGGTGCTGCGCGACGAGGGGCGGCGCGTGGCCGAGGCGGCGCGCCGCGCCGGGGTGCCCGTCCGGTACGAGGAGTGGCGGCGCATGCCGCACGTCTTCCCGATCCTGGCGGACGTGCTGCCCGAGGCCCGGCTGGCCTTCCGGCACATGGCCGGGTTCCTGGCCGCCGTGGGCGCCGGGCCGGCGGTCCGGGATGACGAGGCCGCCGCCTGAGCGTTGTAACGGGTGAGGTTCACTGGCCGCGCCCGTCCGGCAGAGGGTAAGGTTAGGGGAACCTAACTTTGTCGGGGGGCGTTACCTATGGCTGACAAGCCCGCGGACCACCACCGGGGGATCGTCCGGCGCACCGAGCGGCTGTCGCCGCACATGGTCCGCGTCGTGGTCGGGGGCGACGGGCTGGCCGACTTCCGCACCTCCGGGCTGACCGATCACTACGTCAAGATCGTGTTCCCGCACGAGGGCGTCGAGTACCCCCGGCCGTTCAGCGTGAAGGCGTGCCGGGAGACCCTGCCGCGCGAGGTGTGGCCGCGGCTGCGCACCTACACCGTGCGCGCCTGGGACCCGTACGCGCGGGAGCTCACCCTCGACTTCGTGGTCCACGGCGACGAGGGCCTGGCCGGGCCGTGGGCCGAGCGGGCCGCGCCCGGCGACGAGGTGTTCCTGCTGGGCCCCGGCGGCGGCTACGCGCCCGACCCGGAGGCCGGCTGGCACCTCATGGCCGGCGACGAGAGCGCGCTGCCCGCCATCGCGGCCTCGCTGGAGGCGATGCCGCACGGGGCGCTCGCGCACGTGTTCGTCGAGGTGGAGGGCCCCGAGGACGAGCTGAAGCTGGGCACGGTCGCCGAGGCCCACATCACCTGGCTCCACCGCCGCGACCGCCCGGTGGGGGAGAAGCTGGTCGAGGCGGTCCGCGAGCTGGAGTTCCCGGACGGGGACGTCCACGCGTTCGTCCACGGCGAGGCGGGCTTCGTCAAGGAGCTGCGCCACCACCTGCGCCTTGAGCGGGGCGTCCCGCTGAGCCGGCTGTCGATCTCCGGCTACTGGCGGCGCGGCGTGGACGACGAGGCCTGGCGCGCGGTCAAGCGCGACTGGAACCGGCAGGTCGAGGCCGAGGAGGCGGCGGCCGTCGCGAGCTGAGCGGCGTCCGGCTCGTATCCTCCGTCCTGGCGGGCGATCCAGGTCCCTTTTTTCCTTACTTTCGCGGCACGACCGTCTTACCTCTCATACCCCTTGTGCCGGACACGCGGAAAGCCGCCGCGGATCCGGCCACAGTGTGCTGTGCCGTGTCCCCGGCGCGGGTGCCGGCCGGACCAACTGGCGGGCGGCCGGCACCCACCCCGCTCCGGCCGTTCCCGCATCACACGGACGTATCGAAGGCGTCACCGTTGCGGCGGTCGCTCTTGCCCCCGCCCGCCCGCGCCCCGAAGGTCTAGGGAACGGGCGGAAGGGGGCGGGATGCGGGGGCCGCTGGTCGTCAAGCGGGCGCTCGGCGAGCCGCTGCTCCTGCTGGCCGCGTTCGGCTCGATCCTGCTGGCCACCACCACGCTGGTAGCGCTGACCATGTACGCCTCCTCCGCCACCGAGGCCGGCGTCCGGAAGGCGCTGGAGACCGCCTCCCACCGGCGGACCGCCACCACGGTCACCGCCCAGGTCACCGCCGGCACCTTCGCCGCCTACGACCGGCTGGTCCGCGACGAGCTGGCCGGGGTCTACACCGCGCCGCCGGCGCTCACCACGAGCTTCCGCTCCGACTCCTACGTCATGCCCGGCCAGGACGGCGAGGAGCAGCCCGAGCTGCTCAGGTTCGGCAGCCACGACGGGCTGGACCGGCACGCCCGGCTGGTCTCCGGCCGGTGGCCCGGGACCGGCGGGCCGGCCGTCGAGGCGGCGATCCCGCTGCCCGCGGCCTCGGCCACCGGGCTCGGGCAGGGCCGGGAGTTCGTCACCAGGGCACGGATCGGCGGGCGCCCGGTCACCGTCCGCGTCGTCGGCGTCTTCCGGCTCGACGACCCCGCGGACGAGCGCTGGGCGGGCGAGGAGCTGCTCGCCCGGGGCGTGGAGCGCGGGCAGTACACCACGTACGGGCCGCTCATGGTGGCGAGGGAGACGTTCGTGGCGCGTTTCGCCACCGGCGTCCGCGTCGTCTGGACCGCCGAGCCGGACCTGACCGCGCTGACGCCCGACCGGCTGCGCCCGCTGGCGGACGCCGTCGGCCGGGCGGGCCCCCGGCTGGCCGCCGCCGGCTGCGTCAACTGCCTGTACGCCAGCCGCCTGCCCGAGATCCTGCTCCAGCTCGACACCGCGTCGCTGGTGGCGCGCTCCACCATGCTCATCCCGGTGCTGCAACTGCTGCTGCTGGCCGCCTACGCGCTGATGCTCACCGCCCGGCTGCTGGCCGAGCACCGCCGCATGGAGGTGGCGCTGCTGCGCTCGCGCGGCGCGGGCACCGCCCGGCTGGCCGCGCTGGCGGCCGGCGAGGCGCTGCTGGTCGCCGTCCCCTGCGCGCTGGTCGCGCCGTTCCTCGGGCCGCCGCTGCTGGCACTGGTCGGCGAGCTGCCGTGGATCCGCTCCACCGGCGTGCGCCTGGCCCCGGTGGCCGACCTGGGAGCGTTCCTGGTCTCCTCCGGCGTGGCGCTGGCCGCCGCCGTGCTGCTGGCCCTGCCGTCACTGGCCGGAGCGCGGCGCACCTACGTGGAGGAGCAGGCGGCGCGCGGGCGCGGCGTGCGCGGGCTGATCGCGGGCGCGGGCGTGGACGCGGCGCTGCTGGCGGTGGCGGGGCTGGCCGTCTGGCAGCTCCAGCACTACGGGGCGCCGGTCACCGCGACGGCCGGTGGCGGGCTCGGCGTCGATCCGCTCATCGTCTCCGGGCCCGCGCTGGCCCTGCTCGCCGGTGGCCTGCTGGGGTTGCGGCTGGTGCCGCGCGTGTCGCGGCTGGCCGAGCGGCCGACCGCGCGCGGGACCGCGCTCGCGCCCGCGCTGGGCGTGCGGCAGGTGAGCCGGCGGCCGCTCCGGTACGCCGGCCCCGCGCTGCTGCTCACGATGGCGGTCGCGATCGGCGTCCTGTCCGTCGCGACCACCGCCACCTGGCGGGCCTCGCAGCTCGACCAGGCCCGCCACCAGGCCGGGGCGGACCTGCGGCTGTCCGGGCCGCCCGAGGCCGCCGAGCTGGGGCCGCTCGGGCGGGGCACGGCGTTCACCGCGCTGCCCGGCGTCACCGCGTACTCGCCGGCCTTCCGGGGGCAGGTCGATGTCAGCGGCGAGAGCGCGTTGCTGCTCGCCCTGGACGCGGCCCGCCTCGGCGAGCTGTTCCACCTGCGTCCCGACCTGTCGGAGCGGCCCGTGGCGCGGATGGCGCGGTCGCTGGCCGGTGGCCACGCGGGCGCGCTGGCCCTGCCGGGACGGCCGCGGACCCTCACCGTGCGGGTCGAGGCGGGTGCCGCCGTCCCGGCCCGGCTGGTGCTGTCCGACGCGCTCGGCGTCTGGCGGGACCTGCTGCTCGGCGGGCTGCACGAGGGCGCGAACCGCGTCGAGCTGGACCTGGCCGCGCTCGCCGGGCGCTCAGGGACGATCGCCTACCCGCTCGCGCTGCGCGGCCTCGTCGCGGACGAGACGACCGCGCAGCCGCAGAGCGGCCAGTCCCAGAGCGGCCAGTCCCACAGCGGCCAATCCCAACCCGGGGTGGGGCCGGGCGGGGCGGGGCCGGGCGGGCTGAGGCTGGTCGGGTTGAGCGCGGACGGCCAGGACGTGCCGGTGTCCGGTCTGTCCGCCGCGGCGCCGGGCGTGGTCGCCGTCGCGCTGCCGCGCGAGCCGGCGCCGCTGCCCGTGGTGCTCACCCCCGGCCTGGCCGCCGCGCTGGAGCTGCGCGCCGGGCAGACCGGCCCGGCCCGCGTCGCCGGCCGGGCGCTCCAGGTCACGGTGGTGGACGTGGTGGACAGCATGCCGACGACGGCCGCCGGGCAGCAGGCGCTGCTGGCCGACTGGGGGACGCTGCAGGCGTACGAGCTGGCCGCCGCCCGGCCGCCCCGGCCCGCCACCGAGTGGTGGCTCGCCGCCGCCGACACCGCCCCGGCGCAACGGGTCCTGCGCGCGCACCCCGAGTGGGACGTGGCCGCCACCGACCGGTACGAGCTGGCGGCGGCGCTGCGCGACGACCCCCTGGCCGGCGGGCCGCAGGGGGCGCTGATCCTGGGGTTCGCTGCGGCGCTCGGCTTCGCGCTGCTCGGGTTCCTGGTCAACGCCGTGGTCGCGGTGCGGGAGCGCGGCGCCGAGTTCGCCGTGCTGCGGGCGCTCGGCGCCGGCCCCCGGCAGCTGCTCGGGCTGCTGGCGGTGGAGCAGGCGTTCGTCATCGGGCTGTCGCCGGTGGTCGGGACGGGCCTCGCCGTGCTGGTCGCGAAGCTGGTGATCCCGCGTATCGTGCTGACCGGGCAGGCCACGGCCGTCACGCCCGGCGTGCTGCTGCACCTGCCGTGGGCGGCGGTGACCCTGGTGCCGGCGCTGGTCATGGCGGCGCTGCTGGCGATCGTCGCCGGGCAGGCCCGCCGGCTGCGGCGCGGCCGGGTGGTGGACGAGCGGTGAGGATCCGGTCGCTGGCCCGCGCGTACGCGGGCACGTCGGCGCTGCTGGGCGTGCTCACGGCGGTCGCCTGCCTGCTGGTCGCCGGGCTGCCCAGGACGACGCAGGCCGCCTACGACGAGGCGCTGCGCCGCTCGCTGACCTCCGCCGCCGCCACGCAGACCGACCTCACCGTGACGGGGGAACCCGCCGGCTCCGGCGGCGAGCTGCGCGAACGCGCCCGGTTCGACGCCCTGGCCGCCCGCTGGCGCCGGCTCCTCCCGGACGCGCTGCGCCCCCTGGCCGGGTCCGGCGGCCACATGAGCGCCAAGACCTTCCGCACCCCCGTCAACGGCGTCACCGGGGCCGGCCACTTCCTCAACCTCGGCTGGCTGTCCGACGCCCGCCGCCGGGTGGACTGGGCGCGCGGCCGGGAGCCCGGCAGGCCGTCCACCCTGCGCCACCTGGGCGCGACGATCCCGCTGATCGAGGTGGGCGTCGTGGACGAGGCCGTCCGCGGGATGGGCCTGGACGTCGGCCAGGTCAAGGTGCTCGGCGAGAGCAACCCCGTCGCGGTGCGGATCACCGGCGTCTTCACCGCCAGGGACCCGCGCGACCGCGCCTGGAGCCACGACTCCGACGTCCTGCACGTCACCCGGGTGGTGTCGCCCACCGGGGCCGAGGAGTTCCACACCACCTCGCTGATGTCCGACGACGGGCTGGCCGCGCTGGACGGCAAGGGCCGCGAGCTGACCTACCGCTGGGTCCTGCCCGTGGACGGGCGGGCCGCGAGCGCGGGCGACGCGCCGGCCGCCGCCGCGGCGGTCGCCGAGCTCCACCGGCGGCTGGTGGTCCAGGGCACGAACACCGTCAACTACCGCCTGGTCACCGGGCTGCCGCGGCTGCTCGGCGACTTCCTGGCCGCGCTGTCGGCCGCGCGGACCGTCATGTACCTGGTGCTCGGCGGGCTGCTCGCGGTCGCGCTCGGCGTGATCGCGCTGGGCGTGCGGCTGCTGACCGACCGGATGGAGCAGCCGCTGGCGCTGGCCCGGGCGCGCGGCGGGTCGCTGTGGCAGGTGGCGGGGGCCGGGGCCGCCCTGGCCGCGCTCGCGACCGGGCCCGCGGCCCTGGCCGGGTACGCGCTGTCGTTCCTCGTGCCGGGGCCCGCGCCGCCGCTCGCGCACCTCGGGCCGGCGGTCGTGGCGGTCACCGCCGTGGCCTTCGCCGCGGGCCGGCTGGCGCTGGCGCACCGCAGGCCGCTGCGCGAGCGGCGCGACGACGTGGCCGCCGCCCGGCCGTCGGCGCGGCGGCTGACGCTGGAGGCGCTGGTCGTGGTGGTGGCGCTGGGCGGGGCGTACCTGCTGCGGGCCCGCGGCACGGCGGCGGCGGGAGGGACCGCGAGCCTGCCACAGGCCGGGCTGGATGCCGGCCTGTCGCGGGTGGGCGGGGCGGCGGGGCTGGATGCCGGCCTGTCGCGGGTGGGCGGGGCGGCCGGGCTGGATGCCGGCCTGTCGCCGGTGGTGGCCGGCTTGGATCCGTACCTGCTGCTGATCCCGGTCGCGGTGGCGCTCGCGGCCGCGCTGATCGTCCTGCGGTGCTACCCGTACCCGCTGCGGCTGCTCGTGCGGCCGGCCGCGCGCGGGCGGGCGGCCGTGCCGTTCCTGGGGCTGGCCAGGGCGGCCAGGGCGCGCCCCGCCGGGGCGCTGCCGGTGCTGGTCCTGCTGCCCGCCCTCGGCGTGTCGGTGTTCGCCGCGGTGATCTCCGACGACCTCGCCGCCGCGCAGCGGCTGGCGTCCTGGCAGGAGGTGGGCGCGCCGATCAGGGTGACCTCGGACGCCGACATCCCCGCCGCGGCCGTCGAGCGCGTCCGCCGGACCGCCGGGGTGGAGCGGGTGGCGCTCGCGCTGGCCGGCCGGGTGCAGCTCCAGCCCACCGGCGAGCAGCCCTACGCCGTCGCCGTGGACCTGGCCGAGTGGCGGCGGGTCGCCGCCGACGGCCCGCTCCGCCTGCCCGCGCCGCTCGCGGACGGGACCGCGCTGCTGTCGCCCGGGCTGGCCGGCGGGCCGCCCGCGTTCGAGATGAGGTGGCTGTCGCCGGTGCGGCTGACCGCCCGGGGCGTGATCGGCGCGCTGCCGGGGTTCGCCATGAGCGGGCAGTTCCTCCTCGTGCCGCGCACGGTGCTGCCCTGGCCCGCCGCGAACATGCTGCTCGTCAAGGGCGAGGCGTCCCCGGCCGAGCTGGCGCGGCTGGTGCCCTCGGCGACCGTGCGCACGCAGGAGCAGGCGCTGGCCGAGATCCGGGCCGACCCGCTCACCGGCACCGTGCGCTCGACGTTGCTGGTGGTGACGGTGGCGCTGGGGGCGTACGCGCTGGTCGCGGTCGTGCTGGCGCTGGCCGCCGGGGCGGCCGACCGGGCCAGGGCGGTGTCGCTGCTGCGCACGCTCGGGCTGCCGGAGCGGCAGGCCAGGTGGCTGGCGGTGCTGGAGCTGCTTCCCCTGGTCGCCGTCACGGTGCCGGTGGGGCTGACGGTGGGGCTCGCCCTGCCGGCCGCGCTCGGGCCGGGCGTGGACCTGTCGTCCTACGCCCGCGGCCTGCCCGTCGGCGAGCAGGCTCCCGGCCTGCTCACGCCCCTGGCGCTGGCGGGCGGGCTGGCCGCCGGCGCCGTGCTGGGCTCCTTCGCGCACGTCGCCCTCGGCCGCCGCCGCGAGCTGGGCACCGTCCTGCGCGCGGGCGACCGGCCCTGACCCGCCGCCCCCGGGCCGTACGGAGGGAGAGCGGGCAGGGCCGGTCGCGGGCGGGTCAGCGTACGCGTGTCCGGGAGGCGGACGCGCCGCCGCGGGACGGCTCCCAGCCGGCCACCACCGCCGGGTCGGCGGCCAGGGCGCGGGTCAGCGGCACCGACAGCGTCGCCGTGCCCTTGGCGACCTGCACGACCCGGCTGCCCGCCGTGCCCCGCGCGTCGCGGACGAACAGGTGCGCCCGGCCCGGCCCGGCCGCCAGGAAGGTCACCCTGACCGCGTCGCCCGCCCTGACGGCCGCGACCGCCTGGCCCGCGTCCGCCGCGGGAGGCCCGCCGGCCGGCGGCACGTGCACGCGGACGGATTGCTCCAGCGACTGCGGCGAGTCCAGGCTGGACAGCGCGGTGTCCGGGATCACCGGATCGGGCACCGGCCGCTCCGCGCCCTGGTAGCCCTCCAGGGTGGCCACGCCCCACCGGTACGGGTCGCCCTGCACGCCGCCCCACGTCGACCAGCCGATCCGGGTCTGCCCGGTCCTGTCCTGGGTGTCGGAGTCGTACACGAGGATGTTCAGCCCGAGGTGACCGGGGTCCACCGAGCCGGGCAGCAGCTCCAGCGGGATGGCCGCCTCCACCGTGTACCCGCCGGAGGAGACCTTCGACGCGATCCGCACCCCGGTGGCGGGGCCCTGGTGGTTGTCGGCGTCGCGCAGCGCGCACGGCGGGCCCTCGGCGGTCACCGGCAGCACCGCCGCCTTGAAGGTGGTGGAGGTGTTCTCGGACGTGCCGCGCGGGTCCAGCGCGATCTCCACCGCGTCGGTGCGCCAGTGCCGCTTGCAGTCGGCGGCGGCCAGCCGCGTGCCCAGCACGTCGTCGCTCACCCGCACCGCCACGTACAGGGTGCCGTCGTGCCAGGCCAGCCTGGCCGTGGCCGAGCAGTCAGCCGCCGACGAGCACGGAGTGCCCTCCCACAGCCGGGAGACGTCCAGCGCGGGCCCCGGGTAGTCGCCGTCGTCGCCGTCCACCGCCGGGGCGCTCGCGGCGCGCGGGATCGTGGTGGCGGGCACCAGCTCCAGCGCGGGCCGGCCGGTGACCACGCCGTCCACGGTCACGGTGTAGGCGTGGTCGCCGCCCTCGTTGGAGGTCTTCAGCGAGGTGTCGGTGTTGGTGACGGTGAACGGCACCGTCGCCGACGCGCCCGGCGCCAGCTCGGGGTAGGCGGCCTCGGCCCGGTCGGCGGTGAAGCCCGCGGGTAGGTCCACGCGCACGGTGCCCGACCTGGGGGTGTCGCCCACGTTCCGCACCACGACGCCGACCTGCCGGGAGCCGCCCGACGGGAGCGTCAGCACGGGCGTGACCAGGCCGCGCAGCTGCGGCACGCCGACGTCGGAGGTCCACGTCTCGTACTGGGCGACCTGGGGGAGGAGCTGCTGCTGCCCGCGCACGGCCGGGCTCGCCTCGACCTGCCGGTCGGTGTAGCCGCGGCCCCGCTCGGTGGTCAGCGCCGCGCCGATCCGCGCCCGGCCGGACGCGCCCGCCGCCGGCGTGACGGTGAACCTCGCCGACGCCGTACGGCCGGCGGCGATCCGGCCGAGGGCGCCGGAGCCGGTGACCTTCCAGCCCTCGGGGACGCGCAGCGCGGCCGAGGAGCGGCCCAGCGCGTCGCGGGCCGTCACGGTGACCTCGGCGGTGAAGGGCGTGCCCGGCCGCACCTCGAACGAGCCGGTCCGTACGGCGAGCAGGGTGCCGAGCGGCACCGTGCCCTCCGGCCTGGTCAGCGCGCCGTCCAGGACGGCCGTGGGCGCGGCGGCGGCCGGGGTGCCCGGCTCGGGGAAGGGCACCCGGGCGTCCACCTGGGTGAAGAAGTCGCAGCCGAGCTGCGCGGGGTCGGCGGGCACGTCGGGGAAGCCGGCCCAGCCCTGGGAGGCGTACTCGCGCTGGGCGTCGCGTTCGATGGCCGCCCACGTCCGGCCGGTCCCGGAGGCGCGGCCGCTCCACACGCCGTACACGTTCTGCGCGGGGTCGGCGGGGCGGAAGGTGGCCGCGCAGGACGGGCCCGGCTGGGACGTGCCGCGCCCGCCGCCGGTCAGCAGCCGGGCGGGCGCGAACGGCCTGAGCCCCTCGCGGGTGAGCTGCTCGGGGAACGCCTTGGGGTCGGCGGCGGCGTAGAACGCCTCGATCGCCAGCCGGGCGGCCTCCTGGTGGTTGCCGTGGTTGCCGGGCGTCGGGGCGGGGTCCATGGTCAGCAGGATCTCGGGCCTGGTCTGCCGGACGACCCTGACCACCTTCTCCAGGGTGTCGCCGCCCCACACCTGGTCGGTCAGCGGGGCGCTCACCGTGTAGTAGAAGTCGACGTCGTCGAGGTTGAACACCTCGCGCACGCCTGCCCTGGCGACCGCGGCGCGCTCCTCGGCCTCGCGCAGCAGGCCGAGCGCGGGCCCCTCCTCGGGGCCGACGGCGTTGCCGCCGCCCTCGCCCCGGGTGACGGTGACCACGCCGGCGCGCACGCGGTGGTCCTCGTTCCACTGGCCGAGCGTGGACAGGCTGAACGCCTCGTCGTCAGGGTGCGCGCCGACGAACAGCACGTCGAGGTCCACGGGCGCCGCCGCCGCCACGGCGGCCCGCGCGGGTGCGGGCACGGCCGCCGGGACGAGCATCAGCAGGGCGGACAGTAACAGTCGCATGGCGCCTCCGGGGGGTGTCTACTCGCGGACCGCCCCCTGGAGCAGCCCACGGACGAAGTGTCGCTGGAGGAACAAGTAGAAGATCACGACCGGGGTCGCGACGATGACCGACCCGGCCGCCAGCAGCGTGAAGCCCGAGGTGTACTGGCCCTGGAAGAAGGCGAGCCCGAGGGGCGCGGTACGCAGCGACTCGCTGGTCACCATGATCAGCGGGATGAGGAACTCGTTCCACGTCCACATGAAGACCAGTACGGTCAGCGTGACCACGGCAGGCCGCGCCGGCGGCACCAGCACCCGCCACAGGATCCGCCACGTGGAGGCGCCGTCGATGCGCGCCGCCTCCACGATCGCCCGGTTCGAGGCCCGGAAGTAGGCCCGCATCCAGAACGTCCCGAACGCCACCGACAGCGCCACCTGCGGCAGCGCCACCGACCAGAACGTGTCGATGAGCCCCAGCGAGCGCAGGTCGAAGTAGAGCGGCACCGCGATGGCCTCGCTCGGCATCATGATCCCGAGCATGAACAGGTAGAACAGCGCCGACCGGCCGCGGAAGCGCATCGTGCCGAACGCGTACCCGCTCATGATCGACAGCGTCACGCTGACGACCACGACGAACGCCGACACCGCCAGGCTGGTGCGCAGGTACGTGCCGAAGCGGCCCTCGTCCCAGGCCGCCGCGAAGTTGCCCAGGCCGGAGGTGCCGCCGCTGTCGGCGGGCCCGAGCGCCGCGCCCAGGATCGTGACGATCGGGAAGAGCGCGAACGTGGCGAACACCGACAGGATGACGTAGTTGGCCACCCGCTCCCCGCGCGAGATCACGTGACCCTCCTGTCCGCGAACCGGTTGATGCCGAACGAGATCACGAAGATGACCACCGTCAGCGTGACCCCGACCGCCGCCGCCGAGCCGACCTGGCCGAGCCCGAAGGCCCGGTGGTAGACCTCGTACGACGGCACGGTGGTGGAGGTGCCGGGGCCGCCGCGCGTGGTGACGTACACCAGGTCGAAGGTCCGCAGCGCGGCGATGACCGTGAGCGTCAGGGCGACCGCGATCTCCCCGCGCACCGAGGGCAGCGTGACCGCGAGGAACTCGCGCACCGCGCCCGCGCCGTCCAGCCGGGCGGCCTCGTACAGGTCGGCCGGGATCCGGCTCATCCCGGCCAGCAACAGCACGGTCACCAGCCCGGTCTCGAACCAGGTGCCCACCACGCCGACCGCGGGCAGCGCGAAGGTGTAGTCGCCGAGCCAGCCGCGCGCCAGCGACTCCAGCCCGAGCGCGCCGAGCAGCGCGTTGAGCGTGCCGTCCGGCGCGTACACCCGCCGCCACGCCACCGCCACCACGACCATGGCCACCACCTGCGGCAGGAACACCACCGTGCGGAAGAAGCCGAGCCCGCGCACCTTGGCGTGGTTGAGCACCGCCGCCAGTGTCAGGCCGATGGCCAGCGGGATCAGCGCGTAGAACACGACGAGCACCAGCGCGTGGCCGAAGGCGGCCCGCAACCCCTCGTCGGCCACGACGGCGGCGTAGTTGTCCAGCCCCGCCCACCTGCCGACCGACAGCCCGTCCCAGTCGTAGAGGGAGAACTGCACGGCGCGGCCGATCGGGAACAGCAGGAACACCGCGTAGACGGCGAAGGCCGGCAGCAGGTAGAGGTAGGCGACCCGGCGCGGCTCGCCGGGCGGCCGTCCCGCCGTGGCGTGGCGCCTCACTCGTTGCTCTCGGCGAAGGTCTTGTAGTCCTTGTCGAGCGTGGCCAGGAACTGCTGCGGCGTCGCCTTCTTCGCCAGCAGGTCCTGCAGGGCCGCGCCGAGCGTGTCGGCGAAGGTCGGCGTGGCGTAGTCCAGGTACGGGACCAGGCCGTTCTTGCCGGTGACCGTGCCGAAGGCGGTGAAGACGTCCTGCTGCGGCCCCGGCTGCACGCTCTGCTGCCCGGTCTCGGCCACCGGCAGGTTGCCGGTGCGGGTGAGCACCTTCATCGCCTCCGTGCCGGTGATGAAGTCGATGTACGCGGCCGCCGCGTCCGGGTGAGGGCTCTTGGCGGTGATCGCGAACGGCAGGCCGGTGCCGCCCGTCGCGACCGGCGGGGCGCCGGCCGACACACCCGGCGGCAGCATGAAGCCCAGGTCGTCGCCGAGCGCCTTCCGCAGGTCGGCGAGCAGCCAGGTGCCGGCGATGAGGAAGACGCCCTCGCCCTTGCCGAACGCCTGCCAGGCCGGGTCGTAGCCCTGGCCGTTGAAGCCCTTGTTGAAGTAGCCCTTGTCCACCCAGCTCACCAGCTGCTCGGCGGCGGCGGTGTTCTCCGGCGTGCTCCAGGAGGCGCCCTTGCGGCCGAAGGCCAGCGTGGAGATCTGCTCCGCCGGCACGTGGCGGCCCTGCACCGTGCCGAACACGTGGACGGCCGGCCACTTGTCGAGGTTGCCGAGCTGCATCGGCACCTCGCCCCCGGCCTTGGCGGTGCCGAGCGCGGTCTCGAAGTCGGCCCACGTCGCGGGCGGCCGCAGGCCCAGCTTCGCCAGCTTGGCCTTGTTGTAGAAGAGGCCGACGACCTCGCCGACCTGCGGCAGGCCGTACAGGTTGCCCTCGCCGAACAGCTTGCCGTCGGCGCTGTAGCGCGAGTAGCGCAGCACCGACTCCGGGTAGCGGCTCTTCCAACCGTACGCCTCGGCGTAGGCGTCCAGCGGGCGGAGCTGGCCGGCCTTGACGAAGGCGCCCATCGACGGGCGGCCGTTGTTGGCCTCGACCACGTCCGGCGGCTGGTTGCCGCTGAGCGCCAGGCGCAGGGTGGTGTTGAGGTCGTCGAAGGAGCGCGAGACCCGGTTCAGCTTGATGTTGGGGTACTTGGCCTGGAAGGCGGCGTTGAGCTCCTTCATCTGGGCCGCCTGCCCGCCGCGTACCTCCTGGTCCCAGACGGTGAGCGTGACGTCGCCGAGGGCGGCGGCGTCGGTGCGAACGGCGGACGGGGCGGAGGTCTGCGGGGCGGGCGGGGCCGAGGAGCCGGGCGCGCACGCGGCCAGGGCGAGGGCGGCCACGGCGAGCAGCGCGAGCGCGGGGGTGCGGCGGGGGCGTCGCGGCGGGGGGGTCATGGTTACTCCTTCTGCACGGGCACGCGCGGGGTGCCGGGGTCCTCGTTCCCGCTCGCGGGGCTCCCATCCGCAGGGCTCTCGTCCACCGGGCTCCCATCCGCAGGGCCCTCGTCCGCGGCCTGGTGAGAGGCGGCCTGGTGAGAGGCGGCCTGGTGGGAGGCGGCCTGGTGGGAGGGGGCCGGGGGATGGGGGGCGACGCCGACGTCGGCGTAGCGGGCGATCGTGGCGACCGCGCGGCGGACCGCGCCGACCGGGACGGCCGGCACCAGCCGGTCGAGGAAGGCGTAGCGGCGGGCCAGCGAGCTGCCGTAGGCGCCGCTGTGCCGGGCCGCCGCCCGCACCTCGTGCCACCAGTCGGCGATGTCGCCCCAGCCGGGCGCGGCCAGCGACCCGCCGAACTGCTGCACCGCCAGGGCGGCGCACACCTCGGCGAAGGCCAGCCGGTCGGTCAGCGGCCAGCCGCACAGCGTGCCGAGCACGAACCCCGCGCCGAACACGTCGCCCGCGCCCGTCGGGTCCAGCGCCGTCACCCGCGGCGCGGGCACGAACGCCTCCTCGCCGGTCGAGGAGTCGATGGCCATCGCGCCGTTGGCGCCGTCGGTCACCACGGCCAGCGGCACCAGGTCGGCGATCGCGTAGAGCGCGTCACGCGGGGTGTCGGTCCGGGTGTAGGCCATGGCCTCGATGGCGTTCGGCATGAACGCGTGGCAGATGGACAGCTGCTCCAGCACGCCGGACGGCCAGGCGCCCGACGGGTCCCAGCCGACGTCGGCGAACAGCAGCGCGCCGTCGCGGTGCGCCAGCTCCGCCCAGTTGCACGCGCTGCCGGGCGTGCCCAGCGGCTCGTCGGGGGAGAGCGTCACGATCACGGCCTTGGAGCGGGGCGGCTTGCCGATCATCTCGGAGGCCGGCATGGGCGGCGGATGGCCGTGCGTCACCATGCTGCGGTCGCGGTCGACCGCCATGGAGACGGTCACCGGCGAGTGCCAGTGCTCGAACCGGCGCGACCTGGACAGGTCCACCGACTCCTGCTCCTGGAGGGTACGCCAGCAGAAGTCGCCGTAGTCGTCGTCGCCGAAGGCCGCCGCCAGCGACGTGCGCAGGCCGAGGCGGCTGGTGGCGATGGCCAGGTTGGCGATGCCGCCGGGGCACGAGCCCATGCCGTCGGCCCAGATCTCCGTGCCCGCCGCGGGCATCGCGGGCAGGCCGGTGAAGATGATGTCCAGGAAGACGGTGCCGGCCAGGAACACGTCGAACTGCGGGCCGCCGGGAGCGCGCTCGCCGGCGAGAGGGTCGTACGCCTGGGCAGACACGGGTATGGATCCTCCTCGACACACCGAGATGTGCGCAATCTTGCACGTTTGCTCGCACACTTCAAGTGTTTCGCGCGAGTATTTGAAGCAAGGTGCTTACTTTGTGCGCGGTTTCCTGCTTACTTCTGGGCGAAAATGACTGATACAGTGACGCCGTGCTCCAGCGCCTCAGGCATGCCGAGATCATGCGCCGCGTGCGGCTCTCGGGCGCCACCAGCGTGCGCGAGCTGGCCAGCCAGCTCGGTGTGAGCCCGTCCACCATCCGCAGGGACCTCGAGGTGCTCGATCGCGACGGCACCCTGCGGCGGGTCCGCGGCGGCGCCCTGGCCAGCGTCGACGCCGACGCCGAGCGCCCCTTCTCCGAGGTGGCCGGGGCCGACGAGCAGGACAAGGAGGCCGTGGCCGAGCGCGCCGCCGGCCTCGTGCGCGACGGCGACGTCGTGCTGCTCGACATCGGCACCACCACCATGCGCCTGGCCCGCCGGCTGCGCGGCCGGCGCGTCACCGTCGTCACCTCCAGCCTCGCCGTGCTCGACGTGCTGCGCTGCGATCCCGAGGTCGAGCTGCTGCTGCTCGGCGGCATGGTCCGCCGCCCCTACCACTCGCTGATCGGGGTGCTCACCGAGGCCGCGCTGAAGCAGGTGGTCGCCGACCGGGTGTTCCTGGGCGTCAGCGGCGTGCGGCCCGACGGGCAGCTCGTGGACACCACGCTGGCCGAGGTGCCGCTCAAGCGCGCCATGATCGCCGCGGCCGGGCAGGTGGTGCTGCTGGTGGACCGGCACAAGTTCCCCGGCACGGGGGCGCTGCGGGTCTGCGGGCCCGAGGACGTCGACGTGGTCGTCACCAACGACGGCGCCGACCCGGCCACGCTGCGCCGCCTGGCGGCCGCCGGCGCCGAGGTGCTGCTGGGCTGAGCGATCCTGACCTGAACGATCACCGCTGGGGAATCATCGAGGGAATCATCGTCCGGACGAAGGGATGGGTATGAGACTGGCCGTTCTCGGGGGCGGCGGCTTCCGCGTTCCGCTCGTGTACGGCGCGCTCCTGCGCGACCGGGCCGAGCCGCGGGTGGCGGAGGTCGTCCTCCA
Source organism: Nonomuraea sp. NPDC050783 (assembly GCF_040802095.1). Classification (NCBI taxonomy): domain Bacteria; kingdom Bacillati; phylum Actinomycetota; class Actinomycetes; order Streptosporangiales; family Streptosporangiaceae; genus Nonomuraea; species Nonomuraea sp. NPDC050783. Next base: position 202,812 of record NZ_JBFAHK010000006.1, read on the forward strand.
CGACGTCTCCGCCGACCGGCTGGCCGCCATCGGCCACGTGCTGCGCGGGCTCGCCGAGGGCCACGACGACCCGCCCGCCGTGCGCGTCACCACCTCGCTCGACGAGGCCCTGCGCGGGGCGGACTTCGTCTTCTCCGCCATCCGGGTGGGCGGCCTGGCCGGGCGCACCGCCGACGAGCGGGTCGCGCTGGAGCTGGGCCTGCTCGGCCAGGAGACCACCGGCCCCGGCGGCGTCGCCTACGGCCTGCGCACGGTCCCGGTCGCCGTCCGGGTGGCCGAACGGGTCGCCGAGCTGGCCCCCCGCGCCTGGGTCATCAACTTCACCAACCCGGCCGGCATGATCACCGAGGCGATGCGCCGGGTGCTCGGCGACCGCGTGATCGGCATCTGCGACTCCCCGATCGGCCTGGTCCGCCGGGCCGCCGCCGCGCTCGGCCTCGACCCGGCCCGCGTCTGGCCCGACTACGTGGGCCTCAACCACCTGGGCTGGCTGCGCGGCCTCGGCCACGACGGCCGGGACGTGCTGCCGGAGCTGCTCGCCGACGACGCGGCGCTGCGCCGGGTCGAGGAGGCCCGCCTGTTCGGCCCCGACTGGGTGCGCACCCTCGGCGCGCTGCCCAACGAATACCTGTACTACTACTACTTCACCCGCGAGGCCGTCGCCGCGACGCGGGGCCGCAGCCGCGGCGAGACGCTGCTCGGCCAGCAGGACGCCTTCTACGCCGCCGTCCTGGCCCGCCCCGGCGACGCGCTGGCCGAGTGGCGGCGGGCGCGCAGGGAGCGCGACGAGTCCTACATGGCCGAGGCCCGCGACACCGCCGAGGCGGGCGAGCGCGACGCGGCCGACCTGGAGGCGGGCGGCTACGAGGGCATCGCCCTCGTGCTCATGGCGGCGCTGTCCCGGGGCGAGGCGGCCACCATGATCCTCAACGTCGGCAACGGCTCGGCCGTGCCCGGCCTGCCCGCCGAGGCGGTCGTGGAGGTCCCGTGCGCGGTGGGCGCCGGCGGCGTGCGCCCGCTGGCCACCCGCCCGCTGCCCGGCCGCTTCCTGGGCCTGCTGCAGCAGGTGAAGGCCGTCGAGCAGGCCACCATCGAGGCCGCGCTGACCGGCTCGGCCGCCCGGGCCGTCGAGGCGTTCGCCCTGCACCCCCTGGTCGACTCGGTCGCCACGGCCCGCGCCCTGCTGGACGGCTACCGGGCCCGCATCCCGGAGCTGGCCGCCGTCCTGGCCGGCTGAGCGTCGGGGCCCCGGGAGGTTCCTGGCCGTGACATGGGCGGGCCGCGCCGGTGCTGGGGGAAACCGGCGCGGCCCGCGTCGCCGGGGAACCATCCCATGCCCTGGAGGTGGCCGGCGAGATCAGGGGATCTAGTGGGCGAACTGCTCCTCTTCGGTTGAGCCCTTCAGCGCGGTGGTCGAGGAGTCGGGCGCGACCGCGGTGCCGACCAGGTCGAAGTAGCCGGTGCCGACCTCGCGCTGGTGCCGGGTGGCGGTGTAGCCGTGTCGCTCGGCGGCGAACTCGCGCTCCTGGAGCTCGACGTAGGCGGTCATGCCGTCGCTCGCGTACCCCTGGGCGAGGTCGAACATCGAGTAGTTCAGCGAGTGGAACCCGGCCAGGGTGATGAACTGGAACTTGTACCCCATGTGGCCCAGCTCCCGCTGGAACTTGGCGATCGTCGAGTCGTCCAGGTGCTTCTTCCAGTTGAACGACGGCGAGCAGTTGTAGGCGAGCATCTGGTCCGGGTACTCGGCCTTGATCGCCTCGGCGAACTCGCGCGCCACGTCCAGGTCCGGCGTGCCGGTCTCCATCCACAGCAGGTCGGAGTAGGGGGCGTAGGCCAGGCCGCGCGCGATGCACGCCTGGATGCCGTTACGGACCCGGTAGAAGCCCTCGGCGGTGCGCTCGCCGGTGGTGAAGCGCTGGTCGCGGGGGTCCACGTCGCTGGTCAGGAGCGTCGCGGCCTGGGCGTCGGTCCGCGCGATGATCAGTGAGGGGACGCCGCAGACGTCGGCGGCCAGGCGGGCGGCGTTGAGCGTCTTGATGTGCTGGGCGGTCGGGATCAGCACCTTGCCGCCCAGGTGGCCGCACTTCTTCTCGGAGGCGAGCTGGTCCTCCCAGTGCACGCCCGCGGCACCGGCCGCGATCATGCCCTTCATCAGCTCGAACGCGTTGAGCACGCCGCCGAAGCCGGCCTCGGCGTCGGCCACGATGGGCGCCAGCCAGTGCGGCCCCTCCACGCCTTCCGACCAGGTGATCTGGTCGGCGCGCAGCAGCGCGTTGTTGATGCGGCGCACGACGGCCGGCACCGAGTTGGCCGGGTAAAGGCTCTGGTCCGGGTACGTCTGCCCGCCCAGGTTCGCGTCCGCGGCGACCTGCCAGCCGGACAGGTAGATGGCCTTCAGGCCCGCCTTCACCTGCTGCACGGCCTGGTTGCCGGTCAGCGCGCCGAGGGCGTGGACGTAGTCCTCGGTGTGCAGCAGGCCCCACAGCCGCTCGGCGCCCAGCCGGGCGAGCGTGTGCTCCTCCTGGACGCTGCCGCGCAACCGGATCACGTCCTCGGCGCCGTAGGTGCGCTCGATGCCCTCCCAGCGAGGGTTGTTGTCCCATTCGTCCTGCAGCTGCTCAGCAGCTCCCTTGAGGCGATCGATCATCGTTCACTCCTTTGTCGTCCCCTGGGTGCCCTGCCGAGTTTGTGCCCGCGAGCACAAGCTCAACAGCCGAAATCGCGCAGAAGAAACAGGAAATTTCTCGCTTTGGGCATTACTCACGGGTATTCGCCTGAGAAGAAATCGCAACTTTTACCGTTGGCCTAGACCAATCGCCGCAGGAAGCATGATCCGCGCCGGGCGGGCTAGAAGAAGGTCAGATTTTCTGTCTAAGATGCGAGCATGGCGTCGTTGCTGGGCGAAGAACCGCTGTCTTTGACGCAGGAGCTCGATCTGATCGCGTTTGGCCAGCGCCTGCGCCATCTGCGGAAACAGCGCGGCCTGACGCTGTCCGACCTCGGCTCGCGGGTCAACCGGGCGCCGAGCCAGCTCTCCCTGCTGGAGAACGGCAAGCGCGAGCCGAAGCTCTCGCTGCTCAAGTCCCTGGCCACCGCGCTCGGCGTGCCCGTCGAGGAGCTGCTGCGCCGCCAGCCGCCCAACCGCCGCGCCCAGCTGGAGATCGCCCTGGAGGAGGCCCAGCGCGACCCGCTGTACTCCGGGCTCGGCCTGCCCCGGCTGAAGGTCTCCGCGCGGGTGCCCAACGACGTCCTGGAGCACCTGCTCGGCCTGTACGGCGAGCTGCGCGCCCGCCAGGCCCGCGGCACCGCAACCCCCGAGGAGGCCCGGGTCGCCAACGCCGAGCTGCGCCGCCGCCAGCGCGAGGTGGGCAACTACTTCCCGGAGATCGAGCAGGCCGCGGCCAAGGCCCTCGACGCGGTCGGCTACCGCACCGGCGCGCTGTCGCAGAGCACCATCCAGAGCCTGGTCACGCACTTCGGCTACACCGTGCACACCGCCCAGGACCTGCCCCGCTCGGTGCGCTCCATCACCGACATGCGCAACCGCCGCATCTACGTCAAGCACGAGCAGCTCGGCATGCACACCCCGCGCACGATCCTGCTCCAGACGCTCGGCCACCTCGCGCTCGGCCACGACAAGCCCCGCGACTTCGCCGACTTCCTGCGCCAGCGCACCGAGGCCAACTACTTCGCCGCGGCCGTGCTGGTGCCCGAGCGGGCCGCCGCGCCCTACCTCCAGGAGGCCAAGTCCGACCGGGCGCTGTCGGTGGAGGACCTGCGCGACGTCTTCGCGGTGTCGTACGAGATGGCCGCCCACCGCTTCACCAACCTCGCCACCCACCACCTGGGCCTCGTCTGCCACTTCGTGCGCAACGACGCCGGCGGCATCATCTACAAGGCCTACGAGAACGACGGCATCGTCTTCCCCGCCGACGAGCAGGGCGCCATCGAGGGCCAGCGGATGTGCCTGCAGTGGTCGGGGCGGCAGGTATTCCAGTCGCCGGACCGCTTCTCGGTCTACTACCAGTACTCCGACTCGCCGACCGGCACGTACTTCTGCGTCGCGCACGTGGACCCCTCGCGGGAGCGGGACTTCGCGATCACGCTCGGGGTGCCGTACAAGGAGTCGCGGTGGTTCCGTGGCCGCGAGACCACCCATCGCACCAAGTCGAGCTGCCCCAACGGCGACTGCTGCCGTCGGCCGCCCGCCGAGCTGGCCGAGCGCTGGGAGGGTTACGCCTGGCCGTCGGCCCGCGCCAACTCGCACATCCTGGCCGCGCTGCCGCCCGGGTCGTTCCCCGGCGTGGACGAGGCCGACGTCTACACCTTCCTGGAGCGCCACGCAAAAGGTACATAACCCGACATAACGGGTATCGGGGGTGGAGGGGAGGTGGTCGGATCATGTTGCCCGAGGTACGCGGCTGGCTCCGGCGCCGGACCTCGTCCGCCGCGGACTGGCCGGTCCGGGACCTGAAGGCACTCAAGGGCGGGACCAGCGTCAGCGTCGTGCTCCCCGCCCGGGACGAGCGCGAGACCGTCGGGGAGATCGTCGGCACCCTGCGCCGCGAGCTGGACGGCCTGGTGGACGAGGTCGTCGTCATCGACTCGCGCTCGCACGACGACACCGCCCGCGTGGCCGCCCGCGCCGGCGCCCGCGTCCACGCCCAGGACGACATCCTGCCGCACCTGCGGCCGCTCGACGGCAAGGGCGAGGCGCTGTGGAAGTCGCTGGCGGTCACCCACGGCGACGTCGTGGTGTTCGCCGACGCCGACATCAGGCACTTCCGCGCCGCGCTCGTCGGCGGCGTGCTCGGCCCGCTGCTCGCCGACCCGAGCCTCGCCTACGTCAAGGGCTGCTACGACCGCCCGCTGGACGGCGTGCCGGCCGGCGGCGGCCGGGTCACCGAGCTGGTCGCCCGCCCGCTCCTCAACCTGCACTGGCCCGAGCTGGCCGGGTTCGTCCAGCCGCTGGCGGGCGAGTACGCCGGCCGCCGCTCGGCCCTGGAACGCGTGCCGTTCCTGACCGGTTACGGCGTCGAGCTCGGCCTGCTCATCGACCTGCTCGACCTGGCCGGCCTGGACGCCTTCGCCCAGGTGGACCTCGGCTCGCGCGAGCACGCGCCGCAGTCCACGGAGGCGCTGGGCGGCATGGCCTGCCAGATCATGCTGGCCGCCTGGTCCCGCCTGGAGCGCCAGGGCAAGATCCAGGCGTGGCACCAGCCGGCCTGTCTGCTGGCCCAGTTCCGGCGCGGTCTCACCGGCCACGACGTGACGAGCCGCGACATCCGCATCGCCGAGCGCCCGCCCATGATCACCCTGCCGGATCGCCTTCCTGCCCGGGCTTACTGACCGGTAGGGTGTTACCAGTGGTAACCCCGGCGGGCGGGGTCGGAAGGGGAGGAAGCGGCCCATGAGCGGGTTCAGCCCGGAGCTCAGCGACGGCGTCAAGGAGGTACGCGACTGGGTGCACGCGTTCGCCCGCGACGTGATCCGCCCCGCGGGCGCCGAATGGGACGAGCGCGAGGAGACCCCCTGGCCGGTCATCCAGGAGGCCGCCAAGATCGGCCTGTACTCCCTGGACTTCTTCGCCGCCCAGTGGTTCGAGGAGAGCGGGCTGGGCCTGCCGGTCGCGTTCGAGGAGATCTTCTGGGGGGACGCCGGCATCGGCCTGTCGATCGTCGGCACCGGCCTGGCCGCCGCCGCCCTGTCCGCCAACGGCACCCCCGAGCAGATGGGGGAGTGGCTGCCGCAGATGTTCGGCACCGAGAACGACGTCAAGCTCGGCGCGTTCTGCGCCTCCGAGCCCGACGCCGGCTCCGACGTCGGCGCCATCCGCACCCGCGCCGTCCCCGACGGCGGCGACTGGGTGCTCGACGGCGTCAAGACCTGGGCCACGAACGGCGGCATCGCCAACGTGCACGTGGTCGTCGCCTCGGTGGACCCCGCCCTCGGGACCCGCGGCCAGGCGTCCTTCGTCATCCCGCCCGGCACGCCGGGCCTGTCGATGGGCCAGAAGTTCCGCAAGCACGGCATCCGCGCCTCGCACACCGCCGAGGTCGTCCTCGACGGCGTCCGGGTGCCCGGCTCGTGCCTGCTCGGCGGCCGGGAGAGGCTGGAGGCCCGGCTGGCCCGCGTCCGCGCCGGCGAGCGCGCCGGCGAGCAGGCCGCCCTGCGCACCTTCGAGACCACCCGCCCGTCGGTGGCCGCGATGGCGGTCGGCATCGCCCGCGCCGCCTTCGAGTACGCCCGCGACTACGCCCGCGAGCGCGAGCAGTTCGGCCGCCGCATCGCCGAGAACCAGGCCATCGCCTTCCTGCTCGCCGACATGGCCACCCGCGTCGACGTCGCCCGCCTGCTGACCTGGCGCGCCGCCTGGATGGCCCGCAACGGCCGCCCGTTCGAGCAGGCCGAGGGGTCGATGTCGAAGCTGGTGGCGGGGGAGACGGCGGTGTGGGTGACCGAGCAGGCGATCCAGATCCTGGGCGGCGCCGGCTACACGAGGGAGCACCCGGTGGAACGCTTCCACCGCGACGCCAAGATCTACACCATCTTCGAGGGCACGTCGGAGATCCAGCGCCTGATCATCGGCCGCGCGGTGACCGGCCTCCCCGTCCGCTGAGCGCCGGTTCGCAATTCCGTGACTGCCCGTCGAGGGCGCCGGGGCGGTCACGGTTGCGGGTGAGCCGAAGGCGGATCAGGGGCAGTCCGCCGCGCTTTGAGGGCTGGACTGCCGGCGTTGGGCCGGGGCGGCTGCTTTCAGCGCGGAGACGAGGGTGTCCGCGGTGGTGCCGGCGAGTTGTTCCTTCAAGCCACCTGCGGGACCGGCTTGAACGGCGAGGGCGCGCGCGTGGTCGGCCGTTTGGATCGCGCCTTCGGATTCGCCTTGACCGATGGTGTTGTCGTCGTAGGGGAGCTCGGACCCTTCACCGAGGCCTCGCCACTGGGCCGGCTCGGGGGTGTCGCCGTCGGTGCAGTGCGCGGGCTCCCATTCGATGGCCAGGATGTAATGGTGGCCGGTTTGCAGGCGGGGCCGGTTGCGCAGGGCCATGGGAGTAGGGCTGTCGGTGGCACCTTCGGTGAAGACGGCGCCCACAGCGGGATAGTCGAAGATCTGTGGAGCGGGGCGGGGAGCTTCGCCGCGCGACCACAGGACGCTGTCGACTCTGAGGGTGACGGTGCGGCCGAGAAAACCTTCCCCACGCTCGATCTCGCTCTGGGCGGGTGGCGCGATCTTCTCGGCGGTCGCGGTGACGGCGATGACGTGGTCGGCGTAGGTGACCCAATCCGCGGCAGTGGTGCTGGGCAGGTGGTCAACCCCCTCCGCCATGACGCCATGACTGGACCTGGTGCCACCGCCGGCGGTGGTGGTCGCCGATCCGGCGCCGGCCAGTGTGGCCACCACGGCCGCCGCCACCGTGGCCATCGCGACACCCGTGATGTAGGTACGACGTTGCACGACTGCTCCTAATAGGTGGCGTTGATGTTTTCTCTGTTGTTGGCGCCCAAACCGGCATTTGATCCAACGGGGGTCACCATGCAGCCGAGCCGGGTGTCGGTCCTGGACAGCTGCGGGCTGGCCCAGTCACCATGCTGCAGGCCGACGGCGTGACCGGTCTCATGGCAGGTCAGGCCGTGGGTGTAGTGGCCGTTGCCACGGATGCGGATGTACTGCTGGTCGCAGTCCTTGTTGTCGTGGCCTTTGGCGTTGCACCAGGTGATGCCGTCGAGGTTGCTGGGCAGGCCGGTGGAGCCCTCCTGGTAGATGATGTCGGTCTCACCGTCGCCGCTGAAGACCGGCGAGGAGTCGTAGTGGAAGGCCAGATCAGTGGGACGGTACTCGTCGTCGATGGCGCTGTTCACGGCGGCGCGGTCCGGTGATTCCAGCTCGTATTCACCGCTGCTGTCCATGTAGAAGTAGACCTCCCTGTCATCGGTCTGACAGGGTTGGCCCACGCCCATGCCGGTCGCGCAATAGCTGCCGGTGTAGGCGGTCGGGAACATGTTGTCGGTGGTGGCGGCCCACGCCACGCCTGCGGCACCAAGGGGGATGAGGGCGGCCGCGGCGACTGCGGTGATCCGGCGGGACAGCGGTCTGCGATCTGTACTGGACAACGGACTCCTCGTGCGATTGCTGTGGAATCGATGCGTTCGAATATCGGGAGCCCTCTGAGGAACCACGGCAGGAGCTCCACCTGCGTTGTTTTTGTGATCTGTGCCGTTGACGCTGGGCGGAGGCGACGCGCTCCCGACGCGGCCGCCATCGCCAGGGCTGGTGCCGGCGCCGCCAGCCTCATGTTTCATGATCTTGTTTCACGTGAAGAACCCGCCTTCGCTCGGCCAGGCGATCAGTGTCGCCGCCGCGGCTTCCGGAATTCTTCTTCTCCGGTGGCCGACCACGTTGCCGACCAGTTCGGGCCGCAGGCATGCAGGCGGGCGACCAGCGGCCCGCCTCACCGGGCGAAGCGAAGACGGGGCGGGTGCCGGGATTCCTGTGGATCGTCCCGACGGCGCTCTCTCCGCTACAGGACGTAGCCGGCGATCATGTGGCTGAGGCGGATGATGTCGGAGCGGCCCTTGAACTCGAAGCGGACCTTGCCCAGGCCGCTGAACCAGAGCTCCAGCTCGGCGTCGAGGTCGAAGGTGCCGGCCGTCTCCACCGACCACGCCTGGACCTTGTTGTAGGGCAGGGACGTGAAGTCGCGCTTCTTGCCGGTGAGCCCCTGGACGTTGACCGCGATGACGCGTTTGTCGGTGAAGACGACGAGGTCCCGGACCGTCTTGTACGACGAGATGATCTGCTCGCCGTGGAGCATGAGGGGCGCCACGACCGGGCTCGCCTCGTCCGGCCGGCACGGGTTCAGCTTGAAGAGGGAGTCGTTGTTGAAGTCGATCACCCTTGCGAGGCTACCCGCGCGGGCCCCGGCTTTCAGGGCGTCCGGCGGACCCCGTCGCGCCAGACCGCGGCGACGAGCGGGACGCCCGGGCGGTAGGCCAGGTGGACGTGGCTCGGCGCGTCGAGCAGCACCAGGTCGGCGCGGGCGCCCGGGGACAGGCGGCCCACGTCGTCGCGGCGCAGCGCCCTGGCCCCGCCCAGCGTGGCGGCGACCACCGCCTCGTCCGGGGTCATGCCCATCTCCCGTACGGCGATCGCCACGCAGAACGGCATCGAGCTGGTGAAGCTCGACCCCGGGTTGCAGTCGGTGGACAGCGCCACCGTCACCCCGGCGTCCAGCAGGCGGCGCGCGTCCGGGTACGGCGCCCGGGTGGAGAACTCGGCGCCGGGCAGCAGCGTCGCCACCGTCGGCCCGCTCGCCAGCGCGTCCACGTCGGCGTCGTCGAGGTGCGTGCAGTGGTCGGCGGAGGCGGCCCCCAGCTCCACGGCCAGCCGCACCCCGGGCCCGGGGCCGAGCTGGTTGGCGTGCACCCGGGGCACCAGCCCCGCCCGGAGGCCCGCCTCCAGCACCGCGCGGGCCTGGTCGCCGTCGAAGGCGCCCCGCTCGCAGAAGACGTCCACCCAGCGGGCGTGCGGTGCGCAGGCGTCGAGCATGGGGCCGGTCACCAGGTCCACGTACGCGTCCGGGTCGTCGGCGTACTCGGGGGGCACCACGTGCGCGCCCAGGTAGGTGACCTCGTCGGTGTGCTCGGCGGCGATGCGCAGCGAGCGGGCCTCGTCCTCGACGGTGAGCCCGTAGCCGGACTTGCACTCGATCGTCGTGGTGCCCTGGCGCAGCGCCTCGGCCACGTACCGGGCGACGTTCGCCGCCAGCTCGGCGTCGGAGGCGGCGCGGGTGGCGGCCACGGTGGTGCGGATGCCGCCCGCCGAGTACGGGGTCCCGGACATGCGCGCGTCGAACTCCGCGGTACGGTCACCGGCGAACACCAGGTGGGCGTGCGAGTCCACGAAGCCGGGGATCGCGGCCCGGCCGCCCGCGTCCACCCGCTCGTCGGCGTCGGGGACGCGGCCCGCCGGCCCGGCCCAGGCGACCCGGCCGCCGTCCAGCACGACGGCGGCGTCGCGGATCGTGCCCAGCTCGGGGTCGTTGGTGAGCAGGCTGCCGATGCCGGTGATGGCGACGGACACGAGGATCTGCCTTTCTGCGGTGAGGGCGGCTACGGGGAGATGAGGCCGGAGATCGTCCGGGCGAGCGCGGCGGGCGCGTCCGGCACCAGGAGGTGGACGCCGTCGCGGACGACGGGACGCCCGCCCACCACGACGTGCCGCACGTCGGCCGCGGTGGCGGCGAAGACCGCGGTCTCCGCGCCGAGGGCGGCCGGCGGGCCGGCCGTGCGCACCGAGTCGAGCGCGACCGTGGTGAGGTCGGCCAGCGCGCCCGCCTCGATCCGGCCCGCCTCCGGCCAGCCGAGCGAGGCGTGCCCGTCGCGCGTGGCGGCGCGCAGCAGCGCCGCGGCGCTCCAGTGGCCGCGCCGCCGGGTGCGCAGCCGCTCGTCCAGCTCCACGGCCCGTGCCTCCTCCAGCAGGTCCACCACGGCGTGGCTGTCGCTGCCCAGGCTGATCGGCGATCCGGCGCGGGCCAGCTCGGCCGCCGGGCCGATGCCGTCGGCGAGGTCTCGCTCGGTCGTCGGGCACATGCAGATCGTGGTGGCCGAGCCGCCGAGCAGGGAGATGTCCTCGCCGGTGAGGTGGGTGGCGTGCACCGCCGAGGTACGCGGGCCGAGCGCGCCCCGGTCGGCCAGCAGCCGGGTGGGGGTGCAGCCGTGGGCGGCCAGGCACGCCTCGTTCTCGGCGGGCTGCTCGGACAGGTGCGCGTGCAGCGGCGCCGCCCGCTCGGCGGCCCACCGCGCCACCGGCTCGATCTGGCCGGCGGGCACCGCGCGCACCGAGTGGATCGCCGCGCCGATCCTGGCGTGGCCGCGCTCCTTCAGCGCCGCCGCCCGCGCCGCCCAGGCGTCGGCGTCGCCGTCGCTGAAGCGCAGCTGGGGGCGCTCCGGCGGCCGGCCGAAGCCCGCGGCGAGGTAGCAGGTGTCGAGCAGGGTGATCCTGATCCCGGCCTGGGCGGCGGCCTCGATCAGCGCCTCGCCCATGGCGTTGGGGTCCGCGTACGGCCGGCCGCCCGGCGCGTGGTGCAGGTAGTGGAACTCGCCCACGCAGGTGACGCCGGCCAGCGCCATCTCGGCGTAGACCGCCCGCGCCAGCTCCAGGTAGGAGTCGGGGTCGAGTCGGCCGGCCACGTCGTACATGCTGTCACGCCAGGTCCAGAACGTGCCGGAGCCGCGCTGCGCGAAGCCGCGCAGCGCCCGGTGGAAGGCGTGCGAGTGCGCGTTGGCCAGCCCGGGGAGGGTCAGCCCGCGCAGCACCTGCGCGCCGGGCGGCGGCGCGGCGACCCCGGCCCGCACGCCGGCGACGCGCTCCCCGTCCACCTCGATCACCACGCCGGAGGCGACCGCCTCGCCGGTCCAGGCGTGCTCGGCGTAGTAGGCGGTCACCGGCATGCCAGCCCCTCCAGCACGTCGGCCAGCGCCTCGACCCCGGCCACGCAGTCGTCCTCGCGGGCGTGCTCGGCGGGGGAGTGCGACACCCCGGTGGGATTGCGGACGAACAGCATGGCCGTGGGCACCTTCGCGGCCAGGATGCCCGCGTCGTGCCCGGCGCCCGTCGGCAGCACGGGCACCTGGTACGGCCGCCGCGCGGCCAGCAGCCGGACCAGCTCGTCCCGCAGCGCCGGCGCGAAGTCCACGACCGGCGTGAAGGACTCGCGGGCGAGCGTCACCTCCACCCCGTCGCGGGCGGCGTGCTCGCGGGCGGCCCGCTCGATCCCGCCGACCAGCGAGCCGAGCGCGTCCTCGTCGGCGGCCCGCGCGTCCAGCCAGGCCCGCACCAGGCCCGGCACCGCGTTGACGCCGTTGGGCGCCACGCTGAGCTTGCCGAACGTGGCCCGCGCGCCCGCCGCGGCGGCCTGCTCGCGCGCGGCCAGGACGGTCGCGGCGTAGGCGGGCATCGGGTCGCGGCGGTCCTCCATCCGGGTGGTGCCCGCGTGGTTGGCCTCGCCGCGGAAGTCGAGGCGCCAGCGGCCGTGCGGCCAGATCGACGAGGCCACGCCGACCGGGGACGCCGTGTCCGCGAGGTGGCGGCCCTGCTCGACGTGCAGCTCGACGAACACCCCGACGCGCGCCAGCCGCTCGTCGTCCGGGCCGATGGCCGCCGGGTCGTGGCCGGCCAGCTCCATCGCCCGCGGCAGCGTGATCCCGTCCGCGTCGCGCAGCTCGGCGGCCCGCTCCGGGGTGAGCTGCCCGGCGCTCAGCCGGGACCCGGCGCAGGCGAGCCCGAAGCGGGCGCCCTCCTCGTCGCCGAAGTTCACCACCGCGACCGGGCGGAGCGGCCGCGCGCCGCGCGCCCGCAGCTCGTCGAGCGCGGCGAACGCCGACACGACGCCGAGCGGCCCGTCGAACGCCCCGCCGTCGGGCACCGAGTCCAGGTGCGAGCCGGTCACCACCGCGCCGCCCGCCGCCGGGTCGCCGAGCCAGGCCCACTGGTTGCCGTTGCGGTCGCTCTCGTACGCCAGCCCGCGCGCCACCGCCTGCTCCCGGAACCAGTCGCGGCACTCGGCGTCGGCCGCGGTCCAGGCGAAGCGCCGGTAGCCGCCGGAGCCGGAGTGCCGCCCGACCGGCAGCAGCTCCGCCCACATCTCCTGGAACGAGGCCGGCATCAGGACTCCTTCATCGGCACGCGCACGCCGCTGTCGCGGGCGACCTCCTCGGCGTGCTCGTACCCGGCGTCCACGTGCCGGATGACGCCCATGCCGGGGTCGTTGGTGAGCACCCGGCGGATCTTCTCCCCGGCCAGCGCCGTGCCGTCGGCGACGGTCACCTGCCCGGCGTGGATCGAGCGGCCGATGCCGACGCCGCCGCCGTGGTGGATCGACACCCAGGAGGCGCCCGAGGCCACGTTGACCATCGCGTTGAGCAGCGGCCAGTCGGCGATCGCGTCGGAGCCGTCCAGCATGCCCTCGGTCTCCCGGTACGGCGAGGCCACCGAGCCGCAGTCCAGGTGGTCGCGGCCGATCACGATCGGGGCGCGCAGCTCGCCGCCGGCCACCATGTCGTTGAAGCGCTCGCCGGCCCGGTCCCGCTCGCCGTACCCGAGCCAGCAGATGCGCGCGGGCAGGCCCTGGAAGTGCACCTTCTCGCCGGCCATCCGGATCCAGCGGGCCAGCGGCTCGTTGTCGGGGAACAGCTCCAGGATCGCCCGGTCGGTCGCGGCGATGTCGGCAGGGTCGCCCGACAGGGCCGCCCACCGGAACGGGCCCTTGCCCTCGCAGAACAGCGGCCTGATGTAGGCGGGCACGAATCCGGGGAAGTCGAAGGCGCGGCCGTAGCCGGCCAGCTTCGCCTCGCCGCGGATGGAGTTGCCGTAGTCGAAGACCTCCGCCCCGGCGTCCATGAAGCCGACCATGGCCTCGACGTGCCGCGCCATCGACGTGCGGGCCCGCTCGGTGAAGCCGGCCGGGTCCTTGGCGCGCTCGGCGGCCATGTCCTCGAACGCCACCCCGAGGGGCAGGTAGGCGAGCGGGTCGTGCGCGCTGGTCTGGTCGGTCACCACGTCGATCGGGGCGCCTTCGGCGAGCATGCGCGGCAGCACCTCGGCGGCGTTGCCGAGCAGGCCGATCGACAGCGGCCGGCGGGCGTCCCTGGCCTCGGTGGCCAGGCGCAGCGCGTGCGCCAGGTCGTCGGCGCGCACGTCGAGGTAGCCGTGGTCGAGGCGGCGCCGGATGCGCGACGGGTCGCACTCGACGCAGATCGCGACGCCGCCGTTCATGGTGACGGCCAGCGGCTGGGCGCCGCCCATGCCGCCGAGCCCGGCGGTGAGCGTGATCGTGCCGGCCAGCGAGCCGCCGAACTTCTTCGCGGCGACCGCGGCGAACGTCTCGTAGGTGCCCTGGAGGATGCCCTGCGTGCCGATGTAGATCCACGAGCCGGCGGTCATCTGGCCGTACATGGTGAGCCCGGCGGCCTCCAGGCGGCGGAACTCCTCCCAGGTGGCCCAGTCGCCGACCAGGTTGGAGTTGGCGATCAGCACGCGCGGCGCCCACTCGTGGGTGGTCATGACGCCCACCGGCCGGCCCGACTGGACAAGCATCGTCTCGTCGGCCTTGAGGGTGCGCAGCGTGCGCTCGATGGCGTCGAAGGAGCGCCAGTCGCGGGCGGCGCGCCCGGTGCCGCCGTAGACCACCAGCTCGTCGGGGTGCTCGGCCACCTCGGGGTCGAGGTTGTTCTGCAGCATCCGCAGCGCGGCCTCCTGCTGCCAGCCGAGAGCGGTCAGCTCGGTGCCGCGGGCGGCCCGGACCGGTCGTGCGCCTTCCATGGTGGTGTTTCCTTCCGGTTCAGCGGGTGGACGGGAGCTCGGCCGAGGCGGGGTAGATCATCTCGGCGGGCGGGTTCGCGGTGCGCCTGGCCCAGGGGTAGTAAAGCGCGGCGGTCGCCAGCAGGCCGACGATCCAGGAGATGTCCGCGCCGCCCAGCAGCTCGGTGACCGGCCCGGTGTAGAGCTTCTGGGCCAGGAACGGGATCTGGACCACCACGCCGAAGGCGTAGCTGGCCAGCGCCGGGACGTTCCAGCGGCCGTAGCGGCCGGCCGGGTCGTACAGGGCCGGGATGTCCACCCGCTCCTTGGAGATCAGGTAGTAGTCGGTGAGGTTGACGGCGCTCCACGGCGTGAACACCATGAGCAGCACCAGCACGAAGTTCTTGAAGTTGTCCAGGAAGTCGGCGCTGGCGAACAGCGCCACCGCGACCGACACGGCGGTGAAGCCGACGATGTAGAGCGCGCGGGCCACCGGCGAGACGCGCGAGCGGCCGTCGAAGGCCGTCACGGTCGTCAGCAGGCACATGAAGCCGCCGTAGGCGTTGAGCGTGTTGACGGTCAGCTTGCCGACGACGATCACCAGGTAGATGAGCAGGGCGACGGCCGCGGGCCCGGCCAGCTCGCCGACGAAGCCGACCTGGTCGCCGACGAACGCGCTGCCGGAGACGGCCGCGATCAGCGCGCCCAGCGTCATCGCCCACTGCGAGCCGATCACGCTGCCGGCGAACGTGCTCCAGAACGTGGCGCGCTCGCTGGTGTCGCGGGGCAGGTAGCGCGAGTAGTCGGCGACGTACGGGCCGAAGGTGAGCTGCCAGGCCGCGCCGAGCCCCACCGCCAGCAGGAACGTCGGCGCCTCGAACGGCTTGGCGCCGAGGACCGCGCCCACGTCGTACGTGGTGAACACGGCGATCAGCAGGTAGCCGAGGCCGCAGACGCCGACGACGGTCGCGATCCGGCCCACCGTGTGGATGAGCCGGTAGCCGGTCACCGCGACCACCACGGTCAGCAGGCCGAACAGCAGGATGCCGGCGGTGGCGGGCACGTGCAGGACGCGGCCGAGCGCCTGCCCGGCCAGCACGCTGCCGGTCGCGGCGAAGCCCAGGTACATCAGCACGACCAGCACGAGCGGCACGACCGCGCCCAGCACGCCGAACTGCGCCCGGCTGGAGATCATCTGCGGCAGGCCGAGCCGCGGGCCCTGGGCGGAGTGCAGCGCCATCACGACGCCGCCCAGGACGTTGCCGATGAGCAGGGCGACGATGGCCCAGAGGGCGTCGGCGCCGAAGACGACGGCCAGCGCGCCGTCCACGATCGCGGTGATCTGCATGTTGGCGCCGAACCAGAGGGTGAACTGGCTGCGCGGCGTGCCGTGCCGCTCGGCGTCGGGGATCACGTCGATCGTCCGGCGCTCCACGGCAGGACCCGCGCCCGGGGGTTGGTCGTGATTCATGGCGGTCCGCCTCTCGCGCATCGTGCGCCCTGGGGGTGTTCTCAGGGGATGCAGGAAATGTACATTCCTGTATATACAGCTCGCTACCCTGCGAAGGAAGATAAAATTCGGGGCCACCGGCCGGAGACCATCCTCCGCACCGCCGTTCCCCCGACCTGGAGGATCGCCAGGCCATGATGCCCGTCACGG
This sequence comes from Nonomuraea sp. NPDC050783, assembly GCF_040802095.1. Taxonomy (NCBI): domain Bacteria; kingdom Bacillati; phylum Actinomycetota; class Actinomycetes; order Streptosporangiales; family Streptosporangiaceae; genus Nonomuraea; species Nonomuraea sp. NPDC050783. Next base: position 218,774 of record NZ_JBFAHK010000006.1, read on the forward strand.
CGGTCGAGTCCGAGCTCGCCGCCCAGTTCCAGCACGTCGGTCCCGCCTCCGCGCCGGCCTACGAGCGGATCAAGAACCTCATCGCGGACGGCGTGCGGTCCGGCCGGTGGGCGCACGGCCAGCAGCTCCCGTCGGAGCACCAGCTCGTCAGCGCGCTCGGCCTGTCCCGCATGACCATCAACCGGGCGCTGCGCGAGCTGACCCACGAGGGGCTGATCGAGCGGCGGGCCGGGGTGGGCACGTTCGTCGCCGCCCCCAAGGCGGCCTCGGCCCTGCTCCAGGTCAGGAACATCGCCGACGACGTGCGGCGGCACGGGCGCCGGCACCGCACCGAGGTCGTCCACGTGCGCGAGGAGCCCTCCGACGCGGCCGACCCCGAGCTGCGCGCGGCGGCCGGGCCGACCCTGTTCCGCTCCCTCATCGTGCACTTCGAGGACGACACCCCGATCCAGCTCGAGGACCGCCTGGTCAACCCCGCCGCCGCGCCCCACTACCTGGAGCGCGACTTCACCCTGCAGACCCCGCACGCCTACCTCAACGAGGTGGCCCCGCTCACCCGGGGCGAGCACATCGTCGAGGCGGTGCTGGCCGACGCCGCCGAGCGCCGGCTGCTGCGCATCGGCCGCCACGAGCCCTGCCTGCTGGTCCGCCGCCGCACCTGGTCCCACGAGGTCCTGGTGAGCGCGGCCCGCCTGCTGCACCCCGGCTCCCGCCACCGCCTGGAGGGCACCTTCGGCGCCGACTGGGCCTTCGGCACGTCCTGACCGTCCTGGCCGGGCGGCACGGCCCGGCGCTCGTTTGGGACGCGGCGCAATGTGTCCGCATACGGCCATACGCCGCGGGCGCGGAGCCCTCCGGGCGTGGACGGCGGCGGGTTGGGCCCGTTTAGTGTCATCCGGTAAGCGAGCTGGCTCCATCGCCCGATTGACCGGCTCCGGGCCGTGACGGATAGTGAGGGGGCCAGCACGCCCCCGGCTCGCCCGGCAGGTGCGTGTGCACGCGAGAACCGGACCATCCGACGACGACGTCGCAGGAGGAATCGCACATGGCAACGTACAAGACGCAGATCCAGTGGGGCGGCCCCAACGCCGAGTGGCACGACGACGCGGACCTGATCATCGTCATCCAGAACCGCGACGGCGTGATGCCGCAGAACGGCGTGCCCAGCACCGGCACGCAGATCTCCTGGGCGTCGGTCCAGGGCAACGGCTCGGTGACCTTCTTCGAGGACGGCAACAGGTTCGCGGGATCGGCCCAGTTCAAGGGCGAGGGGCCGGTCGGCTACCGGGGCACGCTGAAGCGCTGAGCACGAGGGCGCGCGGGCGGTGACCGGGGCGGGCCGCCGCGGCCTTTGCCGTCGCCGGGGTCGTTCATGGGCGACTCGACAACCGCGGCCCACCGTCCCGGAGCAGGCGAAACGTACAGTGTGCCGGTGAGCCGACGACAGTTCGTCAACGATCCGGAACGGGTGGTCCCGGAAGCGCTCGAAGGGCTGGTCCTGGCGCATCCGGGGCTGCTCAGCCTGCACCCCGATCCCGCGTACGTGACCCGCGCGGAGCCCGCCACCGGCAAGGTCGCCCTCGTTTCCGGGGGCGGGTCCGGGCACGAGCCGCTGCACACCGGCTTCGTCGGCGCCGGCATGCTCGACGCGGCCGTCCCCGGCGCGGTGTTCGCCAGCCCCACGGCGTGGCAGGTGGCCGCCGCCACGACCGCCGTGGACGCCGGCCGCGGCGTCCTGCAGATCGTCAAGAACTACACCGGCGACGTGCTGAACTTCCGCATCGCCGCCGAGCTCGCCGGGGACGAGGGCATCGCCGTCGAGCAGGTCCTCGTGGACGACGACCTCGCCTCGGAACGCCCCGGCGACGAGGGGCCGGGCCGGCGCGGCACCGCCGCGGTCGTGGTGGTCGAGAAGTTGTGCGGCGCCCTCGCCGAGCAGGGGGCCGGCCTGCCGGAGCTCGCCCGGTTCGGCCGCGACCTGGTACGGGACGCCCGCAGCATGGGCCTGGCCCTGGCCGCCGGCGCGCACCCCGGCGAGCACGCCCCCGCCTGGGAGCTGGCCGACGACGAGGTGGAGCTGGGGGTGGGCATCCACGGCGAGCGGGGCGTGGGCCGGCGGCCGTTCGCGAGCGCCGACGAACTGACCGCTGACCTGCTCGACCGGCTGGTCGCCGCGCTCGGGCTGCGGCGCGGCGACCGGGTGCTCACCGTCGTCAACTCCCTCGGCGCCACGCACGGCCTCGAACTGGCCTTGGTCAACCGCGCCGTGCACCGGCTGCTCGGCGGGCGCGGCGTCGAGGTGGCGCGCGGCCTGGTGGGCCCGTACGTCACCTCGCTCGACATGGCCGGCCTGTCGATCACGCTGGTGCGCGCCGACGACACCCGCCTCGCCCTCTGGGACGCTCCCGTCCGCACGCCCGCCCTGACCTGGTGAAAGGCCCCGCATGAACGCATCGGACGCGCGCGCGTGGATGGAGCGGTTCTTCGCCGCCTTCGACCGCGAGCAGCAGGCCCTCACCGACCTGGACCGCCGGTCGGGGGACGGCGACTTCGGCGCGAACGTGCGCTTCGCCCTCGGCCGCGCCCGCGCCGCGCTCGACGCCGCCGAGACCGCCACGCCCGGCGACGTGTTCGACGTGGTCTCGGCCGCGTTCCTCAACACGGGCGGCACGTCCGGCCCGCTGTTCGGCATGTGGTTCCGGCACCTGGCCAAGGCCACCCGCGCCGGGACGGTCGGCGTGGCCGAGCTGGCCCGGGGCTTCGCCGACGCGACCGCGACCGTGCAGCGGCTCGGCGGCGCGCGGCCGGGCGACAAGACGATGGTGGACGCCCTGGTCCCCGCCGGCGAGGCGCTCGCGGCGGCCTCCGGCGACCTGCGCGAGGCCCTGGCCGCGGCGGCCGCCGCCGCGCGGTCCGGCGCCGAGTCCACCGCGGAGCTGGTCGCCAGGCGGGGCCGGGCGAGCTACGTGGGCGAGGTCGCCCGCGGCGTGCTGGACCCGGGAGCGGTCACGGTAGCGCTGCTGGTCGAGGCGGCGTGCGGATGACCCGCCCGGCGGATGACCCGCCCGGCGGGCGGACCGGCCGGCGGGCGGACCGGCCGGTCGGCCGGCCCGGGTCGGCCGGCCCGTCGGTCAGCCCGTCGGGCGGCCCGTCGGTCGGCCCGTCAGTTGGCGCTGCCCTGGGTGAGCAGCTTGTCCAGGCGTTCCACGGTGGGTCGGGACTCGACGTGCAGGCGTGCCACGTCCAGCCCCTCGTCGGCCAGGACGGCCAGCAGGCCCATGCGGCCCACCGCGTAGACCACGATGTACCCGCCGCGGCAGCGGATCACCACCTCGCGCAGGTCGCCCATGCCCACCTCCGTGCCGGTGCGCTTGCCGAGGCCCAGGGTGGCGGCGGCCAGCGCCGCGACCACCTCGGGCCGCCCGCCGTCGGTGTCGGCCGTCACCAGCAGCCCGTCCACCGTGGCGACGGCGCTCTCCATCACCCCCGTCACCTGCTCGCGGAGGGCGCGCAGCTCCGTGAGGATGGGGTTGTGTGCCATGTTCACGACTCTCTCTGGTGCTCTTGCGGGTGGGCTTCGGGGTCGTGCGGCCGGTCGGCGGCGGGCGCGCCGTGGCGGGGGAGCAGCGGGAGGCGCGGCACGCCCTCGTCCAGGGTGGGCGCGTCGTCGCGCGGCGGGGCGGTGGCCGGGTCCACCTCGACCAGCCCCCGCCGGGCCAGGTGGTCGAGCTCCTGCATGACGACGAACAGGCCCTGGCCGAGGAGGAAGGCGATGTCGCGGGGCGTGCGGCGGCCGTTGGCCCTGGCGAGCACCGACTGGCGCAGCGCGTCGGCCCTGATCGGCGACTCCACCGCCGGCCGCACCGCCACCGGCCGGCACCGGGCGGTGATCCCGGCCTCCTGCCAGCCCGCGGCGATCCGGAGGCGCCGCTCGGTCTCCCCGCGCAGCCGCTCGGGCGGAACGCCGGGCTCCAGGAGCAGGTGGGGCAGCAGCTCGCCGGGGCCGAGCGGCTCCGGCGGCCCGGCGGAGCCGCCGGACAGGGCCAGGGCGAACACCGCGTCGGAGATGGCCAGCAGGCAGACGGCCTCCAGCCCGGCGCTGCCCACGGCGGCCCGCGCGACCAGCTCGGCGCCCACCCGGCCGGTGGGCGCGCCCGCGCCGTATGCAGCGTTCCAGGCGTCCTCGCTCACCCGGCCCGACCTCAGCAGCAGCGACTCGGGCCCCGGCGAGGCCGGGGTGGTGGCGGCGACGACCAGGCCGTCCCGCAGGTAGACCACGCCGCCGGGGCTGCCCTCGACCCGCAGGCGGGCGGTGCCGCCCGGCGCCGCGCCGCTGCGCGGTAACGAGCCTAGGAGGCTCACGTTCCCGACCTCTCCGCCGTCCGCTTTCGGCCCTTCACTAACCGAGGTCACCACGGTACTTTATGGCTCTGCAACCTCAAAAGGTGGAAAGAGTCACATGAACATCGAAGCCGCGCTTAAAACCGCAATGTCCATCGAAGGCGCGTTGGGAGCGGCTCTCGTCGATTACGGCAGCGGCATGGCCCTGGGTGCCGTGGGGGGCGGGCGCGAGCTCGATCTGGAGGTGGCGGCGGCGGGCAACACCGAGGTCGTACGCGCCAAGCTGCGCACCCTGGCCTCGCTCCAGCTCGACGACGAGATCGAGGACATCCTCATCACCTTGAAGGACCAGTACCACATCATCCGGCTGCTGGCGACCCCGGGCGCGCAGCTCTTCCTGTATCTGGTGCTGAGCCGGGAACGCGCCAATCTGGCGCTCGCCCGGTTTGGGCTCAAGCGTATTGAACGCGAAATTGCCCTTTGACGGGAAATGTCATCGAAATCTGACTGTTCGACTATCTGAGGAGTAATCCCTCGTCAGCGAGGACGAGGATCAGGACGCCGGCGGGAAAGGTGCCGGTGCGGCCTGGGCGAGGAGGCCGTCCACGAGGGCGGCGAGCGCCCGCGGGTAGGTGTCGCGAGCGGCCAGCGCCGGCCACCGGTCGCCGAGGGCGGCCAGGTGCGGCAGGTGTGACACGTCGGGGACGTCGAAGAAGGCGTCGCGCCCGCCGGGACGGCCGTCCACGGCCCGCCGGTGCGCGGAGTGGGCGCGGACCAGGATCTCGCCCACCGTGTAGTACCAGATGTCGCGGAAGACCCCGACCGCCTGCTCCGGCGTGCACCCGTGCTCGATCGCCCCGCCCACCACGGCTTCGACCATGCGCAGGGCCGATCCGCCGAGCCGGCCGAGGAAGCCGTCGGTCGTCAGTACCTCGGCCGCCCACGGCCAGGCCGCCAGCGAGTCGTGGATCGCCGTGGCCGCCGCGATGATGCGCTCGCGCGGCTCGCCGGGCAGCTCGGGGCGCAGCGTCCGGTCGGCGTGCTCGTTGAGGAGCTGGATCAGCAGGTCCTCCCTGTCGCGGACGTGGTGGTAGAGGGTCGTCGTCCCGATGCCCAGCTCGGCGGCCAGCCGGCGGACCGTCAGCTTCTCCCAGCCGTCGCGGTCGATGATCCGGCGCGCCGCCGCCAGGATCCGCGCGCGGGAGGTCGAGGGCGGGCGGCCGGTGCGGCCGCGCGGTGAGTCGGGTGCAGGCACCGTCCCATCATGCTGTCCCGCCGCCCGCTCCGCGAACCGGACCCGTCGCGCGGACTTGTGCGCCGGGCGTCACCGCGTTACTTTCGGAACATGTTCCGAAATTCGTCGCCCGCCACGGAAGAAGGACGAGTCGTACCGATCAACGCGAGATCGGCCGGCTCCCGGCCGGGGGTCACCCTCGCCGCCGTGGCCGTCGTGCAGTTCATGGTGTCGCTGGACCTGTCGGTCGTGAACGTCGGGCTGCCGCGGATCGCCGCCGGCCTCGGCTTCGGCGCGGTCGGCCTGACCTGGGTGATCCACGCCTACGCGCTCGCCTTCGGCGGGCTGCTCCTGCTGGGCGGCAAGGCCGCCGACCGGTACGGCCGCAGGCGGGTCCTGCTGCTCGGGCTCGGCCTGTTCGGCCTGGCCTCGCTGCTCGGCGGCCTCGCCCAGGAGCCCGGCCACCTGGTGGCCGCCCGCGCCGCGCAGGGCGTCGGGGCCGCCGCGCTGGCACCGGCCGCGCTGGCGCTGCTCACCGCGACGTTCCCCGCCGGGCGCGCCCGCGTCCGGGCCTTCGGCGTGTGGAGCGCGATGAACGCCGCCGGCGGCGCCCTCGGCGTCCTGATCGGCGGCGTGCTCACCGAGTACGCCGGCTGGCGCTGGGTGATGTTCGTCAACGTGCCGATGGCCGCCTGCGCCCTGGCGCTGGTCTGGCGGGTCGCGGCCGGCCCGCCCCCGGCCCGCGCCGGCCGTCCCGACGTGCTCGGCGCGGTCCTGGCCACCGCGGGCATGACGCTGCTGGTGTTCGGCGTCGTCCGCACCGACCGGTACGGATGGGCCTCGCCGGTCACCGTGGCGAGCCTGGCCGTCGCCGTCGCGCTGCTGGCCGCGTTCCTGCACGTCGAGCGGACCACCGCCCGCGAGCCGCTGATCCGGCTCGGCCTGTTCGCCAACCGCTCGGTCGCCGGCGCGAACGCCTACAACCTGCTGGTCGGCGCCGCCATGGCCGCGGCCTTCTACTTCGTCTCCCTCTACCTGCAACGCGTGCTCGGGATCGGGCCCGCGCTGGCCGGGCTGGAGTTCCTGCCGTTCGCCCTGGGCGTGGTCGCCGGCTCCGTGCTCGCCGTCAAGCTCGGCTACCGGCTCGCGCCGCGGACGCTCCTGGTCGCGGGCGGGCTGCTGACCGCGGCCGGGTTCGCCTGGTTCGGTCTGATCAGCCCGGACGGCACCTTCCTCGCCGACGTGCTCGGGCCGTCCGTCGTGGCCAGCGTCGGCTTCGGGCTGTGCCTCGGGCCGGTGGTCTCCACCGCCACCGCCGGCGTCGCCCCGCACGAGAGCGGCACCGCGTCGGGCCTGCTCAACAGCTCGCGCCAGCTCGGCGCCTCGCTCGGGCTGGCCGCCCTCGGCACCGCCGCCCAGGAGCGCGCCGGCGGGGCCGCCACCCCCCAGGCGCTCAGCGACGGGTACGCGCTCGGCCTGAACCTCGGCGCCGCGCTGCTGGTCGTCGCCGCCCTCATCGCGCTGGTCGTGCTGCGGCGGCAGCGCCCGGCGACGGCGACGGCGGACGCGGCCGACCCGGCCGGGCTGGCGTAATCAGGAAGGACGTACTAATCTCCGTTCTTACTATGAAGGATGTACATAACTACGAGCGTGACCCCGACGGCTTCCACTACGACCCCCGCACCAGAGCGGCCATGACCCGGCTCGCCGGAGGTGGCGACGACCTGCCCGCCTTCGAGGCCGGCGCCGCCGTCCGCACCGCCTACCACGCCGTCGAGCGCATGCGCGCCCACGGCTCCGAGGGGCGGGGGGTCAGCGCGGGCGCCCTCGACGTGCTGATCAGGCTCAGCACCGCCGGCGAGCGCATCAGCATCGGCGGGCTCGCCCGCGCCGCCGGGGTCAGCTCCCGCAACGTCACCGGCCTGGTGGACACGCTCGAACGCGACGGGCTCGTCCGCCGCGTCCCCGACCCGGACGACAGGCGCTCGGTCCTCGCCGAGATCACCCCCGCCGGGCGGGCGTGGATCGAGGCGTTCCGCGAGCCGTCGCGGCGGGCGATGCGCGCGCTGTTCCACGGCTTCACCGCCGAGGAGCTGAACGTCCTGCGCGACCTGTGCCTGCGCCTGGCCGCCAACCAGCGCCGCCTCGCCGACCACCTGAGCCGGAACGAGGCCCGCCCGTGACCGCGACCACCGCCCAGGACCGCACCCGGCGGGCCGTCCGCGGTTACCACGAGGCCCGCTTCCGGGGCGACGTGCCCGCGGCCGCGGCGTACGTGGGCGAGCCCTTCCACTTCGAGAGCCCGTTCCTCAGCTCCGGCGACCGCGAGGGGCACCTGGCCACGCTGCCGGGCTTCGTGTCGATCGTGACCGGCGTCGAGCTGATCAGCGAGCTGTACGGCGAGGACGAGGCCACGCTCGTGTACGACGTGCACACCGCCACCCCGGCCGGCACGCAGCGCACCGCCGAGCACTTCCGCCTGCGCGACGGCAGGATCACCTCGATCATCCTGGTGTTCGACGCCACGCCCTGGCAGCCGATGAGGGCCCACATCGAGCCGTGAGCGGCGCGGCGACGCCACGAACGCGCCGAGGGGAACAATCGCCGGGCCCCGGCTGTTGGAACCATCGTGGCCGGTGTGCCCAGTGTCCCCGGGCCTCACCTTCTGCCTTCGCGGACTACCGTTCGGCTGGAGCCGCGTTGCGCCTTTCGCCGCGAGGCGACACGCACACCGGTACGCACACGTTGAGCCGAGGCCCCGCCGTCCAGCCGGACGGCGGGGCCTCGGTCGTGTCCGGCTGTCGTGTCCGGCTGTCACGCCTGGCCGGCACGCCCGGCTGTCACGCCCGGCTGTCACGCCTGGCCGGAGGTGTCCCGGCCGGTGGAGCGGCGCCGTCCGGCGACGACGACGGCCACGCCGCCCGCCACGACCAGCGCGCCGACCACGATCAGGGCGACGGGCACGCCGCCCGAGCCCGTGCCGTCCGCCGACGCGGCGGCCGGGGTGGCCGGGCCGTCCGGGGTGGCCGGGCCGTCCGTGGCGGACGCCGGTGCCGCCGGCGACGGGGGCGCGCTCTGCGACGGGGGCGCGCTCTGCGGCGGGGTGGCCCCGGCCGGGGTCTCGGTGGCTGGGGTCTCGGTGGTCGTCGGCTCGGGAGCGGGGGCCTTGAGGGTGAAGGTCAGCTCCTTGGCGACGGGGTGGCCGTCCGCCGAGATGACCCGGAAGGCGATCCGGTAGCGGCCGTCGGGCAGGCCGGGCTTGAGGGCCTGCGTCACGGTGTCGCCCTTGACCCGGGGCTCGCCGTCGGCCGCCTTCGCGCCGCCGGGGCCGGTGACGACGACCGCGGTGTACTTGGGGTTGATGTCCTCGGTGAAGACCAGCTCGATGCCCGCCGGAGGCTCCTTCACGGTGGAGCCGTCCTTGGGATCGCTGGACTTGAGCCCGGCGTGGGCGAGGGCGGCGGGCCCGACGCCGGCGACGGCCGCCAGCACGAGCGCCGCGAGGGCGAGGGAACGGATGATCCAGGACCGTTGAGCAGTCACGGTGAACCTCTGCGGAGGTGAGAAGGGGTGTCAGGTCGTGGCGCCGCGTGCGCGCGGAGAACGGCCGCCGACGGGACGTCAGGCGGCGCGCGCGGGTCCGGCCGGCGGCGGGCCGCGCCTGGACGGCTGGTGCCGCAGCGGCGCCGGGTGCGGGAGCGCCGGCGGCTCGGACGGCACGGCGGCCGGCTCGTACCCGGCCGGAACGGCGAGGGGCAGCAGGACGGGGCGCAGCCGCACGGCCAGGCGGCGCAGCAGCGACCACAGCAGGGTCTCGCCGTGCGAGAGCCAGAGCGCGCCGAGCGCGACCGCCCAGCCGTGCATGGCCAGCATGCCGGCGTCGGGCACCAGCCCGAGATGCGGGTGCTGGGCGTGCCCGGCCGCCTCCGCCACGGCGTCCGCGGCGGAGAACAGCAGGTGCAGCGCCGCCTGCGTGCCCGCCAGCGTGGCGACGATCACGGCCAGGGGACGCTCGCGCCCGGCCAGCAGGTACGCGGGCAGGAAGCAGACGGCGAGGGCCGCCACCGCCGACGCCACGGGCACCGACCCGCCCGCGACGACGTGCGCCGCGTTGCCCAGGAAGAACGCCACCGCCGCGAACACCCCGGCGCGCCACGCCCGCAACGGCGGGCGGGCGGAGGCGGCGGCGGGCATGCCGGCATCATCGCACAACGGACCACGACCGGCCGGCCGGTCGCGATCCCACCGGCGGCTGGTACGCGGCCCCGGGATGCCGGCGGCGGAGGGCCCGGCCGGAGGTCGTCCTCCCGCGGGACACGCGCCAGGCGCTCGGCCGCCGTGGCGCCGGAGCCCGGGAACGCGGCGACGGGCGCGTCCGGGGAGGGTTTGTGCCCGCCGGATGTAAGGAAACGTACGCGCGGGATGACGATCCTCCGCCGCCGCCCCGCGCTCGCGCGGAGCCCGGCTTTGCGCGGGGCATACTGCGACTTGGCGCGTTCCAGAACGTGCTGGGGTGGCGACGGGCGCGGGAGTGCCGGGTGTGACCGGTCGTGTCCTGGGCAAAAGCCCCTGGTTCGAAAGCTCGTCCGTGACGCCGTCGAAAGGTCGAAAGGCTGCCATGACCCCCGACCAGCCCCTTCTCTGCCCGCTCTGCCAGGGTGTGCTCCTCGCCACCCACAGCAGCGCCTACACGCCGGCCCGCAGCCGGCTGATCCTCACGAACGGCTACTGCCGGGGCCATCGCGCCGAGGCCCGGCCGGCTCCCGCCCCCGAGCAGCAGCCCGCGCCGCCCGCGCCCGTCCCCTCGGCGCCCGTCCCTTCGGGGACCGTGCCCGTGCACCGGCCGACGCGGGTGGTGGCCTCCTGATCCCGCCGGACACCACCCGATAGAAACTTCCTGTTGATGGAAGTTTCTATCGGGTGTACATTCGCGGCGTGCAGGAATCGCGACGCGAACGGAAGAAGCGCGAGACCCGGCAGCGCATCGTCATGGCGGCGCTCCGGCTGATCGAGGAGCAGGGCTACGAGGAGACCACGGTGGCGCAGATCGCCGCCGCGGCCGACGTGGACCCCAAAACGTTCTTCAACTACTTCCGCAGCAAGGACGAGGTGCTGTTCGTCGACACCGAACGGGACTTCGACGTCCTGCTGCGCGCCATCGCCGCGCGCCGGCCCGAGGAGAGCCCGGGCCAGGTGCTGGCGCGCATGATCGGCGAGTACGCCGCCCACCGCCGCCCTCGGGTGTCCGCCAGGGAGCCCGAGGAGCTGTCCACGGTGGCCCGGGTGGTCCTCAGCACCCCCGCGCTCCAGGCCAAGGGCCTTTACATGCTGCTCGACCTGCAACAACGCATCGCCGACGAGCTGCTGAAGGCGTTTCCAGGACGGCTGGACCCGATCACCGCCGCGGCGATGACGGGTGCCCTGCTGGGCGCCGTCCAGCAGGCGGGCCTGGCGAGCGTCCGGCTCGGTCGCTCGCAGGACGAGCTGTGGGAAGCCGCCAGGCACGGCCTCGACGTCGCCCTGCACGGGCTGCTCTCGATCGAGAACGGCGACGGCAGATGAGCGATCCCGCCCGGCGGAGGAAGGACCGTACCGTCATGGAGAAGGAGAGCTCGCGCGAGCTCGCCCGCGACGCGCGTGCCGCGGTGAAGGAAGGCCCGGAGGGCATCGCCCGGCGGCAGCGTGCCCGCCTGGCCGGGATCGTGGCGTACGCCCGCGCGCACTCGCCCTTGTACCGCGAGCTGTACCAGGGCCTGCCGGACCGGGTGGAGGACCCGGCGCTGCTCCCGGTCACCGACAAGGAGCGGCTGATGTCCCGCTTCGACGACTGGGCCACCGACCGCGAGGTGACGCTGGAGCGCGTCCAGGAGTTCGTGGCCGACCCCGCCCGGGTGGGCGAGCGCTTCCTCGGGCGCCATCTGGTCGTCACGACCTCCGGCACCAGCGGCCTGCGCGGCCTGTTCGTGGTGGACGAGCGCACGCTGGCCGTGACCGGCGCGCTCGGCGGGCGGGCCAGAAGCGGCCTGGGGGGCCGCGACCTGCTGCGCGTCCTGGTCCGGGGCGGTCGCACCGCGATCGTCACCGCCCCCGGCGGGCACTTCTCCACCGTGGCCACGGTCGAGCGGTTCCGCCGGGACCATCCGCGGCTGGCCTGGATGATGCGGGTCCTCTCCGTCAACCAGCCGTTGCCCGACCTGGTCGCCCAGCTCAACCGCTACGACCCGGCGAGCCTCGCCGGCTTCCTCAGCCTGCTCACGCTGCTGGCCGCCGAGCAGGAGGCGGGCCGCCTGCGGATCCGTCCCGCGATGATCATCCCGGGCGGGGAGACCGCGACCCCGGAAGCGCTGGAACGGCTCGCCACGGCCTTCCGCGCCCAGGTCCGCCCCGCCTACGCCGCCTCCGAGTGCGGCTTCCTCAGCTTCGCCTGCGCGCACGGCTGGTATCACGTCAACAGCGACTGGGCGGTGGTCGAGCCGGTGGACGACCGCCACCGGCCGGTGCCGCCGGGCGAGCCGTCGCACACGGTGCTGGTGAGCAACCTCGCCAACCGGATCCAGCCCATCCTCCGCTACGACCTCGGCGACAGCGTCCTGCTGCGGCCCGACCCCTGCCCGTGCGGCAACCCGCTCCCCGCCCTCAGGGTGCGAGGGCGCGCCGCCGACCTGCTCACCTTCCCCGGCGGGAACGGCGAGCCGGTGAGCCTGTCGCCGATGTTGTTCGGCACCCTGCTCGACCGCACGCCCGGCGTCGAGCAGTACCAGATCGTCCAGACGGCGCCCGCCACCCTGCGCGTCCGCCTGCGCCCCGCCGACGACGGCCTCTGGCGGCGCGTCCAGGAGGAGCTCGGCCGCCTGCTCGCCGAGCACGCCGCCGGCGAGATCACCCTCGAACGCGGCGAGGAGCCGCCGCAGCGGTCGTCCGGCGGCAAGTTCCGCCGGGTCGTCCCGCTGGCCGGGCGGCGGGCGTGACGACCCGCCACGGCGCCGCCCGGACGGGTCAGGCGGCCTCGTGGCGGCCCTGGCCGGTCTCGGTGCACCCGTCGCAGCGGCGGCGTTGCGGACGCCGCCGCAGCTGCTCGAACGGGATCAGCGCACCACAGCGCAGGCAGGTGCCGTAGCACCCGCGGTCCATGCGTTCCAGGGCCTCCTCGACGGCGGCCGTCCGCCGCCGTGCCGCCCGGGCGTCACGCAGGCGCGTGGCGGCGGCGAGCTGCTCGTGCAGCAGGGCGCGCAGGTCCTCCAGCCGCGCCAGGTGCTGGTCGTAGTGCCGCATGAGGTCATGAAGGGATCCGGTGCCGGCCATGACGAAGATCGGCTCCTCGGGAAGACGATGAGGGAAGGCCACGTCCCGCCGTCGCGGGTGGCCAAGGGGAAAGAGGAAGCGGAGACCGGTCAGGCCGACGGCGGGCCGCGCGACCCCGCGGCGCAGTGCCCCAGCTGCTGGGGGTCGCGGAGGGCCACCGGTTCGAGGCGCGTCCCGGGCAGCAGCGCCAGGTGGGGCGCCGCGGCGGCGTGCCGGTCGGCGCGCTGCGGCGGCCACGGGGACGGCAGGTGGTGCTCGCGGGAGGTGAGGTTCTGGGTCGGCGGCAGGCTCGACAGTCGGGCGTCCAGGCCGTCCGGGGTCCAGCCGGAGTGGGAGCCGGCGACCGGAGACCGGCCGGCGGCGGAGCCGGCGTTCGTGCAGAACACCAGCACCAGGGAAAGCAGAACCAGGCCCATCACGCCGAGCCGCGCGAAGGACCCGCGTCGCACGCGCTGCGGTCCCGCCATACCGGTGACCATAGCCCAGACAGCACCAAAAGGCATGTACATCCACAGGCGCGGCGGGAGTGATGGTAAAGACGCGCAGGGTAGGAGCGGAGGAGAATCGGAGGAGGAACGAGGGAGAACCGGCCATGGAGCGCGGCGACGGGGAGGGCCCGCTGGGCGTGGGGGTGACGGGCGGGCCGGACCGGTGCCTGCCCCAGCTCCTCGACGCCGGCGTGTACGTGGTCGACGAGCAGGGGCTCATCGTCGAGGTCAACGCCGGGGCCGAGCTGCTGCTCGGCCGCCCGGCCGCCGAGCTGGTCGGCCACGACGCCCACGACCTGCTGCACCGCGGCAGCCGCGGGGAGCCGCTGCCGCGCATCCGGTGCCTGATGAAGGAGTCCTTCCTCACGGGCCGCACCCTGCAGGGCGAGCACGGGTGGTTCGAGCGCGGCGACGGCTCCCTGCTGGCGGTGGCCTGGACGATCGCGCCCTGCGCGCTCAGCCCGGAGCGGAGGGGCGCGCTGGTGCTCTTCCACGAGATCGATCCGGCCGCCCCAGCCGGCGGGCGGCGGCGCGAGGCCGAGGCGTCGATACCGGAGCTCGACCGGCTGGCCCTGCTGGCGGAGACCACCACCACGCTCACCGCCACCCTCGACGTCGAGGAGATCCTGCGCAGGCTCGTCCGGCTGGTGGTGCCGCTGCTGGCCGACTGGGTGGTGATCGACCTGCTCACCGAGGGGGGCGGGGTGACGCGGCAGGTCGTGGTGCACCACGAGGGCGGCGTCCTGGCCCACCGGGAGGAGCTGGAGGGGCCGATGCCGCCCGTGCCGGAGGAGTCGTCGATGCCGCTGTCGCGGGCGCTGCGCGGCGTCAGCGCGACGCTGGCGGGCCCCGAGACCTACCGGGGGCGTCCCGACTCCGGCATCGCGGTGGTCCAGCGGGAGCTGTTCGACGCGACCGGCATGCACTCGGCGTGCATCGCGCCGGTCCGCGGCGTGCGCGAGGTGGTCGGGGCGCTGACCATCGGGCGCGCCGCCAGGCCCGGCGCGTTCACCCCGGCCGACCTGCTGCTGGTCGAGGACATCGCCCGCCGCGCGGGGCTGGCCCTCGACAACGCCCGCCTGTACGAGCGGCAGCGGCGGGTCGCCGAGACCATGCAGCGCCACCTGCTGCCGCAGCTCCCCGCGGTGCCCGGACTGCGGATGAGCGCCTGCTACCGGCCCGCGCCCCGCGCCTCGCAGGTCGGCGGCGACTGGTACGACGCCTTCGCCCTGCCCGACGGCGCCACCGGCCTGGTGATCGGCGACGTGGTGGGCCACGACCTCGACGCCGCGGCGGGCATGGCCCAGGTCTGCAACATGCTGCGCGCCTACGCCGGCGACCGGGAGGAGCCGCCCCACGTCATCCTGGACCGGCTGGACCAGGCCATGTCGCGCATGGCCCAGCCGGTGATGGCCACCGTGCTCTTCGCCCGGCTGGAGCCCGCGGAGCCCACAGGGTCCGCGGGGCTCACAGGGTCCACGGAGCCCACAGGGTCCGCAGGGTCCGGCCACTGGCTGCTGCGCTGGACCAACGCCGGCCACCTGCCGCCGCTGCTGGTGGAGCGCGACGGGCAGAGCCGCTTCCTGGAAGCCGGGCACGGGCTGCTGCTGGGCACCGGCCTGCCGGCGCGGCGGCCGGACGCCACCGTGCGGCTGCCGCCCCGCTCCACACTGCTGTTCTACACCGACGGGCTGGTGGAGTCGCCCCGCCGCATCCTGGACGAGGGGATGGCCAAGCTGCGCCGCTACGCCGCCGCGCTGGCGCACCGGCCCCTGGACGCCTTCTGCGACCTGCTGCTCAAGAGCGTGCGTCCCGCCGACAACGACGACGACGTCGCGATGCTCGTGCTGCGCCTGCCCGGCTGACCGTCGACCGGCACACCTCGCCAATTCATCAGATGTCTGAGGTTTGCGCTATCGTGGTTCCGGCCTTCGTGGGAGGGAGCGCAGTGAACGAGTCGACCGCACCGCGACCGGGGCCGGACGTGCCCGGCGGGCCGGCCCGATGAGCGGCGTCGTGTCCAGGCCCGCCGACGACGGGCCCGTCCTGCGGGTGGAGGGCGTGGACCTCGTACGGGACGGGCGGCACCTGCTGCGCTCGATCTCCCTGACCGTCCGCGCCGGCGAGCACTGGGCGCTGCTCGGCGCCAACGGCGCGGGCAAGAGCACCCTGCTCGGCCTGCTCGGCGCGGTCAACCATCCCACGCGCGGCGTGGTCCAGGTGCTCGGCCGCACCCTGGGCCGGGTGGACCTGCGCGAGCTGCGCACCTACCTCGGGCACGTCAACCCGCGCCACGCGCCGGACGGGCCGCTGCGCGCCCGCGAGGTCGTCCTGACCGGCCTGACCAACACCGCCGCGCTCGTCCCCCGCTGGGCGCCCTCCCCGGAGGAGGCCGGGCGGGCCGACCGGCTGCTCGCGCTGCTCGGCGTGAGCGGCCGCGCCGAGGCGTCCTGGGACACCCTGTCGCAGGGCGAGCGCGGGCGCGCCCTGATCGCCCGCGCGCTCATGCCGCGCCCCCGCCTCCTGCTGCTCGACGAGCCGGCCACCGGTCTCGACCTCGCCGCCCGCGAGCAGCTCCTGGCGAGCATCGACGCGCTGCGCGCCGGCAACCCCTCGCTGGCCACCGTCCTGGTCACCCACCACCTGGAGGAGCTGCCGGCCACCACCACGCACGCCATGCTGCTGCGCGGCGGCGAATGCCTGGCGGCGGGCGCCGTGGCCGGCGTCCTGACCACCGAGCTGGTCAGCGCCTGCTTCGGCCACCCGGTACGGATCGCCCGCAGCGAGGACGGCCGCTGGAGCGCCCGCGCCGCCCTCGTGGTCGGCCCGCTGGCCGGCCCGCTGGTCGGGGCGGGCACCGGCGGGCCGTCCGGTGAGGAGTCCCCCTGACAGGACGCAGCGCTTGCGGAAGAATACGCATGGTGCAACCCGTGTGAGACGCGGAGACGCGGATGTCGGACAGGTCATGGCGTTCATGCCGGTTACACGTCTCGAACGGTATCGGAGGGGGTAACCGCCATGCATGAGGCGTCGGTCGACAGCGGTGACGACGGTGCGCTGCGCGTGACACTGCGCGGCGAGATCGACTTCACGAACTCGGCCGAGATCCACAAGATCATCACGGACGCGGTCGCCCAGCGGCGCCCCGAGGTGGTGCGGGTCGACCTGGCCGAGGTGACGTTCATCGACTCCACGGGCATCGGCGTGCTCGTGGACGCCATGCGGGTCGCCACGGCGGCACAGGCGGGCTTCCGCGTGGAGAACCCCACCCGCAGGATGCTCGACCAACTGCGCACCACGGGGCTGCTGAACGCGTTCGGCCTCGAATGATGGACCCGCTGGAGGGATACCGCAGCAGGCTGGCCGACCTGGACGCCCGCCTCGCGCGGGCGCGCTCGCACCCGGAGGTGCTGCTGGCGCGGGCCAGCGGGCTGCTGGCCGGGCGGGCCGGCTGCCGGGTGGGGGAGGCCCACGCCTACCTGGTGCGCCTGGCCGCCGAGCGGCGGCGGCCCGTCGAGGAGCTGGCCGCGGAGCTGCTGGCCGCGATGGAGGGCATGCCCCCGGCCGGCGAGCCGGCGCTCGCCGCCACGGTGGAGGCGGCCCTGCCCACCCTGCCCACCCCGCCGGGCCCTCTCGGCCACCTCGCCCCGCCGCCGCCGGAGCCCCCGCCGTCGCGGCAGGCGTGGGTCGAGTCCGTACGCCAGGTCCTCGGCGCCCTGCCCGACCGGCACGTGCTGCTCCTGCCGCTGCACGACGCGGCCGGCCGGGTCACCGACTACGTCCTGGCCGCCGCCAGCCCGTCCGTGGAGGACCTGTCGGGCCGCCGCGGCACCGAGCTGACCGGCCGCAGGATGAGCGAGATCTACCCCACGGTCGTCAACGGCCCGATCTGGGACGCCTGGCTGCGGACCCTGCGCGACGGCCGGCCGCGCGAGGTCGGCCCCGTCCCCTACGCCAGCACGGCCGAGCGGGCGCCGGCCGACATCCTGCTCACCGTCCGGGTGTGGCCGGTCGGCGGCGGGCTGCTCAACAGCTGGGTCCGCCACGACGAGGAGACCCGGCTGGCCGAGCGCGTCGCCCACACCGAGCGCCTGGGCAACCTGGGCTGGGGCGAATGGGACCTGGTCACCGGCAAGGTCATCTGGTCGGAGGGGCTCTACCAGATCTACGAGCGCGACCCCGCGGCCGGGCCGCTGCCCCGGGAGGAGACCGAGGCCATGGTCCTGCCCGACGACGTGCCCCTGCGCAGGCAGGCGGCCGAGGCGTTCGGCCGGGGCGAGACCGTCGACATGACCCACCGCATCCAGGTGGCGGGCCGCGTCAAGCACGTCCGGATGGTCGTGGACGCGGTGCGCGACCTCGCGGGCAGCCCGGTGAAGGTGTACGGCATCGTCCAGGACGTCACCGCCCGCGAGACCGGCCGCCTGCGCCTCGACGAGGTCGAGGCGCAGCTGCGCGAGCACCGGCGCATCCTGGCCGCCGAGCACGAGCTGGCCGGGCGGCTCCAGCAGATCGTGCTGCCGGTGCCGGACGAGCCGATCGACCTGCCCGGCCTGCGCGTCGCGATCCGCTACCTGCCGGCCGAGCAGGCCAGCCGGGTCGGCGGCGACTGGTACCACGCCGCGCCCGCCGGCGACGGCGTCCTGCTCGCCGTCGGCGACGTGGCCGGGCACGGCATCGAGGCGGCCGCGGCCATGGCCCAGCTCCGCCACGCGATGGCGGCGCTGTCCGTCACCACCACCGACGATCCGGGCGAGCTGCTCACGGCGCTCAACCGGCTGCTGTTCGCCGGTCACGTCGCCGGCCACCCCGCCGGCCCGTCCAGGGGCCGGGTGCCCGTGACGGCCACCGCCGTGGTGGCCCGCTACGAGCCGGCCACCGGCCGCCTGGTGTGGGCGCGGGCCGGCCATCCGGCGCCGCTGCTGGCCCGCGCCGGCGTCACCGTCGAGCTGGACCCGCCGCCCGGCCCCCTGCTCGGCGCCTTCCCCGACGCCTCCTACCCGACCACCGTCACCCCGCTGGGTCCCCGCGACGTCCTGCTCCTCTACACCGATGGGCTGGTGGAGCAGCGCCGCAGGACCCTCGACGAAGGGCTCGTCCCCGTGCTGGCCGTCCTCAACCGCATCACCGCCGAGCCGACCCCCCACCCCCTGGCCGACCTGCTGGGCCTGCTCGACCACGCCAACCCGCACGACGACACGTGCATCCTGGCCGCCCGCCGGCTGGGCCCCGACGAGGGCGGCCAGCTGCCGGGCGGTGCGTGGTGACCGGCCGCCGCTCCCCGGAGCCGCGGCCCCGGCCGGGCGCCGGGCCCCTGCTGGCGTGCGAGTTCGACCACGGCACCCTCGTCAGGGTCAGGCACGAGGTGGAGCGCGTCTGCCGCCTGTGGGGCCTGGCCGACCTGACCCTCTACCGCTTCGTCGTCGCCGTCAACGAGATCACCACCAACGCGGTGCGGCACGGCGGCGGGCACGGCCACCTGCGCCTGTGGGAGCAGGGCAGGCGGCTCTACTGCCGCGTCCTCGACCAGGGGCCGGGCGGCGCCGCCGAGCCCCGGCTGCCGCCGCCGGAGCACCCCCGGGGCCGGGGCCTGTGGCTGGCCAGGAACAACGTGGAACGCTTCACCCTGCACTCCGACGCCCACGGCACGACCATCGTGCTGGAGACGTCATGAGCCGGCCGGCCGGCCGCGCTGCCGCACCAGCGGCAGGTAGACCTCCTCGACGATCTCGACCGGCACGTCGTCGGGGACGGTAGGCACGCCGCTGGCGCAGGGCAAGCCGGTCGCGATACGAGCGCGACGAGGCCGGCCAGGCCGCGTACGTGCGCGAGCTGCTGGAGATCTTCGACGCCGAGGGCGTGGACAGCGCGTTCGTGTTCGTCCTGGCGCTCCACGACCACGTGCACCGCCCGGACGGCGACCCCCGAGCTGCCCTGGGAGCCGAAGGAGGCCGTCGCCGCCGGCTACGGCCGGGGGCGAGGTGCGGGCGGGCTCTGGCGGGTAGGGGGCCAGGCATGCGCAACGAACAGGGAACGGCCCTGGTGACGGGGGCCTCGTCGGGCATCGGGGCGGAGTACGCCGCCCGGCTGAGCGCCCGCGGCTGGAACACCCTGCTGGTGGCCAGGCGGGAGCGGCGGCTGGACGACCTGGCCCGGCGGCTGCGGGCGGAGCACGGCACCACGGTGGAGACCCTGGTCGCCGACCTGTCCGTGCCCGGGGACCTGGCACGGGTGGCCGAGCGGGCCGGCGAGGCCGGCTTCCTGGTCAACAACGCGGGCATCAACGGCTACGGGCCCTTCGCCCGGCTCGACCCGCTCCTCATGGCCAAGGTCCTGAACCTCAACGTCGTCGCGCTCACCACCCTGACCAGGGCCGCCGTGCCGGCCATGCTGGAGCGGGGCCGCGGCGTCGTGGTCAACGTGGCCTCGCAGCTCGCCTTCGCCGCCTCGCTGCCGCCGCACCCGCTGCCGGAGCGGGCCGTGTACGCCGGCACCAAGGGCTACGCGGTCACCTTCACCCGTACCCTCGCGGCCGAGCTGGCCGGGAGCCCGCTGCGCGTGCAGGTGCTGTGCCCCGGGCTGACCGCGACCGAGTTCCACTTGACCAGGGGCGAGGAGCCGGTGCCCGGGGACGCGCCGGCGGTGCACGCGGACGGCGGCATGCCGGTGGAGCAGGTGGTGGACGCCTCCCTGGCCGCGCTGGACGCGGACGACGGCCAGGTGGTCTGCGTGCCCGGCCTGCGCGGGCGCGGCCCGGTCGAGGACCTGGTGGCGGCCGAGGCGGCCCTCAGGAAGGCCGCCCGCCGGTGACCGCGAGGGCCGCCCGCCGGTGACCGCCCGCCGGTGACCGCCTGCCGGTGACCGCGAGGGCAGCCCGCCGGTGACCGTGAGGGCCGCCTGCCGGTGGCCGCCTGCTGGTGGCCCTCCGCCGGTCACACGCCGTGGATGCGCCGCCCGGTGATCCGGTGCGGGACGATCCTGATGTAGAGGTGGCGCTCGCCGCCCGCCCACGGGGTGACCCCCGCCCCGGACACCCCGGCGACCTCCTCCTCGGGCACGTGGTGCGCCGCCCCCTGCACCAGCACGCTCCACCCCTCGCGGTTGGTCTCGTCGATGCGGTCCACCTCGAAGGCGATCTCGATCTCGACGCCGCGCACCCCGGTCCGCAGGTCATGGTCGAGCGGCCCGCCGTGGGCGGTGCGGATGACGATCGCGCCCTCGTGCACCTTGAAGTTGACCGGCAGCACCGTCGGCCCGTACGAGCCGCTGAACGCCACCCGCCCGATCCCGCCCGGCCGGATCAGCCGCCGGCACTCCTCCTCGTCCAGCACCTCCAGCGACGGATGCGCCATGGCCGGGCCGCGCCCGGGAGGCCGCTCCCTGCCGCCGCCCAGCAGCTCGTCCATCGTGGTCCCCAGGGCGTCGGCCAGCCGGTGCAGCGTGCCGGTGTCCGGCACGTCGGCGTGCTCCTCCAGGTACGCCACGTAGCCCGGCGACATGTCGGCGCGCCCGGCGACCTGCTCGCGGGTCAGGCCGAGGCGTTCGCGATGGTGGATCAGGCGTCGTCCGAGATCGCCGGTTCCGGTCATGATGGCTCCCCCCGTCAAGAGGCACGTCGCGGACGGCCGTCACCGGCCCACCGGCACGCGCCCCGTCACGCTCGCCTCGGCCAGGTCGCCGACCACGGCGTCCGCCCCGGCCGCCCGCAGCTCCGCCGACCGGGACCCGCCTCGGTCCACGGCCAGCACCAGCCCGAAGCCGCCCCCGCGGCCCGCCCTCACGCCCGGCAGCGCGTCCTCCACGACCGCCACCTCGGCCGGCGGCAGCTCCAGGCGGCGCGCCGCCTCCAGGAACAACGCCGGGTCCGGCGGGCCCGGCAGCCCCAGCTCGGCCGCGTCACCGCCGTCCACCAGTACGTCGAACAGGTGCATCAGGCCCGCCGCGGCCACCACCGCGCGGCCGTGCCTGCTGGCCGACACCACCGCCGTGCGGCAGCCGCGCCGCCGCAGCTCGTGCAGCAGCGCCACGGCCGAGGGGAACGCGGCCACGCCGTGCTCCCGGATCTCCCGGACGAACAACGCGTCCTTGGCCTGGCCGATGCCCCACACCGTCTCCCGGCCAGGTTCGCCGCCGGGCCCGCCCTCCGGCAGGGTGATGCCGCGCGAGGCGAGGAACGTGCGCACGCCGTCCAGCCGGGGCCGCCCGTCCACATGGGTCAGGTAGTCGGCGCGCACGTCGAACGGGGTGCCGCCCCGGGCGCGCAGGAAACGGTCGAGAACGTGCTTCCACGCCGCCGCGTGCACCCGGGCGGTGTCGGTGACCACGCCGTCGGCGTCGAGGACGACCGCGCGCAGCCCGTCGAGATCGAGGATGGCGTCGTTGGCAACCATGACTGGACGCTACCCGCGACAGCCCCGCCCAGCCATGCCGTACGGCTGGGACGACGCCGCCGGCCAGACCGATCCGGTTCGCCGGCCCCTCTCCGACCTGCTCAAAGGTGCGAGGCTGATGGAGGATGACAGCGGGTAGGTCCTGTGAACGGCAGGCCGTGAGCTCCCACCTCCAGGAGGCATCGACATGACTGTACGTACCGGGCGCGCCGTGGTCCTGATGATCGCGCTGGGGGTGGCCGCGGCGGGTTGCGGCGGCGGGCCGCGCGGGGCCTCGCCCTCCGGCGGCTCGCCCACGGCAGGCCCGCCCACCAGCAGCTCGCCCGACGGCGGCGCTCCGACCAGCGGCCCGCCCGCCGACGACTCGCCCGCGCCGCCCGCGTCCTCGGAAGCCGCCTCGCCCCCGCAGACCGCCCCGGCCCCGGAGACCGCCGCGCCCCCCGCGTCGTCCCGCGGCCTCGTCGCGGGGCGCTACCAGCCGCTGTGGCCGTTCGCCACCGAGGCGGAGGCGGACGCGTGGCGCCGCGGCCACCGCGCGGGCGGCCGCGACGCCTGGCACCTCGACCCGGCCAGGACCGCGGTGCGCTTCGCCCGCGACCACCTCGGCTTCACCGAGATCGACCGCGCGGTGAAGACCGTCCGCGACGGCTCCCACGCCCGCGTGCACGTCGGCCTGACCGGCGAGGGGAGCGCCCGCCCGATGATCGCCGCCGTCGTCCACCTGGTCCGCTTCGGCGCGGGCGGCGACGCCCCCTGGGAGGTGGTCGGCACCGACGACACCACCTTCTCCCTCACCACGCCCGGGTACGGCGCCTCCGTCGACTCCCCGCTGACCGTCGGCGGCCGCATCACCGGCGTGGACGAGAGCATCCGCGTCCAGGTACGCCGCCCGGGCGGCGGCAAGGCGCTCGGCGAGCGCTGCTGCGTGAGCGCGGGCGGCGAGAAGGCCCGCTGGTCGGCCAAGGTCTCCTTCACCCCGGTGCCGCGCACGACGCTGACCGTCGTGGCCTCCACCGGCGGCCACGTCGCCGAGGTGGAGCGCTTCGCCGTGACGGGCGTGACCGTCGCGCCCTAGACGGCACCCGCGCGGGCCCCGGCCCGTCCGATAATTGACCAGCCACTGATTCCGCGACCGGGGGAGCCGTCATGGGCAGGCCGCGCACGACCAGCGACGAGGCGATACTCCAGGCCGCCGCCCGCGCCATCGGGCGGCACGGCCCGCAGGGCCTCACGCTGGCCGTGGTCGCGCAGGAGGCGGGGCTGGCCCCGGCGACGCTGGTGCAGCGCTTCGGCGGCAAGCGCGGGCTGCTGCTCGCGCTTGCCGGGCACTCGGCCGGCACCGTACGCCTGCCGTTCCTGAGGGCCCGCGAGGCGCACCGCTCGCCGCTGGCGGCCCTGCGGGCCGCGCTGGCCGGCCTGGCCGAAGGCGTCTCCACGCCGGAGGAGCTGGCCAACAGCCTGGCCTTCCTCCAGCTCGACCTGACCGACGCCGAGTTCCGCGCGCACGCCGCCGAGCACGCCCGCCGCACCCGCGACGAGATCGCCGCCCTGCTGGCGGACGCCGTGGCGGCGGGGGAGCTGGCCCCGGCGACGGACACCGGCCGGCTGGCCGGGGCGGTCCAGGTGACCTACAACGGCGTGCTCATCCTGTGGGCGCTGACCGGCGACGGCCCCCTCCCGGCCGCGCTGGCCGAGGCCCTGGACGACACGCTGCGCCCCCATCTGGCGGCCTGAACAACGACCGGAACATCGCGACCGAGGTGCCCATGAGCGAACTGGAGAACGCCGTCCCCGAGAGCGGGTCGCTCGCCGACCTCGCGAAGCGGCACGGGCTGCGCCCCGCCATCGCGCGGCCGCGTCTCAAGGTGTATCTGCGCCAGCTCTGGGAGCGGCGGCACTTCATCCTGGTCTACGCGACCTCGCGCAACGTCTCGAAGTACTCCGGCTCGGCGCTGGGACAGCTGTGGCAGGTCATCACGCCGCTGCTGAACGCGGCGATCTACTACGTGATGTTCGGCCTCATCCTGGGCGGCAGCAAGAACATCCCCAACTACCCGGCGTTCCTGCTGACCGGCATGTTCGTGTTCACCTACACGCAGCGCACCGTCACCGCGGGCGCCAAGTCGATCTCGGGCAACCTGTCGCTCATCCGGGCGCTGCACTTCCCGCGGGCCTCGCTGCCGCTGGCGTACGCCATCCAGGAGCTGCAGCAGCTCGTCGTCTCCATGAGCGTGCTGCTGGTCATCGTGCTGATCACGGGGGAGCCGGTCACCTGGTTCTGGCTGATGGTCCCGGTGGTGCTGGTGCTGCAGACGATGTTCAACGTCGGGGCGGGGCTGGTCATGGCCCGGCTCGGGGCGTCCATGCGCGACCTCAACCAGTTGCTGCCGTTCATCATGCGCACCTGGCTGTACGCCTCGGGCGTGTTCTTCGCCATCCACGACAAAGTGGTCAACAGCGCGGGCCTGCCCGAGTGGGTGGCCACGGCGATGTACCTGAACCCGGCGGCCTCCTTCATCGAGTTCATGCGCGACCTGCTCATCAGCGGGCACACGCCGCCGCACCTGGTGTGGCTGTCGTGCGCGTTCTGGGCGGTGGTCGCGCTGGGCGCCGGGTTCTGGTACTTCTGGCGCGCCGAGGACCGCTACGGGCGCGGCTGACCGGCCCATCCGGCTCGGCCCGGACGGCCCGCCGCGGGCCTGCCCCGGACGGCCCGCGGCGGGCCGGGGCGTCAGCCGCCGCCGCCTCCGCAACCCCCGCCGCCGCAGCCGCCGCCCCCTCCGCAGCTGGACGAGCCGCCGCCGCCACCGCCGTCGCCGAAGCTGCCCCCGCCGTAGTCGGCGCCGCCGCCGTGGTGGCCGGAGCCGAACAGGTCGCCGAAGCCGAAGAACCCGCCGCCGTCGCTGCCGTTCCCTCCCGGGGTGCCGGTGACGTGGTACGTCCCGCAGTGCCCGGGGGCGCAGCACGCGGCGGTCCGGCCGGTCCTGGCCCGGGTGTCGCGGCGCAGCGTGTCGGCCAGCCGCCGGTCCCGCAGCCGGTCCGTGCCGTACAGGGCGGCCTGCCGGACGTCGTCCGAGCCCGACCACTCCCCGTCCACCGAGCCGTCCCTTGAGCCGCCCGCCGAGCCGCCCGCCGAGCCGCCCGCCGAGCCGCCCGCCGTGTTGCCCGCCGCCGTACGCTCCAGCGCCGCCCGCCCCGCCCGGGTGACCGGGTCCGCCAGGGCGCGGCGCAGCCACAGGAAGCAGACCAGCCCCGTCACCGCCGCCGCCAGCGCGATCAGCACCACGCCCACCGGCCCGCGGGCCGTCGCGGCGGCGACGGCCGGCACGAGCGCCAGCAGGGCGAGGACGGCGATCCGCCGCAGCCGCCGCCGCGTCCGCGCCAGGACGGCGGGCGCCACCAGCAGCCCGTGCTGCCACAGCGGCGTGGCGAGCCCCAGCATCGCGTGGTCGCCGGCCGTGGCATGCCGGACCTGCGCCGCGGTCAGCCCGCCCCGGGCCGCCTTGACGTGCTTGACCACGGCCCGCTCGATCGGCCTGCGCTTGTCCGGCCGGAACCCGTGGACCGGCGTGACGATCCCCTCGCTCGACACCCGCACGCCGTCCTGCTCGACGAGCGAGGCCAGCGCCGTGTTGACGGCCCGGCGGGGGCCGCCCGCCAGGTACGCCGCCTCGTACACGCCGAGCGGCCGCTCCGCCCCGCCCACTCCCCGGACGCGGGCCCGGAACAACGCCGCCCAGGCCGTGATCGCGGTGAGCACGACGAGCGCGAACAGCGCGACGGCGACCCCATAGAAAACCTCGTTCATGGGCGTCCCCCTGACAGAACCGCCGGAATACCCTGTTGGCCGAATGACGTCTCCCGCAGGGCCCGCGGTTCCCGCGGCCGTTTTCTAAATGCGCAAAAGGGGCGCCGATCGCGCCGGGATGATCGGGCGGCGCGGGCGGGTTGCTGCAGGGGACGGCATCCGTCCTTCAGCCGAGGAGTACGCATTGAGCACGCACGCCGACGACCGCCGCCAGGTCCGCCAGCTCCGCCTGGTGGTCGAGGCCGAGGACTACGAGGCCGCGCTGGCCTTCTACCGGGACGTCCTGGGGCTGCCGGAGGAGGCGGCGTTCTCCACGGGCGACGGCGCCCGGGTCGCGATCCTGGACGCCGGGCGGGCCACCCTGGAGATCGCCAACCCGGCGCAGAAGAAGATGATCGACGACGTGGAGGTGGGGCGGCAGGTCGCGCCCAAGCTGCGGGTGGCGTTCGAGGTGGACGACTCGCGCGCCACCACCGAGCGGCTGGTGGCGGCCGGCGCGAGCGAGGTGGCGCCGCCCACCGTCACCCCGTGGCAGTCGCTGAACGCCCGCCTCGACGCCCCCGGCGGCCTGCACATCACCGTCTTCCAGGAGCTGAGCAGCCCCGAGGAGCGCCAGGAGATGGACGGCTTCGGCACGGACGCCACGCGCGGCTGACCCCGGGCCCCCTCCCGTCCCCGGACCGGGCGGCTCACCTGGCGGCGGGGCGGGCACGGACGTGCATGCGCTCGCCCTGCGGGCCGAACAGCGCCAGGAGCTCGGCCGGCTCGGCGCCCGGGTTGGCGAAGGCGTGCGGGGTGCGGGTGTCGAACTCCGCCGCCTCGCCCGGCTTCAGCGTCACCTCGTGCGCGCCCAGCAGCAGCCGCAGCCGCCCCGACAGCACGTACAGCCACTCGTAGCCCTCGTGGACCTGCTGCTCGGGCTCGAAGCCCGGCCAGCCCGGCGGGTAGATCTGCTTGAACGCCTGCAACCCGCCCGGGCGGCGGGTCAGCGGGATGACGGTCATGCCGTGGCGCTTGACCGGCCGCAGGTGGACCCGGGGGTCGCCGGTCACCGGCGCGTCCACCAGCTCGTCGAGCTGCACCTGGTGGGCGCGGGCGAGCGGGAGCAGCAGCTCCAGGGTCGGCTTGCGCTGCCCGGACTCCAGCCGCGACAGCGTGCTGGCCGAGATCCCGGTGCTCCTGGACAGCTCCGCCAGGGTCACGCCGCGCTCCTGGCGCAGCGCGCGCAGCCGCGGGCCCACCGCCAGCAGCACTTCGTCCACTTCCATGGTCAAAGCCTGCCATCAGCGGCGGCGGCCGCGGGACGTCACATCGTTTCGCAGGGCAGGCCGTAGCTCTCGTAGCCGCCGCCCGGCTTGTGGCGCCAGAGCTCCGCGCAGATGTTGGTGCCCGCGGGGACGGGCCAGGTGTAGGAGAAGTCCCTGGTGTTGCCGTTGTAGGTGTAGGTGGGGTAGTTCATGTCGCGGCCACCGCCCCAGACGTGGATGTGGTAGGTGCCGTTCGGGCTGCAGTCCGGCCCCCAGTGCCGGAGCAGGATCGCGTTGTACGAGGCCCACAGGCCCAGGCAGACGCTGGTGCCGGCCGGGCGCGCGAGCTGGGCGTTCGCGCGCGTGGCCGCCGAGGCGGGCGCCACGGCGACCGCCGCCGTGGCGGCCAGCGCCGCCGCCGTCACCAGGGCCCGGGACATGGGCCGCGTCCTGCGGGGCTTTCTTGTCGTCGCCTGCATCGGGTCTCCCTGTGAAGTGCCGGAGCGATTGCGGCCAGCCTCGCCGAGCGCGCCCGCCGTAACCAGGACACGCACCGGCCACTTCCCGGCTGCTTTGCCGTTTCGGCAACGAAGTTTGTCAATCCCGCCGCCGATGGCGGACAGTGGCGCAGCGAAGCGATACGGAAGGAGACGTCCGATGGACGCGAGATATGACGTGGTGGTCGTGGGCGGCGGGGCCGCCGGGCTGAGCGGCGCGCTGACGCTGGGCCGGGCCCGCCGCAAGGTGCTCGTCGTGGACGCGGGCCGCCCCCGCAACGCCCCCGCCGACGGCGTGCACGCCTTCCTGACCAGGGAGGGAACGCCGCCGCACGAGCTGCTGGCCACCGGCCGCGAGGAGGTCGCGGGGTACGGCGGCGAGATCGTCACCGGCACGGTCGTGGCCGCCGAACGCCTCGGCGGCGACGCCGAGCCTGGACCGTTCCGGGTGACGATGGACGACGGCACGGCGGTCGAGGCGGAGCGCCTGCTGCTGGCCACCGGGCTGGTGGACGAGCTGCCCGACGTGCCCGGCCTGGCCGAGCGGTGGGGCCGGGACGTGCTGCACTGCCCCTACTGCCACGGCTGGGAAGTGCGCGACCGGGCCATCGGCGTGCTGTCCACCGGCCCGCTGGGGGTGCACCAGGCGCTGCTGTGGCGGCAGTGGAGCGACCGGGTCACCTTCTTCCTGCACGACGGGCCCGAGCCGGACGCCGAGCAGCGCGAGAAGCTGGCCGCGCGCGGCGTCACGGTGGTCGAGGGGCGGGTGACCGGGCTGGAGGTCACCGGCGACCGGCTGGCCGGGGTGCGGCTGGACGACGGGCGAGTGGACGGCGGGCGAGTGGACGGCGGGCGGGTGGTGGCGTGCGAGGCGCTCGCCGTCGGCACCCGGCTCAGCGCGCGCTCCGACCTGCTGCCCGGGCTGGGGCTGGAGACCGAGGAGCTGGTCATGGCCGGGCACGTCATCGGCACCCACGTGCCCGCCGACCCCACCGGCGCCACCCGGGTGCCGGGGGTGTGGGTCGCGGGGAACGCCGCCAGCGTGACCGACCAGGTCATCGCCGCGGCGGCGGGCGCCGTGCGGGCGGCGGCGGCCATCAACGCCGACCTGATCGAGCAGGAGAGCCGCCGCGCCGTCGCCGCCCTCCGCGACGCCGGCGCCGGCGCCGGCGCCGGCGCGCGAGGCCGTCACCACAACCACCACAACGGACAAGGGAGGTTCGAGATGCCGGAAGGGACCACGGCGGCCGCGTTCTGGGACGACCGCTACGGCGAGCAGGAGCGGATCTGGAGCGGGCAGCCCAACCTCGCCCTCGTCCGCGAGGCCGGTGACCTGCCCGCGGGCCGCGCCCTGGACCTGGGCTGCGGCGAGGGGGCCGACGCGATCTGGCTGGCCACGCGCGGCTGGCGGGTCACCGCCGCCGACGTCTCCCGCGTGGCGCTCGCCCGCGCCGCCGAGGAGGCCGCGCGGGCGGGCGTGGCCGACCGGGTCGAGTGGCAGCGCCACGACCTGGCCGAGTCCTTCCCCGAGGGCTCCTACGACCTGGTCTCCGCCAGCTACCTGCACTCCCCGGTGGAGCTGCCCCGCGAGGAGATCCTGCGCGCCGCGGCCGACGCCGTCGCCCCCGGCGGGGTGCTGCTGATCACCGGGCACCGGGGCTGGCCGTCCTGGATGGAGGAGCCGCCGGGCGAGGTGACCTTCCCGACGCCGCGCGAGGTCCTCGACGCCGTGAAGCTGGACGAGCCCGCGTGGGAGGTGCTGACCTGCGAGGAGTTCGTCCGCGAGCGCAACGCCCCCGACGGCACCCCCGGCACCCACGCGGACTACGTCATCAAGGCCCGCCGGCGGGCGTGACCCGCGGCCGGAGCGGCAGGGCGGTCAGGGCCGCCCGGCGGGCGGGTCCGCGAGGGAGGCGGTGAGGCGGGCGGTGAGCCTCGCGACCGCGGCGCGCAGCTCGGGCCCGCCCTCCACGCGGAAGGGGAACGGCACAGCCGGCAGCCATTCCTCGGCGTACATGGCGGGGTTGCTCGTGCTGCCGACGAGCAGGCAGCCGCCGTCGCCCACCGGTTCGAGCCGCCCCATCGGCGGCCGGATCCAGGGCGCCACCTCCGCCGAAGGGGCGTCGAACACGACGCGGGTGGCGAACTCCCAGCCGGTGCCCAGGTGCTCCTCCAGCGCCGCCACCGGGTCGAGCCCGCCGGGCGGCTCGAAGCCGCGCGTGCCCCGCCGCACCTCGCGGATCCGGTCCACGCGATAGGTGCGTACGGCGCCCGCGCGGTGGGAGTGGCACAGCAGGTACCAGCGCCCGTGGCGCACGACGACCGCCCACGGGTCCACCTCGGCCTCCCACGCGTTGCCGGACTCGCTGCGGTAGGCGACGACCACGCGCCGCCGATCGGCGACGGCGGCCACCAGCGCGCCGGTGATGGCCGGGTCCGGGCGGGCCGCGTTCCGGTCCGGCGCGGCCGCCGCGTGGCCGCGCAGCGTGGCCGCCTGCCGGGCGAGGTGGTCGGGCAGGGCGCGGATGACCTTGTCCAGGGCGGCGCCGACGGGCTCGTCGCCCGGCTGCCCGCTGTCGAGCACCGCCATGACCAGGCCGATCGCCTCGGGCTCGGTGAAGGCGACCGGCGGCAGCCGGGTGCCGCGCCCGAGCCGGTAGCCGCCGTAGGGGCCGCGGGCCGACTCGACCGGGATGCCGGCCTCGCGCAGGATCCCGACGTACCGGCGGGCGGCCCGCTCGGTGACGCCCAGGCCGGCGGCGAGCTCGCCGGCCGTCACGCCGGGACGCGCCCGCAGGATCTCCATCGCGCGCAGGGCCCGCGCGGTCGGGCTGAGGTCGCTCGGCACGGAAGAAGATTACGAGGCGGGCGGACGAACCGGAAGCAGAACGTCCGGAACCGGCTCTAACCTGGCGTGCCGCACCGATCTGAGGAGAAAGCATCGACATGGACATCCTGCTCATCGCCGGCCTGTGGCTCGACGGCTCCGCGTGGGACGGGGTCGCGCCCGCGATCGAGGAGCTCGGCCACCGCCCCGTCCCGCTCACCCTGCCCGGCCAGGGCGACGGGGCCGGCTCCGCCACGCTGGACGACCAGGTGGCGGCGGTGCTGGCCGCCGTGGACGCCGCCCCCGGCGAGCTGATGGTGGCGGGACACTCCGCCGCCTGCACCCTGGCCTGGATGGCGGCCGACGCACGCCCCGAGCGGGTCGCCGGGGTGGCGCTCATCGGCGGGTTCCCGGCCGCCGACGGGCGGCCCTACGCCGACTTCTTCGAGGTGACCGGCGGTGTCATGCCCTTCCCCGGCTGGGAGCCGTTCGACGGGCCGGACTCCGCCGACCTCGACGAGCAGGCCAGGAAGGACTTCGCGGCCGCCGCGATCCCCGTTCCCGAGGGCGTGGCGAGGGGGCGGGTGCGGCTGGCGGACGAGCGCCGGTTCGACGTGCCCGTCCTCGTCGTGTGCCCCGAGTTCGGCCCGGACGAGGCGCGGGAGTGGATCGCCGCGGGCGAGGTGCCCGAGCTGGCCCGGGCCGGGCACCTGGAGTTCGCCGACCTCGACTCGGGGCACTGGCCCATGATCACCCGGCCGGCCCGGCTCGCCCGGATCCTGGCCGGGGCGGCCTCCACGTGGGAGAGGCGCCGGGCCTGAGAGGCGCCGGGCCTGAGAGGCGCCAAGGCTGAGGAACGCGCCGAGGAAGGTCGAGGAGCGCCGGAGGCCGGGGCCGGTCCGTCAGCCGGAGGCCGGGTCCGGTCCGTCAGCCGGAGGCCGGGTCCGGTCCGTCAGCCGGAGGCCGGCCGTCAGCGGGTGGTGGCGGCCAGGTGCCGCTCGTCCTCGGGCGAGCGGCGCAGCTGCTCGTTGAGCCCCTCCATCGCGCGGACGAGCGCCAGGTTGGCCGCGTTGAGCGTGCGCACCTGCTCCTCCAGCTCGGAGACGCGCTTCTTGATCGCCAGCAGCTCGGCGTCGAGCGCCGGCGACTCCATGAGCATGCGACCGCCGACCATGATCGGTTCACCTCCGCTAGCGGGTACATCACGATGGTCGCCGGGCGGCGGGGCCGGAGGGTAGCGGCGAAAGGCTTGATTTACCAGGACTTGCGGCACTGTTTGCCACTTGTTGCGCTACACCGTAGGGATGTCCGGCTTTTCAAGTCTTGATCAACCTCCGGGGGTCGCCCGGTAGGCAGTCCCCTTTCCCTCAAGGCGGGGGTGCGAAACCTCGGCGGGCACGAAAGCCGACTCGCCCGGGTGCAGTGTCAGCGTGCCGTCCAGCCGGGCCTCGCCCTCGACGCACAACACGATCTGCGGCACGCCGCCGGGCAGGTCGTGCCCGCGCTCGCCGTCCAGCTCGTGCCGGGCCAGCGCGAACTCCGGCGCCGGCGGCAGGTAGCGGTGCTCGCCGGGGCCGCCGGGCTCGGCGGGCACCCGGTGCGGCTCGGCGGGCGCGAAGCCCACCACCCGCATCAGCTCGGGCACGTCGATGTGCTTGCCGGTCAGGCCGCAGCGCAGCACGTTGTCGGAGTTGGCCATGATCTCGACGCCGACGCCGCCGAGGTAGGCGTGCGGGACGCCGGCACCCAGGTAGAGGGCCTCGCCCGGGGCCAGCTCGACGTGGTGCAGCAGCAGGGCGGCGCTCACGCCGCGGTCGCCGGGGCAGGCGCGGGCGATCCCGGCGTACGGGGCGAGCTCCGGGTCGCCGGTGGCGAGCAGCGCGCGCTCGACCTGCGCCCGCAGCGGCCCGGCGGCGTCGCCGAGCATCTCGGCGAAGACCGTGCGCAGGGCCTCGGCGGGCTCGGCGGTGCGCAGCACGTCGATCCAGGGCCGCAGGCCGGGCACGCCGAGCCGGTCGAGCAGGCCGGCGGTGCCGGCGGGGGAGCGGAAGCCGCACAACCCGTGGAACGGCGTGACCGCGCAGACCATCTCGGGTTTGTGCGAGTCGTCCTTGTACGTGCGCTCGCGCGCGTCGAGCGCGATGCCGCGCGCGTTCTCCGCGGCGTACCCCGCCCGCGCCTGCTCGGCGCTCGGGTGCACCTGGAGCGACAGCGGCCGGGCGACGGCCAGCACCTTCAGCAGGTAGGGCAGCCGCCCGCCGAAGCGCGCGGCGGTGCCGGGGCCGAGCGCGGCGGCCGGGTCGGCGGCGATGACGGTGCCCAGCGGGACGCCCGCGACGGTGGAGGGCGCGCCGGGATGGGCGCCCATCCAGAGCTCGGCCTGCGGCTCCCCGGTGGGCTCCGTGCCGAACAGCTCGGGCAGGGCGGTCACCGAGCCCCAGTCGTAAGGGCGGATCGTGGTGGCCAGGCGCAGGGGGGCACGCAGATCGGGCTGGGGCGCGGGAGGCTGGGACACGGGGCGCTGAGACACGGGGCAAGGCTATCGCGCGGCCGCCGGGGCCGGACTGGGCCTCGGCTGGACCCTGGCTGAACCCGAGGCCGGCTCCCGGCTGGACCCTGGCTGAACCCGAGGCCGGCTCCCGGCTGAACCCCGGCTGAACCCGAGGCCGGCTCCCGCTGGCGCCCGGCTGGACCCCGGCGGGCGTTCCTAGCGGGCGCGCGGCCCGAGGAGCACCGGCATGGTGCGGGTGCTGTTGCCCAGCAGCGTGTCGATCTGGCACAGCTCCTCGCGCGGCCCGGCGGCCCTGATCCGCGGGAACGCCGCGAACAGCGCCCCCAGCGCGATCTCCGCCTCCAGCCGGGCCAGCGGCGCGCCCAGGCAGAAGTGCGGCCCGTGGCCGAAGGCCAGGTGCGAGGCCGGCGGGTCGGTGATGTCGAAGCGGTCGGCGTCCGCGCCGAACTGCTCCGGGTCCCGCCCGGAGGCGGCGAAGCAGGCCAGCACCGCCTCCCCGGCCCGCAGGTGCACGCCGTCGATCTCCACGTCGCGCTTGGCGTAGCGGAACGGGAAGTAGGAGATCGGCGAGTCCCAGCGCAGCGTCTCCTCCACGGCCGCGGTGACCGGGCAGCGGCCCGAGCGCAGCAGGTCGAGCTGGCCGGGCGTGTGCAGCAGCGCGCCGATGGCGTTGGTGATGAGGTTGACGGTCGTGACGTGGCCGGCGATGAACAGCAGGTCGATGGTGGCGAACAGCTCCTCCTCCGACAGCTTGCCGCCGTCCTGCTCGCGCAGCGTGATGAGGTCGGTGATGATGTCCTCTCCGGGCGAGCGGCGCCGCGCCTCGATGATCTCGTGCAGCAGCGCGTGCAGCTCCTCGCGTACCCGCGGGCCGTCCTCCAGCTCGTCGCTGACGTGCGCGACGGCGTCGGTCAGCTCGTGCAGGCGGTCCTGGTGCGCCGCCGGGATGCCGATCATCTCGGAGATGACGTCGCGCGGCAGCGGGTAGGCGAAGTGCGCCCGCAGGTCCACCGGCTCGTCCGGTGGCATCGCGGCCAGGCCGTCGAGCAGCGCGCCGGTGAGCGCCTCGATCTTGGGCCGCAGGCCCTGCACCCGGCGCGGGGTGAAGCCGACGGCGAGCGGGCCGCGCAGCCGCCGGTGGTCCTCGCCGTCGGCGTTGAGCATGGAGATGTCGGTGACGATGCGGTCGATGGCCGTGCCGGGCGGCAGCGTGGAGCGCTCCAGCGGGTCCCAGTACTGGATCTCCCTGGTCAGGTCCGGATGGGTCAGGACGGTCATCAGCGTCGCGTACCGGGTGGCCGCCCAGGCGTCCACGCCCTCGGCCGTCACCGGCACGAGCGGGCCGGCCGCGCGCAGCCTGTCGTTGTCGGCGTGCGGGTCCGGCGCGGCCGGGTCGATGATGAAGCGGACTAGCTCGGTCATGGGTCATCCCGTTCGTTGTCTGCCGACCGCCAGCGCGGTCACGTCGAAGGCCGGGTCCTGCTCCAGGTAGAGGTCGCGGACCAGCTCGCCGGCGGCCGGCGCGTTGCACAGGCCGTGCCCGGAGAAGCCGGTGGCGTACAGGAACGCCGGCGGCCCCGGCCGGTGGCCGATGAAGGCGCGCTTGTCGGGGCTGGCGTCGCGCAGGCCGGTGACGGCCGGGTGCAGGGTCAGCTCCGCCAGGCCCGGGTACACCGCCGCGAACCGCTCGGCCACCTGCCGCCGCCACGCCTGCCGGTCCGGCCCCGGGTAGCCCATGCCGATCAGCAGCCGCTCGCCCCGGGTCCGCGACAGCAGGCCGCTGGCGGCGTGCAGGGTGCACGGGATGTCCGGCGTGCCGGGCGGCAGCGGGTCGGTGACCAGCAGTTCCTGCTCGATGGGCTCGGTCATCGGCAGGTCCACGCCCGCGCTGCGCACCAGCGCGGGCGACCAGGCGCCGGCCGCGCAGATGATCGCCTCCGCCGTCAGCTCGCCGCCGTCCGCGGTGAACACCCGCCCGGCCGCCGCGTCGATCGCGGTGACCGGCCGTTCCGTGCACAGCGTGGCGCCGGAGCGGCGGGCCGCCTCGGCGTACGCGGTGACGATGGCGGTGGTGTCGGAGACGTACGCCTGCGGCGACCAGGCGGCGGCCAGCAGCGGGAGGTCGCCGATGAGCGGGTTGCGCTCCCGGGCCTCGTCCGCGCCGATGAGCCGCACGTCCACGCCGGCCTCCCGCTGCGCCGGCAGGTCGGCCTCGAAGGCGGCGACCTGGCCGGGCTCGGTGAACAGGACCAGGTAGCCGACCTGCCGCAGCGGCAGGTCGGCGCCCGGCCGCGCGGAGAAGGCCCGGTAGGCCTCCAGGCTGCGCACGGCCAGCGCCGAGCTGACCGGGTTGCCGGCGAAGTAGGAGCGCACCACGTCGGCGGTGGCGCGCGAGGCGCCGGAGCCGAGCGCGCCGCGTTCCAGCAGCGTCGTCTCGACCCCGGCCTCCGCGAGATGGTAGGCGATCGACAGGCCGATGACGCCGCCGCCGATCACCGCCACGCGGGTGTCGCTCATATGTGGGCCTCCACGCGGCGCAGGCTGTCGCCCGCCTGCCACGGGAACAGGTGCAGGTTCCACCCGCCGAGGCAGTTGCAGTAGAGGGCCATGTGGGCCATCGCCGACATGAAGTCGACGTGGTCGTCGATCCGGTCCAGGTTGTCCATGAGCCGGCGGGTGAAGCCCCACAGCGTGTCCAGGCCGCAGTAGCCGAGGAACTCCGCCGGGGTGTGGGCCAGCAGCCGGGTCATCTGCCGCAGCCACGGCATCGGCATGCCCTCGATGGCGGCGCGGACCAGGCCGCCGTAGCAGCTGTAGCCGAGCGGGCGGGTCTCGCCGTTGACGAACAGCAGCGTGGTCAGCACCGTCTCGTAGCTGCCGGCGCGGGAGGCGATGCGGCCCTCGTGCAGGTCCACCAGCTCCTGCGGCGGCTGGAGCCAGATGCGCTCGGTCTCGGCGTGCACGTCCGAGATGAGCGCGTTGACCTGCGGGTCGCCGACGGGCAGGCGGGGCAGCCGGTGGCCGCCCTCCTCGCCGGCGCGCCGCACCTCGGCGATGACCGGCTCCTTGGTGGTGTAGACGGCCCGCCACACCTCGCGGCCCGCCTCGATCAGGGCGTCCAGGTGCTCCGGGAGGACCTGGCCGATGGGCGTGGCGGTCATGGGCTCGGTGAGCTCGCCGTACTTGATGCCGAGATGCTGCAGCCGCGAGCAGAACAGGGTCCCGTCGGGGACGGTGCGCCGGTCCACGCGGTGCTCCGCGGGCGCGTGCAGCAGCGAGTGGACCGGCGCGACGTGGTAGAGGTGATGGCCGGCGACCAGGGCGTGGCCCTGCAGGCTCCGGTACGGCAGGGCGTCCCAGAAGCACCGGGCGAGGGCCGGGTTCCGCTGGTCGAGTTCGGCGGCCACGGTGATCCCGAGGCCGGGCCAGGCTATTTCCACGAGCTTCTCGTTCACAATTCGTCACTCTAACGTCACGAATCGTGGCGATTCGGGCGGGGGTGGGCGCTTGACCAGGCCATGACCGCCCGCTGGAACGGACGGCCCCTCAGGACGGCCCCTCAGGCCGGCCCCTCACACCGCCCCCTTCACGCCGGCCCCCGCGACGGCTGCCTACAACGGCGCGCGCAGGAACTGCTGGTTCTGGCCGCCGTTGCATGGATACTGCTTGAACTGCACGTCGTCGGCCTGCGACGACGACGGCAGGTCCGCGCACTTGCCCGAGTGCTGGGCCACCAGGCGCAGGTAGCCGCCGCCCGCGTCCTGCAGCGACCACTGCTGGTTGGCGCCGGAGCCGCAGGCGTACTGCTGCAGCGCGGCCCCGTCGGCGGTGCTCTGGCCGTTGACGTCCAGGCACTTGCCCGAGTGCCGGGCCACGACCTGCACGTAGCCGCCACTGACCGACTGGATCCGCCACTGCTGGTTCGTGCCGCCGCCGCAGGTGTACTGGATGACGGCGGTCAGGTCGGCGGCGGAGGCGTTGCGCACGTCGGCGCACTTGCCCGAGTGACGCACGGTCAGCCGGTCGTAGCCGGAGCCGACGGGCGTGACCGTGCCGGCCGCCGCGTCGATCGTCAGCTCCCGCGCGTACGACAGGCTCATCGAGGTGGCGCTCGGGAACTGGATCGGCAGCCACACGTACCGCGAGTCGTTGACCGGCCCGCCCCACGCGCCCGCCCACCGGTCGCCCAGGTACAGGTACGAGGTGCCGGAGGTGCCCTGCACCGGCAGCACGTACGCCGGCTGCGAGCCGAAGGTGGTGACGTCGCCGACGTTCTGCCAGGCGCTCCAGGTGCCGGTGAGGCTGGTGGCGGTGGCGTACCGGGCCTGGTTGGGCTGCCAGCCGGTGGCGCCGGAGGTCAGCATGAAGTAGACGCCGCCGCGCTTGAACAGGGCGGGCGCCTCCCGGTGGTCGCCGGCCCACACGCGCACCAGCGACGACACGTCGGTGTAGTCGGCGGTGAGCCGGTAGACGTGCAGGTCGTAGTTCTCGTTCGCGGCCGAGATCATGTAGCCCGCGCCGTCGGTGTCCACGAACGCCGTGATGTCGCGCGACATGTGCCCGAGCGGCCGGAAGCTGCGCAGGTAGGTGTAGGGGCCGTCCACCGTGGACGACACGGCGACGGCCGCCCGCGCCTCCCCGTAGTCGCCGCCGTTCTCCTTGTGCATCCACATCACGTACCGGCCGGTGGCCGCGTTGTAGATCACCTTCGGCCGCTCGATGTTGGCCACCTGCAGCTCGGCCGCGCTGGACTGGGTGAGCACGTGGCCGCGGAACTCCCAGGAGCGCAGGTCGGCCGAGCGGTAGGCGGAGACGTAGCGGAAGGTGCCGTCGGCGTTGCGGTTCTCGCCGAACCAGTAGTAGTACGAGCCGACCTTGAGCATCCCGCCGCCGTGGGCGTGCAGCGGGGCGCCCGAGGTGTCGGTGAACGGCGCGCCCACCGGTACGGTGACCGGCGCGGCCCGCGCGGGAAGCGCGGGCGACAGGACCAGGCACAGCCCGGCCAGCAGGAGGGTGACGACGCGGGACATGGGGGCTCCTTCCGGAGGTCAGCCTTTGATGCCGGTGAGCAGGACGCCCCTGACGATCCAGCGCTGGGCGAGGAGGAACAGCGCCACCAGGGGCAGGATGGCCACCAGCGCACCGGCGAACAGCGCCGGCAGGTTCACGGCCTGCTGGTTGAGGTTGGTGGACAGCGCGACCTGGACCGTCCAGTACTCCGGGTCCTGCCCGATGACCAGCGGCCACAGGAACGCGTTCCAGTGCTCGATGAACGACAGGATGCCGAGCGAGGCGAACAGCGCCCCCGAGTTCGGCAGCGCCAGCCGGAGGTAGAGGCCCAGGTGGCCCAGGCCGTCCACCCGCCCCGCGTCCTCCAGCTCGCGCGGGAAGCGCAGGTAGAAGCCGCGGAACAACAGCACCGCGAACGCGCTGAACAGGCCGGGCACGATCAGCCCCCACAGCGTGTCGACCCCGCCCATCGAGCCGACCACGACGAACGTCGGGATGAACGTGGCCGCGCCCGGCACCATCATCGTGGCGATGACGAAGAAGAACACCGGCCGCGCCGCCGCCACCGGGATGCGGGCCAGCGCGTACCCGGCCATCGAGGCCAGCAGCGTGCTCACCGGCGCGGAGATCGTGGAGATCAGCGCCGAGTTGCCCAGCGCGTGCGCCAGCGGCACGGCCTCGTTGCCGAAGGCGTCGGCGAAGCCCTGGAACGTCACGCTCTCCGGCCACCAGTGCCAGTCCAGCGAGCCCAGCTCCCGCCGGGTCATCAGCGCGTTGCGTACCAGCAGGTAGAACGGCAGCAGGAACGGCACCGCGAACACCACCGCCGCCGCGTACGAGCCCAGCCGCGGCCGCCTCATCGCGCCTCCTCCTCGTCGGTGCGGCCGAACCCGGCGAAACGGCCCTGCACCAGGGTGAACAGCACGATCAGCACGGTGACCACGAACGCCCCCGCCGACCCCGCGCCGTAGTTCTGTTCGCCCAGCGCGGTCTGGAACAGGTAGATCAGCGGCGTGCGGCCGTCCGCGCCGCCGAGCCCCGACAGGTTGGAGGCCAGGATGTTGTAGAACTCGTCGAACGCCTGGAACGCGTTGATGATCAGCAGCAGCGTGACCGCCACCGACGTGTTGCGCAGCATCGGCCAGGTGATGTGCCAGAACAACTGCCGCTCGGAGTGCGCGCCGTCCACGCGGGCGGCCTCGTAGAGCTGGGCGGGCACCTGCTGGATGCCGGCCAGGAACAGGATCATGTAGAAGCCGGTCTGCAACCACAGCCGCACGGTGACCAGCACGACCCAGTACAGCGGCGGGTCCACGGTCGCCACCCAGCCGATGGCGTCCTCGTGCCCCAGCAGGTACGCCAGGCTGTTGGCCACCCCGGACGGCGTGCCGCTGAACAGGCTCATCTTCCACACCAGCGCGCCCACCACGTACGACACGGCCGCCGGCACGAAGAACGTGGTCCTGAACAGCGCCCGCCCCCGGCGCAGCCGGTTGACCAGCACCGCCAGCCCGAGCGCCAGCGCGAACGTCACCGGCACGATGAACAGCGTGAACAGCAGGATCGTCACCAGCGACCTGGTGAAGGCCGGGTCCGACAGCAGCCGCCGGTAGTTGTCCAGGCCGTTCCAGGCGCCCAGGCTGATCGTGCCGCGCGCGTCGTTGAAGCTGAGCAGCAGCCCCCAGCCGATGGCGACGTACTTGAACAGGAACAGCCCCGCCACCATCGGCAGCGTGAGCAGGATGAACGCCCGCCAGGCCGGCCAGCGGGCGGCGGCCCGGCGCCGCCCGCCGGCGCGGACCGTCGCGGGGGCGGCCGTCGCGGTCACAGGACCGGCACCTTGTCCAGGATGTCCTGCGAGCGCCTGGCCGCCTCGGCCAGCGTCTTCTCCGGGTCGGCGCCCTTCTTGACGATCGCGGTGACGGCGTCGGTGTAGGGCTGGCGAACCTCGGCGGTCCACAGCGCCGGCTGCTTGACGCCGTGCGCGGCCACCGCGTCCATGACCGTCCTGGCCGGGCCGCCGGTCAGCTTGTCGGCCTTGGCGGCGGCGCTGATCCGGGGCGGGACGTGGAAGCCGTAGGCGAGGCTCCAGTCGGTCTGCGCGGCGGTGTTCTCCACCCACAGCCAGCGTACGTACTTCTTGGCCGCGTCCAGGTTGCGGCTCTTGCCGTTGACGACCTGCACCCAGCCGCCCATGTTGACCACGGCCCGCCCGCCCGGGCCGAACGGCGGCAGCGCGAAGGCGTCGAAGTCGTCGCCGAGGGCCTCGGTCATGCCCGGTACCGCCCACAGGCCCACCCATTGCATGGCCGCCGCGCCGTTGATGAGCGCCCCGGGGTCCCACCAGTCGGTCGAGTAGCCCTGCAACGTCGTCCTGGCGTCGTAGAGCTCCTTGAGCCCGGCCAGCGCCTCGACCACCTTCGGGTCGTTGTAGGTGATCTTGCGGTCGTCGATCAGCAGGTTGCCGTTCGACCAGGGCACCATCGTGTTGAGCGGGCCGATGCCGTCGTTGCCGGCGAACAATCCCTTCTGCTTGCCGGCCGTCAGCTTCTTCGCCGCCGCGAGCAGCTCGGGGAAGCTCGCCGGCACCGCCAGCCCGGCCTTCTGGAACAGCGACTTGCGGTAGAACAACAACATCGGGTCGATGATCATGGGCACTGCGTAGACCTGGCCGCCCCACGTGTACGGCGCCAGCACCTTCGGGTCGAAGTCGGACTTCTCCGCGCCCAGCACGTCGTCCAGCGGGGTCACCTGGCCGGCCTTCACCATGTTCGGGCTGACGTCGTTGACCTCGTAGACGTCGGGGCCGTCGGCGGTCAGCACGGCGGCGGTCCACTTGGTGCCGTAGTCACCCGGGATCCATGACACCTTGACCGCGATGTCGGGGTTGGCCTTGGTGAAGTCGGCCGCGTACCGCATCGCCGCCTGCTGGGTGCCCTCCTCGCCGTACTCGTGGTACCAGTGGTTCAGCGTGATCCTGGGGGCGCCCCCGGCGGGCGAGGACTTCGTCCTGGCCAGGGGGTCGCCGCCGCACGCGGACACGGCGGCGCCGGCGACGAAGAGCACGGATCCCTTCAGCAGTCCGCGGCGCGTGAGTGGTCTGTCCATCGGGGCCACCTCTCTGGGGGAAGGATCGGGGCCGATGTCAGGTAACCGGTTACTTCAGACGTCGTGAGCCGGACGCTAAACGCGATCGTCCTGGGGAGTCAATGTGCTGTTAACTTTTCGTTACAAAGGCGCTCAGGGCGGGGTTGACGGCGGAATTCCGATCTCCTAGCGTCCAGGACATCGCCCAGGTAACCGATTACCTTCCAGGAGGCTCGCATGACCGCGCCCAACCGCGTCACCATCAGGGACGTGGCCAAGCGGGCCGGCGTCTCGGTGGCCACGGTGTCCCGCGTGCTGGGCGGCGAGTACCCGGTGCTCGCCGCCACCCGCAACAAGGTCGTACGGGCCGTGCGCGAGCTGGACTACGTCCCCAACGCCCACGCCCGCGCCCTGTCGGCGGCCCGGCCCGGAGCCATCGCCATCGTCGTCAACAGCGTCGCCGTGCCGTACTACGCGCTCATCGCCCAGGGCGTGGAGGAGCAGGCAGCCCAGGAGGGACGGCTGTCGCTGATCTGCACCACCGGCGGCGACACCGGCCGCGAGCTGTCCATCGTGCAGCTCCTGCGCGAGCAGCGGGCCGAGGCCGTCATCCTGGTCGGCAGCGTGATCGTGGACGAGGAGTACCGCAAGCGCATGACCGAGTACGCGCACGCCCTCGCCGCCGCCGGCTCCCGCCTGGTGCTGTGCGGCCGGCCGCCGCTGGGAGAGGGGGTGCCCGCGCTGGTCGTCGGCTTCGACAACACCGGCGGCGCGCACGCCGTGACCGCCCACCTGCTGTCGGCCGGCCACCGCCGGATCCTCTACCTGGGGCTGCGCCCCGGCCACACCACCTCCGACAGCCGCGTGGCCGGCTACCGGTCCGCCCTCGCCGAGCACGGCGTGGCCGCCGACCCGGGGCTGGAGGTGGAGGCCGAGTTCAACCGCGAGGCCGGGTACACCGCCATGCGCCGCCGCCTGGCCGCCGGGCCGCCCGACTTCACCGCCGTCTTCGCCGGCAACGACCTGGTCGCCGCGGGCGCCATCCAGGCGCTGCGCGAGCACGGGCTGCGCGTCCCCGACGACATCTCGATCGTCGGCTACGACGACGTGCCGCCGGCCCAGGACCTCGGCCTGACCACCGTGCACCTGCCCCACGGCGAGCTGGGCCGCACCGCGGTCCGCCTGGCCCTCGGCCGCCTCCCGCACAGCCACCCGACCCCCGCCACCCGCGCCCCCGCCACCCGCGCCCCTTCCGCCCGGGCCGCCTCGACCCCGACTCCTTCCGCCCCGACTCCTTCCGCCCTGACTCCTTCCGCCCCGGCCGCCTCGACCCCACCCCCCTCCGCCCCGGCCTCCTCTGGGACGGCCTCCTTCGGGACGGCCTCCTCCATGCCGGACGCGGCGCGGGTCCTGACGCTCGGGACGCACATCGTCGTCCGCGACTCCGTACGACGCCTCGGGCCCCGATGACGCTGGCGCCACGCGCGGCGTTCGCCATGCAGCCGCTCCTGCTGCCCGAGCTGTTCCCCCTGGACCTGATGCGCCGGCTCGCGGCGGTGACCCGCGTCGCCGACGGCGTCCTCGACTCCTTCGACGGCCCCCTGGACGCGGAGATCCTCATCACCGGCTGGGGCTGCCCGCGCATCGACGCGACGGTGCTGGCCGCCGCGCCGCGCCTGCGCGCGGTCGTGCACGCCGCCGGCAGCGTCAAGGGCCACCTGACGCCGGACGTCTTCG
This sequence comes from Nonomuraea sp. NPDC050783, assembly GCF_040802095.1. Taxonomy (NCBI): domain Bacteria; kingdom Bacillati; phylum Actinomycetota; class Actinomycetes; order Streptosporangiales; family Streptosporangiaceae; genus Nonomuraea; species Nonomuraea sp. NPDC050783. Next base: position 261,254 of record NZ_JBFAHK010000006.1, read on the forward strand.
ACCGGGGCATCGCGGTCTCCTCGGCGGCCGCCGCCAACGCGGTGCCGGTGGCCGAGTTCACCCTCGCCATGCTGGTGCTGGCCGCCAAGCAGGCGTTCGCGCGGGCGCGGGCGTACGCGGCGGCGGGCTGGTCCGGCGACGCGCTGCCCGGCGTGGCGACCCCCGGCGAGCGGGGCGGGCTGACCGGCGCGGCCGTCGGCGTCGTCGGGGCCTCGCGGGTGGGCCGCCTCGTCATCGGCCGCCTGCGCGGGCACGGGGCCGAGATCCTGCTCAGCGACCCGTACGTGGGGGCCGAGGAGGCGGGCGCGCTCGGCGCCAGGCACGTCCCGCTCGACGAGCTGTGCCGGCGGGTCGAGCTGGTCACCGTGCACGCGCCGGAGCTGCCGGAGACCCGCCACCTCCTCGACGGCCGCCGCCTGGCCCTGCTGCGGGACGGCGCCGTCGTGGTCAACACGGCACGCGGCGCGCTGATCGACACCGACGCCCTGGTCCGGCAGTGCGCGAGCGGCCGCATCGGCGCCGTCCTCGACGTGACCGACCCCGAGCCGCTGCCGCCCGGCCACCCGCTGCTCGGCCTGCCGAACGTCCTGGTCACCCCGCACATCAGCGGCGCCCGGGGGCGCGAGCTGCGCCGCCTGGGGGAGTTCGCGGTCGCCGAGGTCGAGCGCCTGACCCGCGGCCACCCGCTGCGCGGCGCCGTCCACCCCACCGACCTGCACCGCATCGCCTGATGTCCACCCCCACCCCACCCAGCCGCCCCGACCCCCATGACCCGGCCGCCCGCCCCGACTCCCATGACCCGGTCGCTCGCTCCGGCCCCCATGACCCGGTCGCTCGCTCCGACCCGTCCGGCCGTCAATCCCGCTCCGACCCGTCCGGCCGTCAATCCCGCTCCGACCCGTCCGGCCGCCACTCTCGCTCCGACCCGTCCGGCCGCCACTCCCGCCCTGGCCCGGCCGGTCGGTCCTTCCGTTCCGGTCGGCTCGGTCGGTTCGTGCGGGAGGTCCAGGAGGAAGCGGTGCGGGCGCGGGAGACGCCCGCGCCCGAGCTGACCTTCGGCCTCTGGCGGCGCTTCGCCGACTCCGGCGACCGGCTCGCCTACGAGTCCGCCTACTTCGAGCGCCGCCGCCGCCTCGCCGCCCTCCTCCTCGACGCCCTCCTGAACCCCCACCTGGGCACTCGTCCCGACCCGGCGCTGGACGACCTCCTCTGGTCGGTCTGCGACGAGCACACTTGGATCCTCCCCGCCCACGAACGCCAGGAGCCGGGACAAGCCCCGGACGCCTGCACCACACCGGTCGCACCGGCCACACCGGCCACACCGGCCACACCGGCCACACCGGCCACACCGGTCGTGCCGGTCGCCGAGCAGGTGGACCTGTTCGCCGCCGAGACCGCGCACACCCTGGCCGAGGCGACCGCCCTCCTCGCCGACCGCCTCGATCCGCAGGTACGCGCCCGCGTCCGGGCCGAGGTGGACCGGCGGGTCCTGGCCCCCTGGCAGGCCCGCCGCATGTGGTGGGAGACGTGCACCCACAACTGGGCCGCCGTCTGCGCGGGCGCGGCCGGGATGGCCGCCCTGGCCCTCGGCTCGGAGCGCCTGCCCGCCCTGCTGCCCCGCGCCGAGGCGGCACTGGCGTCGTTCCGCTCCGGCACCGGCCAGGACGGCGCCTGCCTGGAGGGCCCCGACTACTGGGCCTACGGCTTCGGCTACTTCGTCTACTTCGCTGAGGCGCTGCGCGAGCGCACCGGCCGCGACCTGCTGGACGACCCCCACGTCCGCGCCATGGCCGGCTACCCGGCCGCGATCGACCTCGGCGGCGGCCACCGTCCGGCCTTCGCCGACTCCCTCGGGCGCGGCGCGTACCCGTCCGGCCTGCTCGACCGCCTGGCCGGCCGCCTGGACGTGCCCGTCCCCGAGCAGCCGGACGAGCCGTCCTTCCACGACGACCCCTGCTACCGCTGGGCCCATCTCAGCCGCACCCTGTGGTGGACCACCGGCGCCGCCCGCCGCCCGGCCGCCCCGCAGGTGTTCCTCCCGGACGCCGGGATCGTCGTCGCCCGAGCCCCCGGAGCGCCCGGGGCCGCCGGGGCCCCCGGGGCCGCCGGAGCGCCCGGGGCCGCGTTCGCCGCCAAAGGCGGACACAACGACGAGCCGCACAACCACCTCGACCTCGGCCACTTCGTCCTGCACGCCGGCGGCGCCACGATCCTGGACGACCTGGGCGCGCCCGAGTACACCCGTGACTACTTCGGCCCGCACCGCTACCGCACCCCGCAGGCCGCCGCGGGCTGGCACTCCGTCCCCCTGATCGGCGGCGCCGCCCAGCTCCCCGGCCGCGAGCGTGCCGCCCGGGTCACCGCGTACGTGCCCGGCGAGCCGCTGGTCCTCGCCCTCGACCTCACCGCCGCCTACGACACGCCCCGGCTGGCCCGCTTCGTCCGCACGTTCACCTGGCGTCCCGGCCGCCTCGACGTCGCCGACGCCTTCGACCTCCACGGCGGGCCGTGCCCGGTGGAGGAGGTCTTCGTCTCGCGCCTGCGGCCCGCCCTCGCCCCCGGCGGCCGGGCGGTCTCCTGGGGGCCGGTGACGCTGGCCGTGCCGGGGCCGTGGCGGGCGTGGGCGGAGGAGCTGGAGGTGCGCGGCCACGACGGCGTCCCGGAGACCGTCCACCGGGTACGCCTGGCCGCCACCGTCCCCGCCGGGACTCACGTCCTCACCTTCCGGATCGCGTAGGGACAGCGTCATGTGACGTCCCTGCGCAGGGTGACCAGCCGGGCGAGCAGGACGAACGCGGCCACGTACGCCCCGAACAGCAGCCCGCCGCCCCACCACGGCAGCAGCGGGCCCGAGTCCGGCCGCAGCCCGCCGAGCGCGCGGGCCGCGCCGGTGGGCAGCCAGCGGTAGACGTCGGGCAGGAACAGGCCCAGGGTGTAGTCGCCGTACGCGAACAGCAGCACCGTCAGGGCGACGGCGGCCACCTGGCTCCTGATCAGGGCACCCAGCGCCACGCCCAGCAGCGCGTAGAGCACGGTGCTCGCCGTCGCGCCGAGGAGGACGAGCGGCACGTCCCCGGTCAGGGCGGGATGGCCGCCCGCCGACAGCAGCGACGCCCCCGCGAGCAAGGTCGCCGCCGCCGACGGCACGGCCACGAGCAGCCCGATCAGCCCGTACGCGGCCAGCTTCGCCGCCACCACCGCTCCCCGCCCCGGGGTGGCGAGGAAGGCCCAGGTGATGGTCCGGTGCCGGTATTCGCCGGCCGTCCCCATGACCCCGAGCAGCATCGCGAACACGTACGCCTGCTGCGCCATCGCGTACACGCCGGCCACCCGCGCGGCGTCGTCCGGCGCGGGGAGCCGCGCGAGCAGCGCCGCCCACAGGGCGCAGAACGGCGGCGCGAGCGCCACCAGCACGAGCGTGGAGCGGGCGGCCCGCGCCTTGGCCAGCTCGGCTCTGACGAGCCTGCTCCTGGCCGGAGTGGTCGTGGACGGCGTGGTGCCGCCCGGTTCGGCGAGGGACGGGCGGTCCGGCCTGGCGGTCATCGGGTCGCCTCCAGGTAAAGGTCCTCCAGGTCGGTGCCGGGCGCGAGAGCGCCGCTCCAGCGCAGCCGCCCGCCGGCGATGATCACGACGTGGTCGGCGATCCGCTCGATCTCGGCCAGGACGTGCGTCGAGACCAGGACGGTGTTGCCCTCCAGCGCGTAGGCCCGCAGGAACCCGCGCAGCCAGCGCACGCCGTCAGGGTCCAGGCCGTTGGCGGGCTCGTCCAGCACCAGGACGGGCGGCGCGCCCAGCAGGGCCGTGGCCAGGGCGAGCCGCTGCCGCATGCCCAGCGAGTACGCCCGCACCCGGCGCCGCCCGGCCGCCTCCAGGCCCACCTGTTCGAGCACCTGCCCGACCCGCGCGGCCGGCAGACCGGCGGCCAAGCGGACGGCCTCCAGATGGGCCTCGCCGGTCAGCCCCGGGTGGAAGGAGGCGGACTCCAGCACCGCCCCGACACGCTCCAGCGGCCGCTCCAGCCGCCGGTAGGGCACGCCCCCGATCGTGGCGGCGCCCCTGGTGGGCGTGACCAGGCCGAGGACCATGCGCAGCGTGGTGGTCTTGCCCGCGCCGTTGGGCCCCAGGAAGGCGGTGATCGCGCCGGGCGGGGCCTCGAACGACAGGTCGTCCACGGCGGTCACCGCGCCGAACGACTTGCCGAGCCCGGTGACGCTGATGATGGCGGTCATGCCCGCCATCGTGCACGTCCGGGCGGGGTGCGGGCATCGGAGCGGGGGTTGATCCGCCGGTTCCACCCACGGGTGGATGACGTGCGTCCGCAGGCCGGTCTACCGTGACGGAGTGGCCGTCCTCAGGCGTCTTCGGGTCGCCCTCGATCGTCCCCGGGTCCGGGTCGCGCTGTCCGTCGCGTTCGTGTCGTACCTCGCCTACGGGCCGGTCCTGTTCATCGTCCAGCGGCCGGGCCTCGTCCCGGCGCTGCTCGCCGTGCCCGTCGCCGCGCTGACGCTGGGCTGCTACCTGCTGGCGGTGTCCTGCCCCGCCGAGCCCCGGCGCGACGGGTGGCTGCTGCTGGGCTCGCTCGCCGGGGCGGCGGCCATCCACGCCGTCGATCCGTTCACCAGCATGGCGTTCTTCTACGCGCTGGTCTTCGCGGCCCCGTTCCGGATGCGGCTGCGCTGGGCGGTCCTGCTGTCCCTGGCCGACCTGGCCGTGCTGGCGGGCGTCTCCCTGGCGATCGCGCTCGATCCGGGCGCCACGCTGGGCGTCACGGTCGGGCTGGCCTACTGCGCGGTGCTGGCCATGCTGGTGTGGCAGCTGTCGATGGCGCGGCGGCAGGCGGCCGAGCTGGCCGAGGCGCGGGCGCGGGAGGCGGTGCTGTCGGAGCGGGCGCGGCTGGCCCGCGAGGTGCACGACATCCTCGCCCACACGCAGTCCGCGCAGGTCGTGCACCTGGAGGGGGCCCGGCTGCTGCTCAAGGACGACGGCGACCGGGCGCTGGCCCTCGACCGGGTGGAGCGCGCCGTGCGGCTGGCCCGGTCGAGCCTGGAGGAGACGAGGCGCGCCCTCGACACCCTGCGCGGCGACGACCCGCCGCTGCGCGAGCGGCTGGAGCAGCTGGCCGCCGAGTTCCGGGCCGCCACCGGCACCGGCTGCGCCCTGTCCGTGGACGCGGCGGCGCAGGCGGTGTCCGCCGAGGCCGGGCTGGCGGTGGCCCGCACCGCCCAGGAGGCCCTCACCAACGTGCGCAAGCACGCCCCGGGCGCGTCGGTGTCGGTGGCCGTACGCCGCCTGGGCCCGTGGTGCGAGCTGGAGGTCCGCGACGACGGCGGCCCCCGCCCGAACACCCCGGCATCCCCACCCACCGCGTCACCACCCGCCGCGTCACCGTCTCCCGAAGCGCCATCCCACGCATCACCGCTCACCGCGTCACCGCTCACCGCGTCACCGCTCACCGCGTCACCGTCCGCCGCATCACCGCTCACCGCGTCACCGCTCACCGCGTCACCGTCCGTCGCGTCACCGTCCGTCGCGTCACCGTCCCCCGAAGCGCCGTCCGCCGAAGCCTCAGCAGCCGGGGCCCGTCCTGGCTGGTCTCGTCCGGGCGGGCCTTCTTCCTCCGGGCCCTCTTCCTTTGGGTCCTCCTCCGACGCGCCCGGGCCCGCGTCCGGCGGAAAGGGGTACGGGTTGATCGGGATGCGGGAGCGGGCCGAGCTGCTGGGCGGGTCGTTACGGGCGCAGGCCGACGGGAGGGGGTTCGCGGTGGTGCTGCGGGTGCCGGCATGACGGTGCGGGTGCTGGTCGCCGACGACCAGACCGTGGTGCGCGAGGGGCTGATGCTGCTGCTCAGCCTGCTCCCCGGCGTCGAGGTGGTGGGAGCCGCCGCCGACGGGCTGGAGGCCGTCGAGCTGACCGGCCGCCTCGCCCCCGACGTCGTCCTCATGGACCTGCGCATGCCCAGGCTCGACGGGGTCGAGGCCACCCGCCGCATCCGTGCCCGCCACCCGGGCACCGAGATCGTGGTGCTGTCGACGTACTCGGACGACACGTCGGTGTTCGAGGCGCTGAGGGCCGGCGCCCGCGGCTATCTCACCAAGGACGCCGACGCCGAGTCCCTGGCCCGAGCGATCGCGGTCGTCGCGGACGGCGAGGCGCACTTCGCCCCGCACGTCCAGCGCCGCCTGGCCGAGGCGGTGAGCGGTCCGGAGCCCGAGGCACCCGCTCGCAGTGGGGTGCCGGCTCGTGGCGCCGGGGGTGGCCGGGCGCGGGGAGCGCCGCCGCTGCCCGACGGGCTGACGCAGCGCGAGGCCGAGGTGCTCGCCCTCATCGCCGAGGGCCGCTCCAACGCCGAGATCGCCGCCGACCTGTTCATCTCCGAGGCCACGGTGAAGAGCCACATCAACAACCTGTTCGCCAAGGCCGGCGTGCGCGACCGCGCCCAGGCCGTCACCTACGCCTTCCGCCGCGGCCTGGCCCCCGGCCGCGCCCCCTGACCTGGTGAGGGGCCGCCTCCCGGGGGCAGGACCTCCAGAGACGGACATCGCCACAGGGGGAACGGGGGCATCATGGTCCGCAAGAAGATGGAGGGCGACGAGACCCAGCGCCGCAAGGCCGCCGCCGAGGCCCGCAAGGCGGGCAAGAAGCCGAGCGCCGAGAACGCCACGACGGGAGCCTCCAAGCAGCGGCACTCCCGCCCGAAGCACGAGCCGCACCACCACGAGGAGCGCATGGCCTCCCTGCACCGGGGCAAGCAGCGCAAGCGCTCGTCCGGCTCGGGATGACCGGCTCCCGCGGAGGGACGCGGACCGGGCCGGCGCCGCGCGGGAAGCCGGCGCCGGCATGACACGACCGGCGTCGGGGACCGCCGGCCGAGGTGAGGATCAAGGGGGATCGCCATGCGTGCGAGCACGGACCACCACGACGACAAAGCCACCATCCTGGTACGGCGGAGATCGGGGAGGGTCGTCGCGGCCGGCGCGGGGTTCTGCGCCGGCGCCGCGACGGCTTACCTGTGCGACCCGGCGCGCGGGCACGCCCGCCGGGCCGTGGCCCGCGACAAGGCGGCGCACGTCACGCACGAGCTGCGTGACGGCCTGGGCGTGCTGGGCCGCGACCTGGGCAACCGCTGCCGGGGGTGGGCGGCGACCGTCCGCTACCAGTACCGGGGCGGCACGGCCGACGACCGGGTGCTGCACGAGCGCGTACGCGCCGAGCTGGGCCGCCACGTCAGCCATCCGCACGCCGTCCAGGTGCTCGTCCAGGACGGGATCGTCACGCTCGGCGGCGACGTGCTGGCCGCCGAGGAGGAACGCGCCTGCCGGGCCGCCCGCCGCATCCCGGGCGTCCGGCGGGTCGAGACCGCCTGGGCCGTCCACCGCGAGGCGGGCGACTCGCCCCGGCTGCAGGGCACGGGACGCCGGCGGCGGGTGGTGCCCGAGCTGCTGCAGGAGCGGTGGTCACCGACCGGCAGGCTCCTGGCGTGCGCGGGGGCGGCCGGGCTGTGCACGCTCCGGCTGCCGCGCCCGCTCGCGCTCGCGGCCCGGGGCGCGGCGGCGGTGCTGGCCCTGCGCGCCGCGACCAACCTGCCGCTGAGCCGCCTGACCGGCATCAACGCCGGCCGGCGCGCGATCGACGTCACCGCCGCCGTCGCCGTGGACGCACCCGCCGCGACCGTGTGGCAGCTGATCAGCGACTACGAGGGCTTCCCGGTGTTCATGCCGCACGTCCAGGAGGTGCGCCGCTCGGCCGACGGGCTGACCTCGCACTGGCTGGTCAGCGGGCCCGCCGGGACGCCGATCCGGTTCGACGCCGTCGAGACCCGCCGCGTGGAGGGCCGCGAGATCGCCTGGAAGTCGGCCGAGGGCGAGCTCATCGCCCACACCGGCGCGCTGTGCCTGGCCGAGCTGCCCGGCGGGCGCACCCAGGTTCAGGTGCGGCTGGCGTACAACCCGGTGGCGGGGGCGGCGGGGCACGTCGTGGCCCGGCTGCTGGGCTCCGACCCCGAACGCCGGCTGCGGCAGGACCTGGCCATGCTCAAGGCGTACGCCGAGCACGAGGCCCGCTCACCCGCCGCCCTCGTCTGAGCCCGCCGCACCGCGCCGCCCCTCGGCCCGCCGCTGCCCGCCCGCCGGTTAGCGGGAGGCCACCCCGCTCGTGGAGGGCGACGGCGAGGCCGATCCGGTGGCCGGCGCCGTCGCGGGGGTGGTGGACGTGGTGGTGCCGCTCGGCGATGCCGTCGCGGCGGGGGCGGCCGTCTCCGGAGGCCGGTTCACCGAGGTGAGCACCAGCACCCCCGTCCCGGCGGCCACCAGCACCGCCAGGGCGGCGGCGACGTACACGAACCTGCGCACCGCCCGCCGGTGCCGCGCCTGCCGCTCGGCCTCCATACGCCGCAGCTCGGCGCGCCTGCGCTTGACCTTCCGCTGTGACATGGACACTCCCGAAGATTCTCGGGCGTCACCCTAGGAGGAAGCGCGTAATGAGGAGCTAAACGAACGGAGACCGCCGGTGGAGCAGCGACTCGCCCGGCGGCGCACCTCCGGGGCCCGCCTGGCCGGGCTGCGCCCCGGGGGCCTGGACGAGGAGCAGCGCCCGGGAGGCGGCGATCTTCCGCCGGAGGTCGGAAAAGCCGGTCCGATGGGCATGTGTATGATGCCCACCATTTGCGCCCCGCGGGCGGGGCGGGAGCGGGGGACGGACGCATGGAAGCAGCACAGGCCGCGCCGCGCAGCGGGCTGGTCGTCGGGGTCTTAGCGGCGGCGGGCATCACGGTCTCGCTGATGCAGACCCTGATCGTCCCGCTGATCGCCACCCTGCCCGAGCTGCTGCACACCACGACCGCCGACGCCTTCTGGGCCATCACCGCCACGCTGCTGGCCGGCGCGGTCGCCATGCCCGTCTCGGGCCGCCTCGGCGACCTGTACGGCAAGCGCCGCGTCATGGTCGCCAGCGCGCTCCTGCTGGCCGCCGGCTCGTTCGTGTGCGCGCCCGCCGAGTCGCTGATCCCCATGGTGGCGGGCCGCGCCCTGCAGGGCCTCGGCATGGGCGTGATCCCGCTCGGCATCGCCATCATGCGGGACGTGCTCCCGCCGCAGCGGCTCGGCTCGGCCGTCGGCCTCATGAGCTCCTCGCTCGGCGTCGGCGGCGCGCTCGGCCTGCCCGCCGCCGCGCTGGTGGCCCAGTACGTGAGCTGGCACGCGTTGTTCTGGGCGGCCGCCGGGCTCGGGCTGCTGATGAGCGTGCTGATCCTGCTGATCGTGCCGGAGTCGCCGGTCAGGTCGCCGGGCCGCTTCGACGTGCCCGGCGCGATCGGGCTGTCGGCGGGGCTGGTGCTGCTCCTGCTGCCGGTCTCCAAGGGCAGCGAGTGGGGCTGGACCAGTGGGACCACGCTCGGCATGTTCGCGGCCTCGGCGCTGGTGCTGACGCTGTGGGGCTGGTGGGAGCTGCGCGTGCCCGCCCCGCTGGTCGACCTGCGTACCACCGCCCGCCGCCAGGTGCTGCTGACGAACCTGGCCTCCATCGTGGTCGGCTTCGCCATGTACGCGATGTCGCTCATCACCCCGCAGCTGCTGCAACTGCCTCCCGCCACCGGCTACGGCCTGGGCCGCTCGATGGTCGAGGCCGGCCTGTGGATGGCGCCGTCCGGGCTGGTCATGATGGCGATCTCGCCTGTCGCGGCCCGCCTGTCGGCGGCCCGGGGGCCCAAGACGTCCCTGCTGCTCGGCACGCTCGTCATCGCCTCCGGTTACCTGCTGGCGCTGGCCCTCATGGGGTACGCCTGGGGCATCCTGATCTTCTCGGCCGTGGTCGCCGCCGGGATCGGCTTCGCCTACGCGGCGATGCCGTCGCTCATCATGGCGGCCGTCCCGCGTACCGAGACGGCCGCCGCCAACGGACTCAACAGCCTCATGCGCGCGATCGGCACCTCCACCGCCAGCGCCGTGCTCGGCGCGGTCCTGGCCAACCTGACGATCAAGCTCGGGCCGGTGACGCTGCCCTCGGAGGCGGGCTTCCGCGCCGGGTTCGTCATCGGGGCCGCCGTCGCCGTGCTGGCGGCCCTCATCGTGGTCACCATCCCGGGTCGCCGTGCCGCCGCCCGCCACCCCGCCGGTACTCCCTCCGGCCTCGACCAGGAAGAGCTCCCCGCCCGCTGACCGCCGACCGGCCGGACGGGCGGGCGGTGCCCGGAAGCGGCGGGCCGCTCCCGGGCGCCGGATCAGCAGAGCTCCGAGCCGCAGACCGCCGGGATGTCCGCCTCGGCCGAGACGACCACCGACAGGCCGGAGGAGTCGAGCGTCTCCACGATCGCGGTGAAGGACTGGTCGGCCGTCCTGGCCCTGACGACCACGTCACAGAACGGCGTGCTCGTCGTGCAGCCGCCCACCTTGGTGGAGCGGGCGGGCACGGTCCAGGTGAAGTGGCCGTTGCCGTTCTGGACCGCGTAGTCGATGACGTAGGAGCTGTCGGCGAAGAACGTGCCGCAGAAGTTCAGCCGGAACCCGCCCGAGGCCCCGCCGTGGTTGTTGATCACCTGGCAGCCCATGGTGGTGTCGGAAGCGGAAGCGGGCGAGGTGAAGGACAGCGCCACGGCCACCGCCGCGACCGCCGCGAGCAGGATGGCGAAGATTCGTGACATCTCATCTCCCTGTGAGTGAATGAATCTTTCATCACTTCCGGGGGCGTGACATCCCGTTCCATCCCGTGCCCGCCGGGGTCGCTGGGCGGGCTCGCCCTGCTGTCCCGGTCGTCCTACCTGCCGGAGGGCTGCGCCGAGGAGGTGCCGTACGAGGTGGACCTGCCGCTGGACCCCGTCACCTGGCGCCTCACCAGCGGAGAACCAGCCGCCGCCGATGCCGGCCGGCGCTCACCTGTCGGACGTCGTCACGCTCTCCCCGCGCGAAGCCTGGGCGGGCGGCACCGTCACCACCCACCTGTGCTGCGACCGCTGGAGCCACCACCGCGAGGTCGTGCTGCACTGGGACGGCTTCCGCCGGCGCCTGCTGGACCTCGGCCTGCGCGGTGTCGGCCTGCGCGGTGTCGGCCTGCGCGGTGTCGACCTGCGCGGTGTCGACCTGCGCCGGGCGAGCGCCTGTCCGTGGTCCTCTACCTGGACGCGCCGGGGGTGGGCAACCGCGAGGTGGTCCTCGCGCCCGCCCCGGCGGGCGGTCAGGTGCAGGGGTTGTCGCAGGTGGTCCCGCGCACGTGCTCCTTGTGGGCGTTGGACGGGAAGCTCGATCCCACCAGCTCGAAGCGCACGTTCTGGACGACGGGCCCGTGGTCCACCTCGGCGGAGTGCGGGGAGGCGAAGCCGGCGTAGGCGCACCACGGGACGGCGGTGGAGGGGTTCCAGCAGAGCGCGGGCATGGAGGGTTGGGGGGTGGGCATGGAGGGTTTGGGGGCGGGCGCGGAAGGGCTGGAGGTCGCCGTCCTCGTCGGGCTGCAGGCGTCGGGCAAGTCCGCCTTCTACCGTCGCCATCTGGCGGCGACCCACGTCCACGTGAGCAAGGATCTCTGGCCCAACGCCCGGCACCGCCAGCGCCGCCAGCTCCGGCTGATCGCCGAAGCGCTGGTGGAGGGGCGGAGCGTAGCGGTGGACAACACCAATCCGTCCCCGGAGGAGTGGAGCCCGCTCATCGTGGCGGCCCGGGAGCACGCGGCCCGGGTGGTCGCCTACTGGTTCCCGCCGGATCTGGCCGCCTCCCTGGAGCGCAACGCCGCGCGGAGCGGCCGGGCACGGGTGCCCGAGGTCGGGGTGCGCGCCACGTACCGGCGGCTGCGCCGGCCCCGCCGGGCGGACGGGTTCGACGTCGTTCGGGTGGTGACCTTCGACGGGCGGTGCGGGTTCGTCGTGCGGGGCCTGGAAGGGCCATGAGGGGGTCGTCGCCGTGCCAAGAGCGGGGAAACCGCCGGACGCCGGGCGGCCGGGCCGTCAGGCTGGCGTCCTGCGGCGACCGCCGCGCCTGGCCCCGCCCACCCGCCCGTCTGTCCGCCCGCCCGCCCGTCCGTCCGCCTGTCCGCCCGAGGAGTGCGTATGAGGAGATTCGCGGTCACCACCGCCCTGGCCCTGGCGATGGCCACCGTGCCGGCCCCGCCCGCCCCGGCAGCCCGCACGGGCCCACCCGCATCCGAACCGCTCCCTCGGACGGGCTCGCGCCCGCCGGGACCGGCCACCCGGACCGGCTCGCGCCCGCCGGAGGCGGTTACCCGGAGGGGCCAGGGCCCGTCAGGAGCGGATGCCCGGACGGGGGCGCGGACGGGGGCGGGGACGGGGGCGAGGGCGCGGGCGCGGGCGCCGGAGGCCGGGAGCGGGGACGGGGACGGGGCGGTCGGGTGGTCGCGGGCGGCGCGCGGGGGCGGGCTGGTCGCCGGGGCCAGGTTCGGCCACCAGGAGCTCCGGTGGAAGCGGTGCCCGGCCCCGGCCTCCGTCCAGGGCGCAGGCGGCCGGCCGGGGCCGCTGCCCGACGGCACCCCCTGGGAGTGCGCCACGATGCGGGTCCCGCTGGACCACGCCCGTCCCGGCGGCCCGCGGATGCGCCTGGCGCTCGTCCGTGCCCAGGCCAGGCCGGGCCGGGGCGAGCGGCGCATCGGCTCGCTCGTCTTCAACTTCGGCGGCCCAGGCGACTCGGGCGTGGTCACGCTGCCGTCCATAGCCCGCGACATCTACCTGAAGCTGCACCGGCGCTACGACCTGGTCAGCCTGGACCCGCGCGGCGTCGGCCGCAGCGACGGCGTGCGTTGCCTGGACAGCCGGGAGTTCGACGCCTGGCGCGGCCTGGACGGCACCCCCGACGACCGGGCCGAGGAGAGCGCCCTGGGCGCCGGCTTCCGCGCCTTCACCGCGGCCTGCGTCCGCAACGCCCGCGACACGCTCCCCTACGTGGGCACCGTGAACGCCGCCCGCGACCTGGACCTGCTGCGCCAGGCCCTCGGCGAGGAGCGGCTGCACTACTTCGGCATCTCGTACGGCACCCGCCTCGGCGGCGTCTACGCCCACCTCTTCCCGCACCGGGTGGGCCGCATGGTCCTGGACGGCGCCGTGGACCCCACCGAGGACGTCGCGCGGACCGCGCTGCACCAGGCGAAGGGGTTCCAGCGGGCGCTGGACGGCTTCCTGCGCGACTGCGCCGGCCGGCGCGACTGCCCGGCGCGCGGCGTGAAGCGGGGCCGCGAGCGGATCGCCCGGCTGCTGCACCGGCTGGACGCCGAGCCGCTGCCCACCTCCGGCGGCCGGCGCCTCACCCAGACCCACGCCCTGTACGGGATCGCCGCCGCGCTGTACTCCCACCGCTTCTGGCCGTACCTGCGCACCGCGTTGCACACGGCGATCGAGGGCCGCGACGGCGAGCTGCTGCTGCGCTTCTCCGACGCCCTGTACGGCCGCGGCGCCGACGGCCACTACACCACTCTCCAGTCCGCCAACACCGCGGTGAGCTGCGCCGACTTCAGCGACCGCTACACCGCGGCCGGGGTGCGCTCGCGGCTGCTGGAGTTCCGCTCGGCCTCGCCGGTCTTCGGGGAGCTGATGGCCTGGTCGCTGCTGCAGTGCACCGGCTGGCCGGTGGCCGGGGCGGCGCCCGCCTCGGACGTCAGCGCGCCGGGCGCGCCGCCCATCCTGGTGGTCGGCACCACCGGCGATCCGGCGACCCCGTACGAGGGCGCCGCCCGGATGGCGGAGCGGCTGGGCAGCGGCGTGGAGCTGATCCACCGGGGCGAGGGGCACGGCGCGTACGGCGCGGGCAGCGCCTGCGTGGACGCCGCGGTGAACCGGTTCCTGATGGACGGCACGGTCCCCGCCGACCGCACGACCTGCTCGTGAGGCGCGGGCGGCGCGCGTGGGCGGTCCGCGCCGGGCGGTGCGCGTGGCCGGTCCGCGCCGTTTCCGGGGGGCCCCTCGCCGACGCGGACCGGCCCGCCCGCCGCGACTAGGGAAAGCCCTAGGCCGCCTCCCGAGGCGGCCGCCCGCCCGCCGGTGCCAGGCTGCTCGGGTCCGTACAGGCTCCGAGCAGTCCGACGGCGTGGTCGAGGGAGCCCCCGCTCCTCCCGTGCCCCCGGACGGGATGGGGAAGGAATGACCGAGGCTTCAGGCGCGATGGACAAGCGGCTCGCCGAGTCGATCGAGCTGCGGGACTTCCTGCGCAGGGCCGGCACGCTGACCCTCGCCGACCGGCGCGTGCTGGTGGGGCAGGCGCTGGTGCTCATCGAGCAGAACTACGTGCACCTGCCGCTCAAGGTCGCCATGCACGCGGTCAACCCGGTCCAGCGGCTGCGGCTGCTGGCGCTGCGGCTCGGCAGGCAGAGCGACGACACCATGGACCCCGAGTGGCGCTTCCACGCCGAGCTGTCGCAGATCTTCCTCTCGCTGCGCGACCTGCACACCAACTACCTGCTCCCGGAGCCGTTCTCCGGCCGGATCGCGTACCTGCCGTACCAGATCGAGGAGTACTACGAGGGCGAGGAGCGCCACTACGTCGTCGCCCGGGTCGTCGCGGGCCACAACGCGCAGGGGTTCGGGCCCGGCGTGGAGGTCACGCACTGGAACGGCGTGCCGATCGACCGGGCCGTGGACATCAACGCCTTCCGCTTCGCCGGCAGCAACCCGGCCGCCGCGCACGCCCGCGGCCTGGAGTCGCTGACCATCCGGCCGCTGCGCATCCACGTGCCGCCGGACGAGGACTGGGTGGTGCTCGGCTACGTCGGCGCCGACGGCATCTCCAGGGAGCTGCGCGAGCGGTGGCGGGTGGCGGAGAACCTGCCGCCGTTCGTGGACGCCGACGAGCTGACCACCGCGGCCGTCGCCCAGGGCCTCGACCTCGGCACCGACGAGATCGGCCGGGCCGTCAAGCTGCTCTACGTGCCCGAGGCGATCACGCTCACGGAGGCGACGGACGCCGCCGGGCTCACCAGCGAGCCCGCCGAGCCGGGCGCGGCCGTCCCGACCTCCATGCCGTCGGTCTTCCGGGCCAGGAGCGTCGCCACCGGCTCCGGCACGTTCGGCCACATCCGCGTGTTCACCTTCAACGTGCAGGACCCCGACGGGTTCGTCCGCGAGTTCGTCCGCCTCATCGGCCTGCTGCCGCAGAACGGGCTCATCGTGGACGTGCGCGGCAACGGCGGCGGCCACATCCACGCCAGCGAGTTCACCCTCCAGACCCTCACGCCCCGCCCGATCACGCCCGAGCCCGCGCAGTTCATCACGACGCCACTGAACGTACGCATCTGCGCCCAGCACGAGCAGAACCCGACCGGCCAGATCGACCTCGGCCCCTGGTGCCCGTCCATGAACCAGGCGCTGGAGACCGGCGCCGTCTACTCCGGCGGCTTCTCCATCACCCCGGCCGACGGCGCCAACGTCCTCGGCCAGCAGTACCACGGGCCGGTGGTGCTGGTCACCGACGCTCGCTGCTACTCGGCGACCGACATCTTCGCCGCCGGCTTCCAGGACCACCAGATCGGCCCGGTGCTCGGCGTGGACGACAACACCGGCGCGGGCGGCGCCAACGTGTGGACGCACGCCCTGCTCAAGCTGCTGCTGGAGCTGCCCGAACCGGCGCCGGAGACGCCCTACCGCGAGCTGCCCGGCGGGGCGAACATGCGGGTGGCCATCCGGCGCTCGCTGCGCGTGCACGACCGGGCCGGCACCCCCGTCGAGGACCTGGGCGTGGCCCCCGACGAGCGCCACCGCATGACCCGCCGCGACGTGCTCCAGGACAACGCCGACCTGCTGGAGCACGCCGGCCGCCTGCTCGCCGCGCTGCCGGCGCGCCGCCTGGAGGTGGAGGTCGCGGCCTCGGGCGGCGAGCTGACCCTGCGCACCCACCTGCTCGACCGGGCCGACGTCTACCTCGACGGCCGGCCGCGGGCGTCGGTGGACCTGACGCAGGAGACCGTCACCGTGCCGGTGCCCGGCGCGGGCGCGGCGCACACGATCCGCGTCGAGGGGTTCCAGGACGGCGCGCTGGCCGCCGCCCGCACGATCGTCCGCTGACCGGGACCGGGCGCCGTCCGTTGGCCGGGACCGGGCGCGTCCGTTGGCCGGGACCGGGCGCCGTCCACCCGCCGGGACCGGCCCGGACGCGCGGGCCGGACGCGCGGCCCGGACGCGCGGGTCTGATCCGCAGGCCGGATCCGCTGGTCAGACCCGCAGCAGCGACGGCCACGTCTCCGGGCCGACGACGCCGTCCGCGCCGATCCCCCTGGCCTGCTGGAACGCCTGGACCAGCTCGATCAGGCCGCTGTCGGCGCGGGTGGACTCCAGCCAGCCGCGCAGCCCGTCCGGGCTGTCGCCGTAGGCGGCGGCGGGCACGTGGCCGCGGGCGAACAGGCAGGCGCGCACGGTCTTGACGTCGTAGTTGTCGTCGCCGAGCCGGATCGTCGGCAGGCTTCTCACGATCTCCTCCGTCCAGGAGGCGTCCGGGCCGCCCTTGAGTATGGCGGCCACGGACGCCCGGAAGTCGTTCATGTCGATGGAGTGGGGGTCGGGTTTGGCGGTGTTGACCTCGCGGTGCGCCTTCACCCGCGAGGCCGGCAGCCCGAACTCCCGGCACAGCTCCGCGCACAGCCGGACGTAGGACTCCCGCTGCACCTCCGGCCAGGGCTGCGTGCCGTTGTTCTCGGCCTCGATGCCGATGGAGCTGGAGTTGTCGTGCCACGCCGAGGTCGAGGGCGCGTTGTGCCAGCACCGCCCGGCGGCGATGACGTAGATGCGCCCGGACCTGCCGAGCCCGAAGTGCGACAGCGGGCCGCTGAGCCCGGGCCGGCCGTCGCGCACCACCGCCAGCGACGGATAGTCGCCGCCGCCCGCGGGGCCGGCCGTGTGGTGGCAGACGACGCCCTGCACCTCGGGCTGCGGGCCGTGGCCGCGGGTCCGCCAGCCCGCCACCTCGGTCACCGGGCTGCCGGTGCGGCGGGCGACGTCGGCGAGCTGGGTCAGGAACGGCATCAGGGACTCCCATCGCTGTCGTACGTTCCGCGCGGTTCCCTAGGATGCCCCGAAACGCCGGGGTTATGAGAATCCGCCGTTCCTCATGGGGCCACGGTGACGACGACCTTGCCGCGCGCGTGCCCCTCCTCCTGGTAGCGGACGGCCGCCGGGATGTCGTCGAACGCGTACCGCCGGTCGATCACCGGGCGCAGCTCGCCCGCCTCGATGTGCCCGGTCAACGTCATCAGGTTGCGCCGGGTCTCCTTCCACGGGCCCGTGGTGATGGCGACCCTGTGCGGCAGGAACGGCGCCGCCGCCATCGTCGCGAACATCCGCCCCATCGGCTGCGACCACCGGCTGCCCCGCCCGCCCACCTGCACGTGGATCCCGCCCGGCCGCAGCACCCGCCGGTAGGCGCTCCCGCGCCGGCTGCCGGCGATGTCCACGACCAGGTCGAAGCGGCGGCCGAGCCGGGTGAAGTCCTCCTTGGTGTAGTCCACCACCTCGTCGGCGCCGAGCGAGCGCACCAGGTCCACGTTGGCCGGGCTGCACACGCCGGTGACGATCCCGCCGAACGCCTTGGCGAGCTGCACCGCGAACGTGCCCACCCCGCCCGAGGCGCCGTTGACCAGGACGTGCTGCCCGGCGCGCAGCCCGCCGTCGTCGCGCAGGGCCAGCAGCGCGGTCTGGGCCGCCATCGGCACGGCCGCGGCCTCCTCGAACGACAGCGCGGCCGGCTTGGGGGCCAGGTCGGCGACCTTGACGGCGGCGTACTCGCCGAACCCGCCCTGCCCGGACATCGCGTACACCTCGTCGCCCGGCCGCGCCTCGCTCACTCCGGGTCCGGCCTCCTCGACCACCCCGGCGATGTCCGCGCCGAGGACGGGGAGGCTGGGCCGGAACAGGCCGGGACCGCCGGGCATCAGGCGGGCCAGGCGCGGCTCGCCGCGCATCAGGTGCCAGTCGAAGGGCTGGACGGACGTGGCGCGCACCCGCACCAGCACCTCGCCGGGGCCGGGCACGGGACAGGGCAGCTCGGTGAGCTCCAGGGCGTCGGGGGAGCCGTACCGGCGCAGGACGTGGGCCTTCATCAGGTTCTCCTTCGGGGCCGTCGTTTCGTCCGCCAGTGTGGGCGCGGGCTCCGGACGGCGTAACAGCCGAAAGTACGACGTCCCGACCGGCCGATGGGACGGGCGGATCCGGGCCGAAGCGCCGATGAACGGCGCCCGTCCCCGGCGCCAGGATCGGGGCATGACTCAGGTGACCAGCCCCGCGACGACCGAGCCCCCGGCCGGCGAGCCTCCGATCGGCGAGCCCTCGATCGGCGAGGCCCCGATCGGCGAGGCCCCGACCGGCGAGGCTCCGACCGGCGAGCCTCCGGCCGGCGAGTTCCCGACCGGCAAGTTCCCGACCGGCCCCCGGCGGGCGTCCCGGCTCGTGCCCGCCGGGCTGATCGTGTTGTCCGCCGTCCCCGTGGTGGCCGGCGCGCTGCGCCTGACCGCCCTGGCCGGCGGCCCGGACGTCATGCCGGAAGGCGCCCGCTTCGCCGCCGTGCCGCTGCCCGTGGTGGCGCACATCGTGGCGGCGACCGTCTACACCGTCCTCGGCGCCTTCCAGTTCGGCGGGCGCCGGCCGCCCGCCCGGCACCGGCTCATGGGGCGCATCCTGCTGCCGTGCGGGCTGGTGGTCGCCCTGTCAGGGTTGTGGATGACCCTGTACTACCCCCGCCCGGCCGGGGACGGCGACCTGCTGGCCGCCTTCCGGCTCGGGTTCGGCTCGGCCATGGCGGCGGCGCTCGTCCTCGGCCTGGCCGCCGTGCTGCGGCGCGACTTCACCGGCCACCGCGCCTGGATGACCCGCGCCTACGCCATCGCGCTCGGCGCCGGCAGCCAGGCCGTGATCACCGGGATCTGGGTGGCGTTCGCGGGCCCGCCCGGGGAGACCGCCCGGGCGCTGCTGCTGGGCGCCGGCTGGGCGGTCAACCTGGCCGTGGCCGAGCTGGTGATCCGCCGCCCCCGGCGGCGGCGGGTCAGCGCCTGATCCGGCGGGTCTCGTACGCCCACATCGCGATCTCGACCCGGTTGCGCACGCCGAGCTTGGTCATCAGGCTCGCGACGTGGCTCTTGACCGTGCTGAGCGAGATGTGCAGCTCGGCGGCGATCTCGCTGTTGGTCCGGCCGCGCGCCACCGTCGCCAGGATCTGCTCCTCCCGGTCGGTCAGCGCCTCGACCGGCTGCGCGGGCGGCGCGGCCGGCGCCGACCCGGCGAACGCGCCGAGCAGGCGGGCCGTGATGTTCGGGGCGATGAGCGCGTCGCCTCCGGCCGCCGCCCGCACGGCCTGGGCCAGCAGGTCGGGGCCCGCGTCCTTGAGCAGGAAGCCGCGGGCGCCGGCCCGCAGCGCCGCGTAGACGTACTCGTCGAGGTCGAAGGTGGTGATGACGACCACCGCGAGCGGGTCGGTTACGTCCGGGCCGGCCAGCAGGCGGGTGGCCTCGATGCCGTCCAGGACGGGCATGCGGATGTCGAGCAGGCAGACGTCCGGCCGCAGCCGCCGGGCCAGCTCGACCGCGCGCCGCCCGTCGCCGGCCTCGGCGACCACCTCGATGCCGGGCTGGAGATCGAGGATCATCCGCAGCCCGGTCCTGGCGATCTCCTGGTCGTCGGCGACGATCACCCTGATCGGCTCGCTCATCGGGCCGCTCCCGTCCGCGGCAGGACGGCGGTGACGGTCCAGCCCCGGCCCGGGTTCGGGCCCGCCTCGCAGGTGCCGCCCAGCAGGCCCGCGCGCTCGATCATGCCGATGAGGCCGTACCCGGCCGAGGAGATCTGGCGCGGGCCGACGCCGTCGCCGTCGTCGCTGACCCGCAGCCGCACCGCCGTGTCGTCGGCCGACACCCGCACCTCGATCCGGGTGGCGTGCCGCGCGTGCCGCCGGGCGTTGGTGACCGACTCCTGGGCGATGCGGTAGATCGCGGCCCCGACCGACGGCGGCACCTGCGCCACGTCGCCGGAGATCTCCACGTCCACGGCCGGCCCGACCTTCGCCCGGCCCGCCAGCTCGGCCAGGTCGGCGAGGTGCTTCCCCGGCGTCAGCTCCGCCGGCTCGTTGCGGCGCAGCACGTGCACCATGGAACGCATCTCGGCCAGCGTGCGCGACGCCTCGGCCTCGATCACCCGCAGCGCCTCGGCGGCGGCGTCGGGCCGCTCCGCGGCGGCCGCCGCCAGGCCCGCCTGCGCCCGGATCGCCATCGCCGAGACGTGATGGGCCACCAGATCATGCAGCTCGCGGGCGAGCTGGGCGCGCTCCAGCAGCTTCACCTGGTCCAGCTCGCGCAGCCGCGCGCCGGCCCGGTAGCGCAGCGCGCCGCCCAGGCCGAGCGCCGCCGCCATCACCGCCAGCGCCCCCACCGTGTCGGCCGCCGCCAGGCGGCCCTGCGCGGCCGACAGCCCCGCCGCGCCCAGCATCAGCGCGGCCCCGGTCACCGCCTCCCGCCCCGACCCCCACCGGAACAGCGCGTAGACGAGGATCAGCAGGTAGGCGAGCGTGTACGTCTCGACGTTGTGCCCGCCCGCCACCAGGGACACCACGGCGTTGGCCACGAAGGCGACCGCCAGCACGAGCAGCGGCCTGGTGCGCCGCCACAACAGCAGCGGCACCAGCCCGGCCGTGACGGCGACCGACAGGCCCCGCCACGGCAGGTCCGGCCGCAGCACCCCTTCCAGGATCGCGGCCGGCACGAGCACCCCGACGAGGGCCCAGTCCCGCCAGACCCGCCGCGGCGCGCCGGCGGGACGCGGCTCGTTCCATAACGAGCGGAGAAGTCCGCGCACGCGTTCATCGTACGGGGTCCCCGCCCGCCGGCCATCACGGCTGGACGTGCGTGACCTCGGCGTTCAGCAGGTCGGCCACCGCCCGCAGCTCGGCCAGGCGGTGCCCGGTGCCGAGCGCCCAGTGGTGGGAGATGCCGCTGGCGCTCCAGGCGTCGGTCCACTCGCCCGGATCGCACCCGAAGTCCACCCGGGAGGTGGTGTTGCCGATCCGCAGCAGCGGCCCCTCGACGACCTCGCCCTCCGAGACGACGAACCCGTAGCGGCCCTCCCGGTCCTGGCGCAGCCCGAACGCGGTGACCGGGCCGCGCGCCACGTCGAACTCGACCGACACGCCCCAGCCCCGCTTGCCGTGGTAGACGCCGAGGCCGCGCAGCAGCGGCCGGCGCGAGCTGATCGCCAGGTGGGCCGGGCCGTCGTGCCCCATCTCGACGTGGCCGCGGGCGAAGTCGAGCGCCTGCAACTCGGTGAAGGAGCCGCCGCCGCCCAGCCGGTCCATGACCAGCATGGCGAGGGAGGTGCGCAGCTCGTACTCGCCGGCCGCCGGGACGCCGCGCGCCGTGAGCAGGGACGCGCCGAGGATCATGCCCGCGCCGAGCCGCTCGTGGATCTCACCGTCCAGCCCGCGGTGGTAGTAGGCCAGGCTGTCCAGCGCGAAGTCCGCGACGAGGCGGTCCAGGCCGACCGAGACGCGGGCGGCCCACTCCAGGTCCTCCTCGTTCACCGAGGCGTCCAGCTCGAAGACCTCGCGGGCCAGCGCGACCCGCGCGGCGGCCTCCTCGCCGGTCACCTTCTCCACCCGTACCCGCAGGTCGTCGAACTCCAGCACCTCGACGTGCCCGCCGAAGTTGGCGCTGACCAGCGTCAGGTCGGTGGCCACGTCCAGCATGCCGGGGTAGAGGTGGCCCATCAGCCCGTGCCGGCCGTGGCGCAGCGCGGCGCGCACGCCCGCCGCCCGCACCCAGCGGCCGATGCGCTCCCACGCCCGCTCGTCCTCCAGATAACCCGAGACCGAGCGGAACGGGATGCCGCAGCGGGTGAAGGCGTTGGCCATCTCCGGCAGCGGGCAGGCCCCGCAGTAGGCCAGCCACTGGCCGGTGTCGAAGGTGGCGTGCTCCATCGACTCGGTCGGCTGAAGGTTGATCAGCAGCACGGGCGCGCCGCTGCGCTGCGCGATCGGCACGAGCATGGTGGCCGTCATGTACGTCGTGAGGAACCCGACGATGAGGTCGCATCCGGCGGCCCGCAGCCGCTCGGCCGCCGCCGCGCCCTCCTGCGCGTCGGAGACGAAACCGGCGTCCACGACCTCGCAGTCCAGCGCCCTCATGCGCTCGGCCACCCGCGCGGACGACCTCTGGAGCCGCGGCAGCAGGTCGGGGAACTGCGGCCAGTACGCCCCCAGCCCTCCGGCGACCAGCCCCACCTTCGTGCGGGGCGGTGTGATCCGAGTGAACGTGCCGCTCACCGGCGTTCTCCTTTCGCTCAGCGGACTTCGACCTCGATGACGCGGGTGTAGTCGTTGGCGCCGTTCGAGGCGAGCGCCACGACGCGTACCGCGTCCGCGGTGACCGGCGCGAAGTCCGAGCGCGCGCTGCCCGCGGTGTTGCCGCGCACCCGCGCGACCGTCTGCCACTCCCCGCCCACCTGCGCCTGGACGTCCCAGTCGCGCACCCCGTAGCGGGCGGCCGGGTAGCGCTCGGTGTCGAGCGTGTACAGGTCCACCCGGGAGATCCGGCGCGGGGCGCCCAGGGCGATGGCCAGGGTGTCCGGCCAGGTGCGGGCGGTGGCGTCGTTCCAGCCGTTGCCGCCGGCCCAGCCGTTGGAGGAGCGGTCGCCGTCGGCGACGCTGCACGGAGGGTAGTTGGCGTTGGTGTGCTGGGAGGAGGCGGTGACGGGGCGGCGCAGGGCGAGGTTGCCGCCGTTGTCGAGCCGGTCCACGGGCATGACCTCGACCGGCACCTCCAGGCTGCGGGCCGGGGTGCTCAGGCGCAGGCGGTAGGTGCCCTCGGCGGTGCCGGGCGGCACGGCCACCAGCAGTTTCGCGCCGAGCTCGTAGCCGGGCGGCAGGTAGCTGGTGAGCATCGCCCGCGAGGCGGTCAGCGGCGGGTCGATCCCGATCCGCGCGGTGGCGTAGACGGGCTTGCGGGCGTCGCTGCGCAGGCCGATCTCGATCCTGGCGGGGCAGGCCGGGTCCACGCCGAGCGGGGCGACGAGCCGGTCGGCGCCGATCACCGGCGTCAGCGCGCCGGTGCCCTTGGACGTGCCCGGCCGCACCCTGACCGAGACCGACGACGGCGGCTCGGCGCCGGGGCCGGGAGAGCCGGCACTGGGGAAGGCGCCACCGGGGGAGGCGCCACCGGGGGAGGCGGCGGACGGAAGCGCGGGCGAGGGCTGCGGGGAAGCGGCAGCCCCGGCCGTGGCCCCGGCGGCTGTGGCTCCGGTGGCGGTGGTCCCGGCCGCGGTGGCTCCGGCGGCTGTGGTCCCGGCCGCGGCGGGTGCTCCGGTGGCGGTCATGACGGCCGTGGCGGCAGCGGCGGCGGCGAGGGCGGTGGTGCGGGAACGCATGATCATGATTTCCTCCTAGAGCACCTGCAGGCCGGGCACGCCGTCGAGGGTGACCAGGCTGGCCCGGGTGGAGACCGGCGCGCCGGGCCGGTCCACGTACGGGACGACCCGGAAGTCGGCCCGCCACTGGCCGCGCGTGACCTCGCAGGAGACGTAGCCGCGCTGGTAGCTGGAGAAGCGCAGGTGCGGGTTGGCCGGGTCGCTGCCGCCGGGCGGCAGGCCGGCGGCGGCGTTGCCGTTGCCGCCGCTGGTGACGGAGGTGCAGACCAGCTCCACGCCGACGGCCGGCGAGGCCGGGTCGTCGAAGTCGGTCCGCAGGTCGCCGGCGAGGTTGTAGTGGATGTCGCCGGTCAGCACGACCGGGTTGCGGACCCGGCGCTCGACCAGGCCGCCGAGCACGCGGTCCTTGGCGGCCTTGTAGCCGTCCCACAGGTCCATGCTGAGCTTGCGCGCCGGGCCGGCGTCGTAGTCGAGCTGCATCATGGCGACCTGCTGGGCCAGCACGTTCCACCGGGCCCTGGAGGCGCCCAGGCCGTCGAGCAGCCACTTCTCCTGCTCGGCGCCGATCATCTGGCGGGCCGGGTCGAGCCGGTCGGCGCAGTCCACCTGCTGGCCGTCGCCGCACGCCTGGTCGTCGCGGTACTGGCGGGTGTCGAGCAGGTTGAGCTCCGCCAGGTCGCCGAAGGTGAAGCGGCGGTAGATGCGGGCGTCGGGGCCCTCGACCGCGGGTAACCGGACGGGCTGGTTCTCCCAGAACGCGCGGAAGGCGTTGGCGCGGATCACCAGGTAGTCCTGCTCGGTGACCTCGCCGCCGGGGCCGTGGCGGCCGGCCCAGTTGTCGAGCACCTCGTGGTCGTCCCAGGTGACGATCCACGGCGCGCTGTGGTGGGCGGCCTGGAGGTCGGGGTCGCTCTTGTAGAGGCCGTACTGGACGCGGTAGCGGTCGAGCGTGTCGCACTGCACCCGGAACTGCTCGGGGACCGGGGTGTTGCGGGTGCCGCCCGTCGGCACGATGCCGTACTCGTAGATGTAATCGCCCAGGTGGAGCACCACGTCCGGGTGCTCCTCGGCGAGGTGGCGGTAGGCGCTGTAGTAGCCGTCCTGCCAGGAGGCGCACGAGGCGAAGGCCAGCCGCAGCGACTCGGGGCTGGAGCGGGGGTCGGGCGCGGTCCTGGTGCGGCCGGCGGGGCTCAGCTCGCCGCCGGCCCGGAAGCGGTAGAAGTAGTCGCGGCCGGGACGCAGGCCCGTGGCGTCCACGTGCACCGAGTGGCCGTACTCGGGCCTGGCCCAGGCCGAGCCGTGGCGCACGCGCCGGGCGAACGCCTCGTCCTCGGCGATCTCCCAGTCCACTCTGATCGTGTTGTACGGCAGGCCGCCGAGCGGCTCCAGCGGCCTGGGCGCCAGCCGCGTCCAGAGGACGACCCGGTCCGGGAGCGGGTCGCCCGAGGCGACGCCGAGCCGGAAGGGGTACTCGCCCCGGGCCGCCGTGCGCGCGGACGCCCGCGCGGTCCACGGGTCGGCGAGGCCGGAGGTGAAGGCCAGGGCGAACGCGGCGCCGCCGAGGCCGAGGAAGGAACGGCGCGAGGGATGACCCATGCTGCTTCCTAAGCTGGAGGGCGAAAGCCCTCACTTTGTAGCAAGCAGCCGACGTTCTTAACAAGACTCAAGTTAGAAATAACGCCAAAGTGCGTTACGTTCGGCGCCGGTCACACCTCCGCGACCAGCACGTTGCCGTGCCGGTCGCGCAGCCGTTGCAGCAGGTCGGCGGGCGCCCGCGAGTCCACGACGATGGCGTGGAAGTCGTCCAGCGGCGCGACCCGGTGCAGCGCCACCCGGGCCAGCTTCGAGCCGTCCACGGCCAGGACCCGCCGCGCCCCCGAGCGCAACATCGCCCGCTTGACCAGCACGATCTCCTGCTCCTGGTGGAAGGCGTACTGGTCGGAGACCGCCGAGGTGGACACCACGACGACGTCGGTGCTCACCGCCTCGGCCGCGTCCACGCAACCCAGCCCGAGAAACGAGTCATGGCTGGCGTGATATTCACCGCCCAGGGCGATGAGCCGGATGTCCGGGGTGCCGGCCAGCAGCCGGATCGCCTCCAGGAAGTTCGTCACCACGGTCAGCGGGGCCAGCTCGCCCAGGTGACGCGCCACGGCCAGCGCCGTGGTGGAGTCGTCCAGCATGACCGAGCTGCCCGGCTCGATCTGCGCCGCCACCACCCGCGCGATGGCGTCCTTCTCGGCGGTGTGGGCCTGCAGCCGGTAGGCGATGTTGCTCTCCCACACGTTGCTGGCCTGCGCCGTGGCCCCGCCGCGGACCTTGCGGACCATGCCCTGGCGCTCCAGCTCGTCGAGGTCGCGGTGCACGGTCATCACGCTCACGCCGAAGCTCTCGGCGAGCTCCGCGACCGAGGCCGAGCCCTGGCGCACGATGTGCTCGGCCATGCCCCGCCACCGGGCAGACCTGCTGGAGGTGTGCTGACGCGAATCCACCGAAGCCCTCTCCACACGGGTGAGACGGCTGCGCATCCTACTCTTGACACCCTGCTCGGGCGACTCGTACCCTCCCTGCATCCATCACTTGTAACAGAATTGGCTGTTAAATTAACAGACAATTCATGGAGGTAGGCGAGCCATGACCGACCTTCTGCAGAACGCCCGGGTGAGCCGCGGACAGTTCTTCCGCCTGATGGGCGGCCTGGCGCTGGCGACGGCCGCCACCGCCTGCTCCACCCGGCCCGAGACGACCGCGACCACCGGCGGCAGGACCACCACGGAGCTGAAGTTCATCGGCGTGTCCGACCAGAAGGCGCCGATGGACAAGCTCGCGGCCGCCTACTCCCAGGCCGAGCCGGGCGTGCGCGTCACCGCCTCCTACGCCCCCACCGACCAGGTGCAGACCTCGCTACGCACCCAGCTCGGCGCGGGCAACGCACCCGACCTGCACGTGGTCTACCCGGGCGACGGCAGCGCGATGTCCATGACCCAGATCGCCAGGGCCGGCCTGCTGACGGACCTGTCGGCGCAGGCGTGGACGCGCACCATCCCGGCCGGCTTCAGGCCCGCCTTCCAACTCGACGGCAAGACCTACCTCTACTCGGCCGGCTCCTCGGTCATCGGCGCCGTCTACAACAAGAAGGTCTTCCAGCAGGCCGGCATCGACGCGCCGCCCGCGACGTGGAGCGAGTTCCTGGCCGTCTGCGACAAGCTCAAGAAGGCCGGCGTGGTGCCGATCGCGCTGGGCGCGCAGACGCCGTGGGTCACCCAGCTCATCACGTACGCGCTGGTGCCCTCCACCGTCTACGCCAAGGACCCCGCCTTCGACGACAAGCAGCGCGCCGGGCAGGCCGACTTCGCCGGCTCCGGCTGGCGGCAGGCCTTCGAGATGTACCTGGAGCTGCAGAAGCGCGGCTTCTTCAACGACAAGCCCAACGGCACCACCTTCGAGCAGCAGACCTCGATGGTGGCCACCGGCAAGGCCGCGATGGCCGTGCAGGTCTCGGCCGTGCTGCCCGACTTCCGCAAGGCCGCCGCCGCGCCCGACGACCTGTCCATGTTCCCCGTGCCCGGCGCCGACGACGCCGCCTCGGTGTGGATCCCGGCCGGCGTCGTGGTCGGGCTCGGCGCCGGCGCCAAGGGCCGCAATGCCGGGGCGGCCGCGAAGTTCATCGACTTCCTCGGCCGGCAGGAGAACATCAACGCCTGGGCCAAGGAGATCGCCGCCATCCCGCTCACCCAGGACGCCTCCTCCACGATCGACCCGGCGGTGGAGTCGTTCCTGCCGTTCACCAAGGACCGCGCGGTGCCGTTCATGGACCAGCGCTGGCCGAACGCCGAGGTGCAGCCGGTGCACTTCGCGGTCGTCCAGGAGCTGCTGGCCGGCAGGTCCACGATCGACGAGGCACTGAAGAAGATGGACGAGGCGTACCGCAAGTGACCCCGCTGACCGCCCGGCGCGCGCGCCCGGCCCGCACCGCCGGGCCGCGCCGCGGCGCCACCACCCCGCCCTGGCTGTTCGCCGCGCCCGCGCTCGCGGTGTACGCGCTGGTCGTGCTCTACCCGGCGATCAGCGGCGTCGTCTACGCCTTCACCGACTGGAGCGGCATCGGCCAGGACATGTCCTTCGTGGGCCTGGCCAACTTCCGCGCGCTGCTCGGCGACGAGCAGGCCATGGGCTCCATCGGCAACACGCTGCTGCTGACCCTGGCCGTCGTCGCCGTGCAGAACGGCGTCGGCCTGCTGCTGGCGCTCGGCGTGCACGCCCGGCTCAAGAGCCGCGCCCTGCTGCGCGTGATCTTCTTCTCCCCGGTCGTCGTCAGCCCCGTCATGGTGGCCTTCCTGTGGAAGTACATCTACAACCCCGACCCGTCGGCCGGCCTCAACGGGCTGCTCGGCCTGCACGTGGACTGGCTCGGCGACCCGTCCGTGGCGCTGTGGTCGATCGCCGGCACGGTGGTGTGGCAGTACGCCGGCTACTCCATGGTCATCTTCCTGGCCGGGCTGGAGGGCGTGCCGGCGGAGCTGCACGAGGCCGCCATGATCGACGGGGCGGGCACGTTCCAGCGGTTCCGCTACGTCACCTGGCCGCTGCTCGCGCCCGCCACGACGATCAACCTGATGTTGTCCACGATCGGTGGGCTCAAGCTGTTCGACCAGGTCTTCGCCGCCACCAACGGCGGCCCCGGCTACGCCACCGAGACGCTGTCCACCGTGCTGTACAAGCAGGCGTTCGTCTTCGGCAAGTTCGGCTACAGCACCGCCGTCGCGCTGGTGCTGGCGCTGTTCGTGGCCGCGGTCTCCCTCGTCCAGATCCACTACCTGCGCGGCCGGGAGGTGAGCCTGTGATACGGCGGACGTTCCTGCTGGAGATCGTCATGATCGCGGTGGCGGTGGCGTTCCTGTTCCCCGTCTACACCCTGGTGTCGCTGGCGCTGAAGGACCCGGCGCAGATCTCGCGGGCGCCGCTGGCGCCGCCGGACCCGCCCACCCTCGACAACTTCGCCACCGCCTGGTCGGCCGCCGCGCTCGGCCCGTCGCTGGTCAACAGCACGGTCATCACCGTGACGAGCCTGGTCGCGCTCATCGCGCTCGGCTCCTTCGCCTCCTATTTCCTGGCCCGCGTGCGCACCCGCCTCGGCTACGGCCTGTACGTCCTGTTCCTGCTGGGCATCGTGCTGCCCTTCCAGCTCGGCATGATCCCGCTCTACCGGCTCGTCACCGACCTCGGGCTCATCGGCACGCACGCCGGGATGATCCTGTTCTACACCGGCATCCAGCTCCCGTTCACCGTCTTCCTCTACACCGGCTTCATCCGGGCGCTGCCCCGCGAGTACGCCGCCGCCGCCCAGATCGACGGCGCCGGCCACCTGACGGCGTTCACCCGCGTCGTCTTCCCGCTGCTGCGGCCGATCACCGGCACGGTGCTCATCCTCA
This sequence comes from Nonomuraea sp. NPDC050783, assembly GCF_040802095.1. Taxonomy (NCBI): domain Bacteria; kingdom Bacillati; phylum Actinomycetota; class Actinomycetes; order Streptosporangiales; family Streptosporangiaceae; genus Nonomuraea; species Nonomuraea sp. NPDC050783. Next base: position 289,997 of record NZ_JBFAHK010000006.1, read on the forward strand.
ACGCCGTCTTCATCTGGAACGACTTCTTCACCCCGCTGGTCTACCTCGGCGGCTCCGGCTACGAGACGGTCCCGGTCAGCGTCTTCGCCTACGTCGGCCAGTACGTCTCCCAGCACGGCCTGGTCTTCGCCGGCCTGGTGCTCGGCGCGCTGCCGATCGTGGCGGTCTTCCTGGCCCTGCAACGCTACGTCATCAAGGGCTTCGCGAGCGGGCTCAAAGGATGATCGCCGACCTCTTCCGCGACCCGCCGCGCGCGTACTCCCCGGCGGCCATCTGGTGGTGGAGCGGCGAGCCGCTGCGCCGCGACCGGCTGCGCTGGCAGATGGAGCGGCTGGTGGCCGGAGGCGTGCACAACCTCGTCATCCTCAACCTCGCCCCCTCCGGGCCGCTGTTCGGCGCCGACGCCGACGACCCGCCGTTCCTGTCCGAGGCGTGGTGGGAGCTGCTGGACGGGGTGTGCGCGGACGCCTGCGAGCTGGGCGCGTACCTGTGGTTCTACGACCAGCTCGGCTTCTCCGGCGCCGACCTCCAGGCCCGCCTGGTCCAGGAGCGGCCCGACTTCGCCGGGCAGTGGCTGGAGCCCGACGGGTCGGTGACCTCGCGCGGCTTCGACTACCTGTCGGCCGAGGCGTGCGCGGTGCTGCTGGACCGGGTGCACGGTGAGTTCGAGCGGCGGGTCGGGCACTGGTTCGGGCGGGTGATCGCCGGCTCGTTCCAGGACGAGCTGCCCACGCTGCCCACCTGGTCGGCCCGCTTCGCCGAGGAGCACCTGGCCCGGCGCGGGAAGGCGTTCTCGCCGGCCGACCCGGACTGGGCGGCCTACCAGCGGACCCGGGCCGAGCTGGCCGAGGAGGCGTTCTTCCGGCCGCTGGCCGCCTGGCACCGGCGGCACGGGCTGCTCAACGGCTGCGACCAGCAGGACCCGGCCCGCGCCGGCCACCCGGTGGCGGGCGTGGAGCTGTACGCCGACTACCCGCGTACCCACCGCTGGTTCTCCGCGCCCGGCTCCGACCACCACGGCGACGCCCGCCTGCACGCCTCCCTGGCCCACCTGTACGGGCGGCCCCGCACCTGGATCGAGGCGTTCCACTCCAGCGGCTGGGGCGGCACGCTGGAGGAGACCTTCGACTGGCTGCTGCCCTGGCTGCGGGCCGGGGCGACGCTGTACAACCCGCACGCCGTCTACTACACGACCCGGCGCGGCTGGTGGGAGTGGGCGCCGCCGTCCACCGACTGGCGGCAGCCGTACTGGCGGCACCACAAGGTCTTCGCCGACGCGGTGACCCGGCTGTGCGCCGCCCTGTCCCTGGGCCGGCACGCCTGCGACGTCGCCGTCCTGCTGCCCACGGCCACCGCCCGGGCGGGCACGGCCCTGGCCGGGGCCCGGCCGCCGACCGCGGACGCGGCGCGGGCCGAGGAGGTCTACCGGGCGCTGGTGGGCGACATGGCCTGGTTCGCCACCAGGCCCGGCGTGCTCGACCGGCTGGGGCTCGACGCCGACGTCATCGACGAGGACTCGGTGCGGCGCGCCGCCGTGGCGGGCGGGCGGCTGGCCGTGTCCACCGAGGCGTACCGGGCGATCGTGCTGCCCGCGGTCACGGTGCTCGACGACGACGTGGCCGCCCGGCTGGCGGCCTTCGCCGACGCGGGCGGGCTGCTGGTGGCCGTCGCGACGGTGCCGGAGGCGCTGCGCGGGCGGGCCCGCCCCGCCGCCGCGCCCGAGGACCTGGGGGAGGCGCTGGCCGGCCTGGCCCGGCGGGTGGAGGCGCCGGTGCCCGCGCTGGTACGCGAGAGCGCGGAGGGCACGCTGGTGTTCCTCACCGCGACCCACCCCATGGCCAGCAGGATCGGCGTCGGCCGGCCCGAGGAGCGGGGCGTGGAGCTGGGCTGGCTGGACGCCGTCATCGACTTCGACCCCGCCCGCTACGCCCGCGCGATGCGCGTCACCGTCCGGGACGTCGCGGGCGCGCCGCGGCTGCTGCGTCCCTTCGCGGGCGGCGAGCCGGTCGCGCTGCCGCACACCCGCCGCGGCGACACGGTCGAGGTCGTCGTCCCGTTCGACGACGGCCCCGCCGCGCTGCTGCTCTTCAGCGGCGCGGACCAGGGCGGCGCGGTCCAGGGCGGCGCGGTCCAGGGCGGCGCGGTCCAGGACGGCGCGGTCCAGGGCGGCGCCGGGCCCGCCGCGCCCGCGCCGGCGGATCAGGTCGAGACGGACCTCGGGGACGAATGGGACGTCGAGCTGGTCCCGACCCTCGACGACACCTGGTCGGACTTCGGCTGCGCGGACCCCGGCGAGGGTGCGCTCGTCGAGCGCTGGACGTTGCGCACGCCCGGCGGCGAGCCGGTGGCCGTCACGTTCGGGCCGCGCGGCGAGCAGCGCGTCGGCGACGGCCCGTGGACGCCCTCGGTCTGGTCCGCCTCCCGCGGCCTGCGCAAGGACCCCGTGCACCGGGACACGCTCGGACCGAAGGGCCACGTGCCGGTGGAGTTCCTGGCCTTCGGCCGGGTCGCGGCCGGCGCCGAGGCCCGCTTCCGCAGCGTGCTCACCGTGCCGCCGGGCCCGCCGGTCCGGCTGGCGATCGGCGCGGGCGCGGCCAAGACCCTGTGGCTCGGCGGCGAGCGACGCGTGCTGGACGACGCCGGCTACGCCGCCGTCACCCGCGACCCCGTGGAGCCCGGCGAACACCTGCTGGAGCTGCTGCTCGTCCCGGACGAGGAGCTGGACCTGCGGGCCTACGCCTGCCTGGCCGCCGGCCCCGCCGACGCCGCCCGTCCCGAGTGGATCGCCGGGCCGCGCCTGGAGACCACCGTCGAGGCGGGGGAGAGCGGGGCCGGGGACGCCGGGACGGTGCTGCAGGTGGCCTCGACCGCGTTCTGCCGGGTGCTGGTCAACGGCGTGGAGGCGGGCCGGCAGGGCGGGTTCGACCCGTACGCGGAGGCCGGCATCCCGCGGGTGCGCCGCTACGACCTCGCCCCCCTGCTGCGGCCCGGCCGCAACACGCTCACCGTCGAGTCCGACGGCTGGATCCTGGCCGACGGCGCGGCGGTCTCCGGCCCCGGCTGGTCGCCCCGCCCCCGCGTACGCCGCCGCCAGCACGGCGACCCCGCCGCGCTGTGGCTGCGGCCCCGCCCGCACCCGCTGCCGGAGGCGGGCTGGCTCGACGGCCGCCCGTCCGCCCCGCCGGCCGGGTTCGCGATGCCCGGCGGCGGCGGGACCCGCGAGGAGCGTTTCCTCCTCGACACGCCACCCGGCGCGACCGGCATCGAGGTACGCGCGGCCGGGCCCGTCGAGGTGCGCGGCGCGCTCGGCGGCGAGATCGAGCTGCGCGTGACCACCACGCCCGGCACGCGCTCGGGCGCGGCGTTCACCGGGCCGGTCCGCTTCACCTGCGGCCCCGGCCGGATGCGGCTGGGCGACTGGGAGGAGCGGGGCCTGGCCGGGTGGAGCGGCGGCGTGCGTTACCGCACCACCGTCACCGTGCCGGCCGGCGGGCCCGGCACGCTCGACCTCGGCCGGGTACGGGGCACCGCGGAGGTCACGGTCAACGGGCGGCCGTGCGGCGTGCGGGTCTGCTCGCCCTACGCCTTCCAGGTCGAGCTGGCCCCCGGCGCGAACGTGGTCGAGGTCCTGGTGCTCGGCACCCTGGCCCCGTACCTGGACGAGGTCAGCCCGACGCACTTCGTCTTCCCCGGCCAGCGCGCCACCGGGCTGTTCGGCCCGGTGCGCCTGCGCGCGCCCGGCTAGGGCCGGTTCAGCGCGGAGTGCCGCCGGCCGTAGGCGAAGTACACCACGAGCCCCAGCACGAACCAGATCGCGAAGCGCAGCCAGGTCGTCGGCGTCAGGAAGGTGATCAGCCAGAGCGAGAACAGCACCCCGACCGCCGGCACCACCGGCATGCCCGGCGTGCGGAACTCCCGGTGCAGGTCAGGCCGCCGGTAGCGCAGTACGATCACCGCCGCGCACACCACCACGAACGCCAGCAGGATCCCGATGTTGGTCAGCTCGGCCGCCTCCCTGATCGGCAGGAACCCGGCGATCAGCGCCGAGGCCACGCCAACGATCCAGGTGACCCGGGACGGCACCCGCCGCACCGGGTGCAGCCGGGCGAACCAGCCCGGCAGCAGCCCGTCCCGGCTCATCGAGTACCACACGCGGGTGACGCCCAGCATGAACGTGAACATGACGGTCAGGATGCCGACGATCGCGCCCGCCGCGATCAGCCCCGCCAGGCCGCGCAGCCCGACGGCGGCGAACGCCGAGGAGAAGCCGCTCTCCGGGTCGATGTCGCGGTAGTTCTGCATGCCGGTGAGCACGAGCGTGGCCAGCACGTACAGGACCATCGAGACGGCCAGCGAGTAGATGATGGCCTTGGGCATGTGCCGCCGGGCGTCGCGCGACTCCTCGGCCGCGGTGCTCATCGCGTCGTAGCCGAACACCGCGAAGAACACCGTCGCCGCGCCGGTGATGGCCCCGCCGACGCCGAACGGGAAGAACGGCGAGTAGTTGGCGGTGTCGACGAAGAAGGCGCCGACCACGATGACCACCAGCACCACCGCCACCTTGATCGCCACCACGGAGGTCTCGAACCGGGCCGCCGTGCGGATGCCCCGGTTCAGCAGGAAGGCGATGAGCAGGCACAGCACCACCGCGAACAGGTCCACCACGTGCCCCTCGCCGGTGCCCGGCGCGCCCAGCATCCAGGCGGGCAGCCCCAGGCCCAGCTCCTGCACCAGGAAGCCGAAGTAGCCGGAGATGCCGATGGCGACCACGGCCACGATGGCGGTGTACTCCAGCAGCAGGTCCCAGCCGATGAACCAGCCGACGATCTCGCCGAGCACCGCGTAGCCGTAGGTGTAGGCGGAGCCGGCCTTCGGGATCATGCCGGCGAACTCGGCGTAGGAGAAGGCCGCCGCCGCGCTCGCCACCCCCGCCAGCAGGAACGACACCAGCACCGCCGGGCCCGCCGTCTGGTTGGCCACCGCGCCCGCCAGGGCGAAGATGCCGGCGCCGATGATGCCGCCGACCCCGATCGCGGTGAGCTGCCACAGCCCCAGCGACCGGGACAGCTCACCCTCGTGCTCCTCCGCGATCTGCTCGACCGGTTTACGGCGGAACATGCCTCGTGACGTGGCCACCACAGCCTCCTGATCACCTTGTGTCGGGTCTCAGGTAGGTCTTTCCTGCCGCGCACCGGACATACGGTCCCGCCCGGGATTTGACGACTTGCGGAAGGTCAGCGTGCCCTGCCGAAGTCGGCGGGGATCGGGCGGCGGCTGCTCAGCAGCGTGAACAGCTCCTCCCACAGCGGCATCACGACCTCCGGCGTGTAGTCGTGGGCCGTCTCCGCCGCCGCCGCGCCCAGGCGTGTCCGCAGCTCGCGGTCACCCATCAGCCGGCCCAGGGCCTCGCCGAGCTTCTCCACGTCGCGCGGCGGGACCAGGATGCCGTCGCGGCCGGGCGTCAGCAGGTCGGCGGGCCCGGTCGGGCAGTCGAAGGCGACGACCGGCAGGGCGTGGCCCATCGCCTCGATCATCGCCATCGGCAGGCCCTCGATGCGCGAGCTGAGCGCGTAGATCGACGCCTGGGCCAGCTCCTCGTGGATGCGGTCGCTGCGGCCCATGAGCGTGATGCGCCCGCCCATGCCGCGCTCGTCGATGCGCTGCTGCAGCCGCTGCTGCGACGGGCCGGTGCCGAAGATGCGCAGCTTCCACTCCGGGTGCTCGCCGGCCACCGACGCGAAGGCCGGGATGAGCATGTCGTAGCCCTTCTGCGGCACCAGCCGCCCGGCCGCGACGACGATCGGGTTGCTCTGGTCGGAGTGCTTGCGGTGCCCCATGTGCACCGCGTTGGGGATGCGCACGATCGGCGTGCCGTCCAGGATGCGGTGGTACTCGGCGCGGCTGGTCTCGGTGAGCACGGCGACCGCGTCGAAACGGCCGTAGTGGCGGGCGATCTGCTCGCGCACGGCCTCGTGGTAGGCGCCCAGGTTCATGTGCTCCTGCGCGACCCTGATGACCTTGCGCGAGCCGCGGCGGGCGGAGATCAGGTTGAGCGCGGGACGGGTGGTGACGAGGATGCCGTCGTCCAGCGAGGACACGTAGTCCATCACGGCGGCCTCGACGCGCTCGGTGAACCACTCGGCGGCGAACTCCCCGTACGGGACGATCTTGCCGCGCGCCCGCCGCCACACCTTGCGCACCAGCGAGTCGGCCGGCACGCCGTCGCGCTGGTCCACCAGCGTGGACAGGCGCACCCGCGCGTCGATGGCGAACTGCGGCTTGCTCCGCCGCCGCACCACGCTGACGATCTCGACGTCGTGGCCCGCCTCGGCCATGGCGTTGGCCTGGTTGACCACCGTGCGGATGGTGCCGCCCATGCCGTAGGCGTGCAGCAGCACGTAGCGGATCCTCACGGCAGGTACCCCCACGTGCGGGCCATGCCCCTGAGGATCTCGGGCACCTCGTCCGGGCCCGGCAGCTCGCGGCCCGGCTGCACCTGGCCGGAGCGGATCTTGTCCTTCCAGTCGCCGAGCCCCTTGGTCACCACGTCGGGGGTGCCGTAGCTCAGCATGGCCGGCGCCCAGTCGATGGCCAGGAAGTCGCAGATGGCGCGCAGCGTCTTCTCCGGGTCGGCGGTCAGCTCCTCGTAGCGCACGGTCAGGCCGGGCAGCGCCTTTCTGGCACGCTCCACCGCCTTCATGTAGCGCAGCGCGTCGGCCGCCGCCTCCGCCGGGGTGCGCTTGCCGGGGCTGGCCTCGTGCCAGGAGGTCGCGATCGAGGCGGGATGGCGCAGCAGGAACACGAACCGCGCGTCCGGCCAGCAGGCCGCCAGGCGCTCGTGGGCGAAGGCGTTGGCGGGGGTCTTGTCCACCACGAACTTCTTGCCGCTGCGGACCAGCTCGCGGTGGAGCACCCGGTCCCACAGCAGGTGCTCCAGGTCGGCCTTGTTGTGGCCGAGCGCCGCCATCGCCTTCTCCGCCAGGCTCGTGCCGAAGTCGACGCTCAGCCGGCGGACGTGCAGCTCGTGCGGGGCGTGCAGGTCGGGATGGGAGTTCAGCATCGAGCGCAGCAGCGTCGAGCCGGACCGTACGGGGGAGATGACGAACACGGGCGCCCTGAGCAGGCGGTCGGCCTCGGGGTCCGCCGGAGGGCGGAAGGAGGTGTCGGCGGCCTTCTTCGGCTGGACGGCCGGCCCGGCGGCCGGCCCGGGGGCCTTGGCGACCCGCTCGATCCGCAGGCCCGCGTGCCTTTCCAACGCGGTGGTGATCTTACGCTGCCACTTCATGGTGGGGGAGGGTACTTACCTTTTCTGCAGATTGACTGGGAGCGGGCATCCGCGCGGGCCGGTGGCCGGGCCGCGCTCGCACCTCGCCTTTCACCTTGCAGTCTGCCGCATCGCGGCGCCCGCCCACACCTTGTCCCGCAGGACGTACTTCTGGATCTTGCCGGTCGAGGTCTTCGGCAGCTCGCCGAACTCCACGACCTTCGGCACCTTGAACCGCGCCGGCCGCGCCCGCACGTGCTCCCTAAGGCTCCCTAAGGCTCCCTGCCGGGGCGGGCCTCACTCGTTCATGTCGTTGTAGTGGCGGTTGCGCTCGTCGCCGGACATCGTCGCCCCGCCGTCGCCCTTGCCGCGCCCGATCCCGCCCGGCGAGTAGTAGCGGCGCAGCCACTCCGCCAGCCCGTCCAGGCCGGGCAGCAGCACCCGCTCGGTGATGTTCGCCTGGTCCAGCCGCTGCCGGATCTCCACCTTCACCTCGGCCGGGATGCACCACGCCCGCCACAGGTCCGGGTGCTCCGCCATCCAGTCGCCGAGCTGGTAGCCCGGGTCCGAGAACGCCGACAGCACCGACGACTGGTTGACCACCCGCTCGTCCAGCGACGGCGGCTCGAAGAACGCCAGGAACGGCTCCTTCTCGCTCAGCCGGTCGAAGCAGGGCAGGTCGGGGGCGAACTCCGCCAGGATCTCGGTGGTGAAGACCAGCGCCCCCTCCTCGTCCAGGCGCTTGCGCAACGGCACCGGCAGCAGCCGGTGCGCGCCCGCGCAGTCGAGCGCGACCAGCAGCCCGTCCTCCTCCGGCCAGGACGCGGTCGCGAAGTGCAGCGCGACCAGCGGCGAGAACGTCCAGTCCAGCAGCCGCGTCGGCAGGCCGTGGTGCTGCCCCAGCGCCAGCCAGTCCCAGATCGTCGCGCCCGGCTCCTGGCGGTGGGCGTACTTGCGGAAGTTGCGCAGGAGGTGGGACTCCAGCGCCGCGTAGTCGCCCTCCAGCCGCGCCAGCCCCGACACGTGCGAGTACGAGCTGCGCGACAGGCCGCGGAAGACCATCGTGGAGTGGGCGTAGGTGGCCCCGTCGTCCCGGCTGGCCTCCCCGATCGCGTCGTCCAGCTCCCGCCACGACGTCACTCTCACCACGTTCACCCTGGAGCGCGTTCCCCCGGACGGCTGCTCCACACCTGACCTATGCGGACGTCAGGGACCGTACGTCCCGATCATCTGGATCTTCGGCGGAGGCCAGGACTTCCCGGGTGCGCTGTGGGTAGTCGTGGCGGCCGGACCGAGAAAGGAGCGTTGCCGTGTATTCTCCGCAGCGGCCGGGCATCAGCCAGGTGCACACCGGCATGAAGGTCGTCGATCGCGACGGCAAGGAGGTGGGGACGGTGGAGCTCGTCAAGATGGGCGACCCCCAGGCGGCCACCACCGAGGGACAGGAGCCCGAACGCGGCCGCGGCTTCGTGCCCGTGCTGTCGGACGTCTTCAGGGACGCCGAGCCCGACCTGCCGCCCGCGCTCGCGGCGCGGCTGACGCGGACCGGCTTCGTGAAGGTGGACGCGCGCGGGCTGTTCGCACGCGACCTGTACGTCGCACCCGATCAGGTCGCGCGGATCGAGGACAACGTGGTGCACCTGTCGACCGATGGTGACTCCCTGGCCAAGGAGAGCTGAGGACCCGTATCCCCGGCCCGGGCCGAAGGAGGGCCGCCCTCGCGAGGAGGGCGGCCCTCCTGCCTGATCACGGACCGGGAGGGCGCGGATGTTGTACGATCGCGCCATCCGCCGCCCTGGTGGCGGCCTTCCGCCGGCGGCACCGGAGAGGCACGGTTATGAAGCTGGCCAGGATCGCCGCGGCGATGACGCTCGCACTCGCCCTGACCGCCTGCGGCGATGGCGGCACCGCCCCGCCCGCCTCCGGCGGCCCGGGCGGGCTGGAGAAGACCCGGTTGCTCATCGGCGTGGTGCCGGTGCCCTCGTCGGCGCCGCTGTTCATCGCCGAGAAGCGGGGCCTGTTCCGGCAGGAGGGCTTGACGGTCCGGACCGAGATCATCCAGGCGCCGCAGGCCGTCATGCCGAAGATCCTCAACGGCAGCATGGACGCCTTCCTCACCAGCTACGTCTCCCTCATGGCGATCAACGACTCCGGCGCCGCCCGGCTCAAGCTCCTCCAGCACAGCCAGGAGGCCGCCCCCGGCGTGGCCGGCGTCGTGGTCGCCAAGGACTCCCCGGTCAGGACCGCCGCCGACCTCAAGGGCCGGACCATCGCCGTCAACGTGCTCAAGGCGCTCGGCCAGACCCTCACCAACGCCCACCTGCAGCAGGCCGGGCTGCGGCCCGAGGACGTCAAGTACGTCCCCGTGCAGTTCGCCGACCAGCTCGGCGCGCTGTCCGGCGGCCAGGTGGACGCCGCCTGGCTGGTCGAGCCGTTCCTCACCGCGGCGAAGAAGGCCGGGGCCCGGCAGGTCATCGACACCACCGACGGCGTCACCGCCGGGGTGCCCATCGACGGGTGGGGCGTGAGCGCCGACTGGCTGGCCAGGAACCCGAGGACCGCCGCCGCCCTGCACCGGGCGCTGGCCAAGGCCCAGGAGATCGCCGGGGCCGACCGGGCGGCCATCGACGAGGTGGTGCCGACGTACACGCAGATCCCCGCCGACGCCGCCAAGGCGATGACCCTCGGCACATTCTCCGCCCGGCCCGACCCGGCGAGCGTGCGGAAGCTGGCCGACCTGCTGCACGGCTACGGCTACCTCAAGGCGAAGCCGGACGTGGCGAGCCTGTTCGCGACGGTCGGCGGGTGACGGCTCACGAGTGACGACGGCCCACGAGTGACGACGGGGTGCGGGTGACGGGGTGCGGGTGACGGGGCGGCTGGAGCGGGTGCTCCTGGGGGGCGCCGGGGTGGTGGCGTTCCTGGCCGTCGCCGAGGCGGCGGGGCGGGCCGGGCTGGTGCCGGAGGCGCTGCCGTACATGTCGGACGTGCTGGCCGAGGCGGCGCGGCTGCCGGCGGAGGCCGCGTTCCGGGCGGACGTGCTGGCCACGCTGGCGGCCTGCGCGAGCGGGCTGGCCATCGCGATCGGCGTCGCCGTGCCCGCCGGGCTGCTGCTCGGGACGGTGCCGGTCCTGGAGCGGTCGGTGCGGCCGCTGGTGGAGTTCCTGCGGCCGATCCCGTCGGTGTCGCTGATCCCGCTGGCCATGTTCCTCTTCCCGGCCGGCCAGGACGCCAAGATCGCGCTCATCGTCTACACCTGCTCCTGGCCGCTGCTCGTCAACACCCTGTACGGCCTCGGCGACGTGGACCCGCTGGCCAAGGAGACGCTGCGGAGCTTCGGCTTCGGCCCGCCCGCCGTGGCGCTGCGGGTGAGCCTGCCGAGCGCGGCGCCGTTCATCGCGACCGGCGTGCGGATCGCGGTCGCCGTCACCCTGATCGTGGCCGTGAGCGTCGAGCTGCTGGCGCCCGGGGCGGGCGGCATCGGCGCGTTCCTGTCGCTGGCGGGCAGCGCGAACCGGGTGGACCGCATGCTGGCGGCCACGCTCTGGGCCGGGGCCCTCGGGCTGGGCGCGAACCTGCTGTTCGTGACCGCCGAGCGGCGGCTGTTCCGCTGGCACCACGCCCGCGCGGGGGAGGGGCCGGGGTGAGCGCGCCGCGCGCCTGGCACGCCCGGCCCGGCGGGGTGGTGCGGCGGGTGGCGTGGTACTGGCTGCTGCCGGTGGCCGTGGCCGCCTGGGAGCTGGCCACCCGCTCGGCGGGGGCCGCCTACTTCCCGCCGCCGTCGCGGATCGTGGCCCGGCTGCGCGAGATGTGGTTCGCCGGGCCGCCGTCGCGGGCGTTCCTGACCGATGAGGCCGTGGCCGACCTGCTGCCCAGCCTGGCCCGGCTGGCGGCCGGCTGGGCGACGGCCTGCGCGGCGGGCGTGCTCGCCGGGGTCGCGCTGGGCCGCTCGCGCCGGCTGTCGGCGCTGGCCGAGCCGCTGCTGCACTTCGGCCGCTCGGTGCCGCCCTCGACGCTGCTGCCGGTGTTCCTGGTGCTGTTCAGGATCGGCACCCCGATGGAGCTGGCCTCCATCGTGTACGGCGTCATCTGGCCGGTCCTGGTCAACACGATGGACGGCGCCCGCCACGTGGACCGCCAGTACCTCGACACCGCCGCCGTCTACCGCCTGACCGCCGCGCAGCGCCTGGCCCGGGTCGTCCTGCCCGCCGCCGCCCCGAAGATCTTCGCCGGGCTGCGGCTGAGCGTGTCGCTGGCCCTGATCATGATGGTGATCTCGGAGCTGGTCGGCAGCAGCGAGGGCGTCGGCCACCGCCTGCTGGAGGCGCAGAGCCAGTTCGACATCCCCGCGATGTGGGCCACGATCGTGCTGCTGGGGCTGCTCGGCATCGTGCTGAACGCCGCGTTCCTGGGCGTCGAGCGGCTGGTGCTGTCGTGGCACCGGGGCGCGCGCGGCAGCGGTTAGGGGCCGAGGAGGCGGGCGATCGTCTCGGCCTGGCGCTCGCGGAACCAGGCGCGCCCGCGCGCCCCCGCCTCCAGGCCGCCGGGCCGCTCGCCGTCGTGGCGGGCGTACTCGCCGGCCCACAGCCCCGTCTTGACCCGGCTCGGCAGGTTGGCCAGGCCGGGGCGGCGGCGGGCGCGGCGCAGCGCCGCCAGGTCCAGCTCGGCCGCGGCCACCAGCGACTCGCCCGCGCCCGCGCGGGCCAGCGTCCGGCCCTGGTGGTCGACCAGCTCGGAGCCGCCGTCGGTGGAGCCGCCGGGTATCGCGGTGCCGGACAGGCCGCCGGTGTTGGCCGCCACCACGTACGCCAGGTTCTCGGTGGCGCGGGCGCGGCGGGCGATCGCCTTCGGGGTCAGGTCGGGGGAGGACGCCTCGGAGGTGGGGTTGCAGAAGACCTCCGCCCCGCGCAGGGCCAGCGCGCGGGCCAGCTCAGGCACCTGGACCTCCTCCGAGGCCAGCACCGCCAGGGCGCCGATCTCGGTGCGGGCCACCGGCAGGACCGCGTCCATGCCGTAGAGCTCCAGGTAGCGCTCCCACACGTCGTACGGGGTGGGCGTGAACAGCGAGTGCAGCCGCCGGTAGCGCAGCACCGCCTCCCCGGCGGGGGAGAGGATGACCGACGCCTGGAAGTACAGCTCGGGGAAGTGCTCGTCGCGCTCGTAGGCGTTGACGCACAGGAACACCTCGTGCCGGGCGGCGATCTCGGCCAGCGCCCGGTACTCGGGGCCGCCGGGGTCGAGCGCCGCCCGCTCGCGCCACTCGGGCAGGCTCTCGCGGATCGGGAAGCCGGTCAGCGCGTACTCGGGCAGCACCACCAGCCGCAGCTCCGGCCCGAGCCACGCCTTGGAGCCGCCGACCCGCTCCCCGATCCGGGCGACGGCGGCGGCGATCTCGGCCCGCGGATCGGCGGCGGCGTTGACGGCGCGCGTCGCGAGCTGCAGGGCGAGCGCGGTGAAGGCGGCCGGGGTGGAGGTGGCCGGGGCGGAGGCGGCCGGGGTGAAAGCGGTCATCAGCCGATCCTGCGCTCGTCGATGAGCGTGCGGCGCACGCACACGCCGTCCTCCAGCCACTGCCAGACGCGGCTGCGGGCGCGGCCGTCCGCGCTCAGCACGATCAGCTCGAACAGCCGCAGCGGCCGGCCCTTGTAGCGCCAGGTGAGGTAGATCGCGCTGTCGTCCACCTCGCGGAACTCGCCCTCCAGCCGGTCGGTGTCGAAGCGGCACCGGCCGCCGCCCAGGTAGGTGCCGGGGAACTCGTGGACCTCGGTGCGGCCGTCGTCCCAGGTGTAGCGGTTGGTCTGCAGGTAGGCGGCGTCATCGACGATGCGGCAGGTCATGTGGACGCGGTGCCGGTCGAGCAGGGCGCCGTCGGGGCCGAGGTGGCGGTACTCGCCCTCCCACTCGCCCTCGTGCCGGGCCAGCAGCGGCATCTCCGCGCGCAGTCCCATGTGCTACTCCTCGCTCGCGAGCGGGTGCCACCAGGGGTCGGCGGCGGGGGATCGGTTGATGAGGAAGGCCCGGCGGCGCAGGAACCGGGTCAGGGAGGCCGGGCCCATGCGCGAGCCGCCGAGCCCGGACAGGCCGAAGGAGTGCTTCTCGCCCTCGTGCACGAGCGCGGTCAGCGCGGCGTCGTTGACGCTGACCGCGCCGGCGGGCAGCCGGGCGGCCACCGCCCTGGCCCGCTCCTCGGTGGCGGCGAACACCGCGGCCGACAACCCGTAGGCGGAGTCGGCGGCCAGCGCGACCGCCTCGTCCGGGCCGTCCACGGCCATGACCGGCAGCACCGGCCCGAACGTCTCCTCCGTCATGACCAGCATCGAGTGGTCCACGCCGGACAGCACGGCAGGGCGGAACCAGTGGCCGCCGCCGTGCCGCTCCAGCCTGCCGCCGGTGTGCACGACGGCGCCCCTGGCCACGGCGTCGGCCAGGTGGGCGGCGATCACCGCGGGCCGGCCGGGTGCGATGATCGGCCCGATGGGGCCGCCCTCGCAGGTCAGCCGCACCCGCGCCGCCTTGGCGGCCAGCAGCGCCAGGAACGCGTCGTGGGCCTCGCGCTCGACGTAGACGCGCTCGACGGACTGGCAGGACTGGCCGGCGTTGGCGGTGCCGCCCCACAGGATCGCCGAGGAGGCCCGGTCGAGGTCGGCCCCGGCCAGCACGATCGCCGGGTCCTTGCCGCCCAGCTCCAGGTGCGCCGGCACGAACGCGCGGGCCGCGGCCTCGGCCACCGCCCGCCCCGCGGGCACGCTGCCGGTGAAGACCACGACGTCCACCAGCTCCACCAGCGCCGCCCCGGTCTCCGCCCCGCCCTCGACGACCCGCAGCGGCAGCTCGGCGGGCACCAGCCGCACGAGCGGCTCGATGAAGCGCGGCGTCACCTCGCTCGGCTTGACCAGCACCGCGCAGCCGGCGGCCAGCGCGGGCAGGGCGTCGATGAGGCCGAGCAGCAGCGGGAAGTTGCACGGCGTGATCGCCCCGGCCAGCTCGTACGGCACCGCGTCGCCGGCCACGTGCACGCCGGGCAGCTCGGCGGGGAACTCGGCGGGCGGGGCGAGCAGCGCGGGCGCCCGCCGCGCCCACCGCCCGGCCGCCTCGGCCACGATCCGCCGCTCCAGCACCGACTCGGCGACCCGCCCGGTGTCGGCCACCAGCGCCGCCAGCAGGTCCGCGTCGCCGGCCAGGGCCGCGCCGAAGCGCGACAGCACCGGGCCGCGTCCCTCCGCGCCCAGCGCCGACCAGGCGGAGGCGGCCGCGCGCAGCTCCGCGGCGATCCCGGGCAGCCGGTCGGGCGGGACGGGGCGCAGCGGCCGCTCCACCCGGCCGGTGAGCGGGTCGAGGACCGCGGGGCCCGCTACCGGCCCTGGGTGTCGCACCAGGCCGCCCAGGTCATGGCGCCCTTCTTGAGCTGCTTGTTGTAGAAGGAGGTCCAGGAGTTCTCGCTCGGGCCAGGCTCGTGGGGCGCCGAGGTGTAGAGCGGGTGGCGGGCCTCCACCTCGGCACGCAGCCACGGCTCGACGTCGGTGTAGGCGTTGAGCGACCAGCTCCGGGCGTGGTAGGTGAGCTGCCCGCGCACCTCGCTCTCGGCCAGGCACATGAACGGCGCCCACGGGGCCGTCCGGGCCCAGCTGATCTTGGTCTTCATCGCCCCGGCCGGGATCCTGCCGGGCACGGTCCTGGCGTCCACCTCGCGCTGGTCGACGGAGAAGTCGAACATCTCCTGCGCGGTGTAGACGCCGCCGATCAGGCCGAACGTCTCGCCCAGCGTGGTGCCGAAGTCGGTGCGCACCGGGATGTCGCTGGTCCACACCGTCTCGTCGTGCAGCTTGCGCATGGGCGGGCCGGCGTAGGAGGGGGTGATGGGGAACGGGCCGAAGTTGACCGCGTCGTTGTTGATCGGCACGACCGGGTAGGTGCGGCCGTTGACGGGGTTCTTCCACTCGCGCAGGACCTTGGTGGGGTCGGCCGGGTCGGTGTAGAAGACGATCTCGCGGGAGAGCTGGTAGAGCTGGTTGGTGCCGGGGACGCGGTACAGGCGGCGGATGTTGTAACCCTCGATGCCGAACAGTTTCTGGCCGTGCCGCAACGCCGGTTCGAGAGCGTTTCCGGGAATGTTCGCATACACGGAGCCCGAAATTCGGAAAACCATATCTTTTCCATCCGGACGGCCAAAAGTCTGGAGGGAAAGCATGGCGTTCTTGTCGGTCACCGTCGCGTAAACCGGGCCGGGATGTGTGGGATCGGCGGACCCGCTGCTCGCCGCCGCGTCAGGAATGGCGATACCCATGGAGATCACCATAAGGGCTGTGACCCATCTATACGGATTGCGGTTTTTCACGGGGACAAGTTGATCATGAGAGGCGGCTGGTGTCATCCCCTCCGGCCGGGGTACGGGGCCGTGGACACCGCGACCACCCGGATGATCAGGGCGTTCTCGGTGCAGGCACGTACATCCGACACCTGTTAGGACACATGATGACCGACAGATTCGCCCGTGCGCTCGGGTGGGCCAGCCTCGCGCTGGGCACGGCGCAACTGGCGGCACCACGGGCCGTGACCCGCATGTGCGGCGTCGACGACGCGCCCGGAGCCACGACGATCACCAGGCTGGCGGGAGGCCGGGAGCTGCTGCACGCCGCGCTGCTGCTCGGCGGGAAGACGCCCGCCCAATGGGCGTGGACCAGGGTCGCCGGCGACGCGATGGACCTGGGCATGCTCGGCAAGGCCGCGGCCGCCCGCACCGGCGCCCGCCGCCGCCGCGCGATGTACGCCCTCGGCGCGGTCGCGGGCCTCACCGTGCTCGACGCGGCGTGCGCCAAGCGCTCCGGCGGCAAGGCCAGGAGCCCGCTGCAGGTGCGCGCCTCCATCACCATCAACAAGCCGCGCGACGAGGTCTACCGCTTCTGGCGCGACCTGGAGAACCTGCCCGCCTTCATGATCCACCTGGAGTCCGTCCGCACCCTCGACGAGCGCCGCTCGCGGTGGCGGGCCAAGGGCCCGGTCGTCAAGCTGGAGTGGGAGGCCGAGATCATCGACGAGCGGTTCGGCGACCTTATCGCCTGGCGCTCGGTGCCCGGCACCGGCATCTCCACCGCCGGCCTGGTCAGCTTCACCGACGGCCCCGGCGGGCGCGGCACCGTCGTGGACGTCTCGCTGGAGTACGGCGTGACCGGCCGCAAGATCGCCGCCGCCGTCGCCCGGATGTTCGGCGAGCACCCCGAGCAGCAGGTCCGCGACGACCTGCGCCGCTTCAAGCAGGTCATGGAGACCGGCGAGGTCCTGCTGTCGGAGGGCAGCCCCGAGGGGCACCGCGCCCTGCGCCAGCTCCGCCAGCGTCCCGCGCAGCCGATCGGAGGACGGGCATGAAGGCCAACCTGTGGATGGGCCGCAACACCGTGGAGGTCCATGAGGTCCCCGACCCGCAGCTCCTCAACGCGCGCGACGCGATCGTCCGGGTCACCTCGACCGCGATCTGCGGCTCCGACTTGCACCTCGTGGACGGCTACATCCCGACCGTCAAGAAGGGCGACGTACTCGGCCACGAGTTCATGGGCGAGGTCGTCGAGGTCGGCCCCGGGGTGCGCAACCTGCGTGCCGGCGACCGCGTCGTGGTGCCCTTCCCGATCGCCTGCGGCGCCTGCTTCGCCTGCGAGGCGGGGCTCTACTCCGTGTGCGAGAACTCCAACCCCAACGCCGGGATGGCCGAGAAGCT
Source organism: Nonomuraea sp. NPDC050783 (assembly GCF_040802095.1). Taxonomy (NCBI): domain Bacteria; kingdom Bacillati; phylum Actinomycetota; class Actinomycetes; order Streptosporangiales; family Streptosporangiaceae; genus Nonomuraea; species Nonomuraea sp. NPDC050783. The sequence goes on from NZ_JBFAHK010000006.1 coordinate 306,970, forward strand.
GATGGGCCACTCGCCCGCCGGCATCTTCGGCTACTCGCACATGCTGGGCGGCTTCGCCGGCGGGCAGGCCGAGTACGCCCGCGTCCCGTTCGCCGACGTCGGCCCCATCAAGGTCGAGGACGACCTGACCGACGAGCAGGTGCTCTTCCTGTCCGACATCTTCCCGACGGGCTTCATGGGCGCCGAGATGTGCGACATCAAGCCGGGCCAGACGATCGCGGTCTGGGGTGCGGGGCCGGTCGGGCAGCTCGCCGCGGCCAGCGCGTTCCTGCTCGGCGCCGACCGGGTCATCGTCATCGACCGCTTCCCGTACCGGCTGAACATCGCCCAGCGCACCGGCGCCGAGGTCCTCAACTACGAGGAGGTGAACGTGCTGGAGGCGCTGCGCGACATGACCGGCGGGCGCGGCCCGGACGCCTGCATCGACGCCGTCGGCCTGGAGGCCCACCACCCGACGCCGGCCATGTACGCCTACGACCGCACCAAGCAGGCCGCCCGGTTGGAGACCGAGCGCCCGTACGCGCTGCGCGAGGCCATCATGGCCTGTCGCAACGGCGGCGTGGTGTCGGTCATCGGGGTCTACGGCGGGTTCGTGGACAAGTTCCCGATGGGCACCGTCATGAACCGGTCGCTGACCATCCGCACCGGCCAGTGCCATGTGCAGCGCTACACCGAGCCGCTGCTGCAGCGGATCCGCGCGGGCGAGATCGACCCGAGCTTCATCATCACCCACCGCATGCCGCTCAGCGAGGCGCCGCGCGGGTTCGAGCTGTTCAAGCACAAGCAGGACGACTGCAACAAAGTCGTCCTCACGCCGTAGCGGCGACGGCGCCGCCCGCCCCGGGGGAGGCGGGCGGCGCACTGTCATCCGCCGCATGCTGTCATCCGCCGCGTGCTGTCATCCGCCGCGTGCTGTCATCCGCCGCGTGCTGTCATCCGCCGCGTGCTGTCATCCGCCGGGGCCCGGCTCCCCGGCGTAGGCGACGGCCGCCCAGGCGAACAGCACCAGCGCGGCCACGGCGAACACCCACCAGCTCCATGACGAGGTCAGGAGATTGATCAGCGCGCTGACCACGGCCGACAACACGGCACAGGCCGCGGCGGCGGCCGGCGACCCGCGCCGCCCTTGACGCCGGGCCGCGACCGGCGGCCGGGATCGGTGCCGGGGGTGAGGGCGCGGCTGGGGTCGAGGGCCGGGCTGGGACGAGGGCTGGGACGAGGGCTGGGGCTGGGACGAGGGCTGGGACGAGGGCTGGGGCTGGGACGAGGGCTGCGGCTGGGGCTGGTTCCCGCCTCCGGCCACGATGTCGCCCGAGCCGTGGTGGGTCGCCTTGCCGATGCTGCCGGCCCCGTACATGTTGAGGGAATCCCCGTCCCCGCTCATCGGGTCTCGATGTTGCCGGCGCCGTGGTGCGTGGCTTTCCCGATGCTGCCGGCCCCGTACATGTTGATCACTTCGTTTCTGCCCACGGCGTGGGTGATGTTGAAGGTCATGGGCGGGATGTCGAGCTTTCCTACCGCTTTGGTGACGTCGGCCGCCAATTGGTCAATCTCGCCCTTGTTCGTGCCCCAGACGGCCTCGCGCTCGACCCCGGCGGTCCCGATGACGAGCCCGTACACCGGGGGCAGCCGGAGCACCGAGGCGAGCCGCCAGGCCAGCAGCGCCAGCACGGCGAGCACGGCCAGCGCCCAGACGTCGCCCAGCGCGGCCACGAGGATGCCCCCGATGACCAGGCTGACCAGGGCGCGGGCGAAGAACTTCCGCCAGGCGGCCCCCTTGTCGGCCACCAGCCTCCGCTGGCCGATGTGCGTGATGGTCCGCAGCGCGTAGGTGTCGCTGCCGACCTGCATCACCCCGTCGCGAACCAGTACTTGTACCGGCGCGTATCCAGTCCCCACTGATCTGTCCCCCTCCAGGAGATGATTAGGGAAACTTATATATTCGCGAGGGATTGCGCCATAGAAATTGATAACTAGTTGGATTCAATGAAATGGCATTCGTGACACTCCGATCGGATATTGTTGGCATTTGCGGTAGTAAATGAATTAAGGAATTAATGTGCTTTTTGTCGGTTAAGGGCTCCGGCGTCGGAGCCAGTTCCACTCGATCGCCGCGGCGAGCGCCGCCACCGGATCGGGACGCCGCGCCGGCAGGGCCAGCGCCTCCCGCGGCCCCACCGCCCAGGCGGCCGCGACGCGGTCGAAGTCCGCCAGGGCCCGCCGGCCAGGTGGGAGGTGAGCCGCGAGGTGGCGGCGTCCAGCTCCTCCTCGGACAGCGCGGCGCTCTCGCGCAGGTCGTCGATCCGGATCTTCATGGACGTCCTCCCTCTCGTCGTGTTCCTCGGCGGGCGGGGCGGAGCGCCGTGCGGGTGACTGCCGGGTGACTTGGACGCCGGTTGCGCGCCGATCGGTCCGATATTTCCCCTAAGTCAGCTCTTGCCCTTTGGGAAGATCGCGGGGACACTGCGGTCGGACCCGTGCTCACGTCCGGCTGAGAGGCGAGCAACGTGCGAACCCTGTTCCTGACCGTCCTGCTGGTCCTGACGGCCGTCGCGGCGCCGGCCGCCGCCACGGAGGAGCAGGACCTGCTGGACCAGCTCAAGGCCATCCCCGGCCTCACCGTCGTGTCGGAGACCCAGCCCGCCGGCTACCGCTTCTTCGTCCTCAGCTACAGCCAGCCGGTCGACCACCGGGACCCGCGCAAGGGGACGTTCCAGCAGCGCCTCACCCTGCTTCACCGCGCCCTCGACGTGCCCGTCGTCCTCTACACCGGCGGCTACGGCCTGGCCGTCAACCCCACGCCCTCGCGGACCGAGCCCACCCGCATCCTCGACGCCAACCAGGTCTCCGTCGAGCACCGCTTCTTCCGCGCCTCCCGCCCCGCCCCCGCCGACTGGCGCGACCTGACCGTCTGGCAGGAGGCCTCGGACGAGCACCGCATCGTCCAGGCGCTCAAGACGGTCTACTCCGGCCGCTGGATCCAGACCGGCGCGAGCAAGGGCGGCATGACGTCGGTCTACCACCGCCGCTTCTACCCCGGCGACGTGGACGGCGTGGTCGCCTACGTCGCCCCCGACGACGCGATCAACCCCCTCGACCGGGACTACGACCGCTTCTTCTCCCAGGTCGGCTCCGAGCCCTGCCGCCGGGCGCTCGACACCGTGCAGCGCGAGGCGCTGCTGCGCCGCGACCGGATGGTCCCCCTGCTGGAGGCGGACGCCGCCCGCAACGGCTACACCTTCACCAGGACGCTCGGCAGCGCCGACCGCTCGTACGAGATGACCGTCCTGGACACGGTGTGGGCCTTCTGGCAGTACTCCACGGCCGCCGACTGCGCCACCGTGCCACCGGCCACCGCCACCGACGAGCAGCTCTACGCCTGGATCGACGCCGTGGCCTCCTTCGGCTTCTACACCGACCAGGGCCTGGAGTACTACTGGCCCTACTACTACCAGGCCGCCACCCAGCTCGGCTGGCCCGACCTCGCCTTCGCCCACCTGCGCGGCCTGACCCGCTACCGCGGCCTCTACCAGCCCAACTCCGTGCTGCCCGCCGAGCTGCGCTCCCGGCACCAGGCGTTGCCCATGCTCGACGTGGACCACTGGGTGCGGACCCGGTCGGAGCGGATGATGTTCGTCTACGGCGAGAACGACCCGTGGAGCGCCGAACGGTTCACCCCGTCCGGGCTGGACTCGTACCTGTACGTCGCGCCCGGCGCCAACCACGGCGCGGCCATCGCCGGCCTCACCGAGGCCGACGCGGCGGCGGCCACGGCCACCCTGCGGCGCTGGGCCGGCTCGTCGTCCGCGCTGCGCTCGCCGGGCACGGCCCAGCTCCCGGACGACGACATGCTCCCCGACCGCCGGCCCGGCACCTGACCCGGCGTCCGGCCGGGCGCCCGGGACGGCGTCCGGCCCGACCCCTGGACCGGCGTCCGGCCCGGCGCCCGGCCGGGCTCAGCCGGCCGCGGGGACGGTGTACCCCTCGGCCAGTTCGGACACGGCGGCCGGCTTGACGACCTTGGCGCCGCCGATCGCCTCCTTGTCGGGCTTGACGATGTAGGACGAGCGCGAGGCCGGCCGGTCGTAGACGCTGAAGTCCATGGGCGTGCCGCCCAGCCCGGCCTCCCACGCCTTCTGCGAGCGGTGGGCCGCGATGATGCCCGCCCGGCTCAGGTCCTTGTTCTCGCACGCCTTGCGCAGGGCGTCGCCGACGATGACCGCCGCGGTCCAGCCGGCCGCGACGCCGCTGTCGAGCGGCTGGCCGGGGTACTTGGCCTGGTAGTCGGCGATGAGCTTCTGGTAGGCGGGCAGCGGCTCGCTGATGGGGGCGCCGGCGGTCACGTAGGAGAAGTCCTTCAGCAGCGCGGGCGCGGCCGGCGTGTCGAGCAGCTGCGGGCTGTAGGCCGAGTTGCTGCCCATGAACGGCACGTCCATCCCGCCGGCCAGGGCCACGCCGACCAGCGAGGCGGCCTGGCGCGGGCCGGCCGACACCAGCACGGCCTTGACCCCCGCCTTCTTGAACGCCGCCACCTGCGCCGTCATGTCCTGGTCGGTCGCCTTGATCTTCTGCTCGACCACGGTGAGGCCGAGCTTGCCGGCCGCGTACTTCGAGCCGGCCAGGGCGCTCTCGCCGTAGTCGCCCTCGAAGTACAGGTGACCGATCTTGTCGCCGGACTTGAGGCCCTTCTCCTTCACCAGGAAGTCCACGCCGTTGATCATGTCCACGTCGTACGTGGTGCCGGTGACCTGGATGGCCTCGCTGCCGAGCAGGCCGGTCGCCCACGCCATGGGGATGGTGAGCAGCTTGTCCGAGGTGATCTTGTCCTTGAGCGCGGTCACCATCGGCGAGCCGATGAACTGCGGGATCGCGGCCGAGCGCGGCGCGACCTCGGCGTAGGCGGCCATCGCCTTCTGCGCGTCGTAGCCGTGGTCGCGCACCACCGTCTCGATCTTCCGGCCGCAGATCCCGCCCGCCTTGCCGACCTGCTCGAAGTAGAGCTGCTGGGCCTGGGTGAGGCTCTTGCCGAGCGAGGCGTACGGGCCGGTCAGGTCGGTGAGCAGGCTCAGGGTGATGGTGTCGGCGGTCACGCCGGGGCCGGTCCTGACGCCGTCGCCGCCGGTGGCGCTCGCCTGGCCGCCGCCGGTGGCCTTGCCGCTGGCGCAGCCGGTGACGGTGACGGCCAGGGCCAGCGACACGAGCGCGGCGGCGGCCTTGCGGTTACTGGACATGTGAGCTCCTGGTCTCGGGGGACGGGACGGGATCGGAGGACAGGGGCAGCCGCAGGCCGGACAGCCTGCGGCGCAGCGGGGCGGCCAGGCCGAACAGGCCGCCCGGCAGGAAGAGCACGACCGCGACCACGGCCGCGCCGTACAGGATGCGGGCGGCCTCGGCGGGGGAGAGGCCGCCCGAGCCCGGCGCGGCCACCAGCGGCAGGGCGTCGCTGTAGCGGGTCAGCAGTTGCGGCAGCAGGGAGACGAAGACCGCTCCGGCCACGGCGCCGCCCACGGAGCCGAGGCCGCCGATCACGATCATCGCCAGGTAGTCGAGGGACAGCAGCATGCCGAAGTAGTCGGGCACGGTCCGCTGGAAGACCAGGGCGAGCAGCACGCCGGCCAGGCCGCCGTACATGGACGACAACACGAACACCCCGGCCCGGTAGCGGGTGACCGGCACGCCCATCACCCCGGCGGCGATCTCGTGGTCGCGGATGGTGTTCATGGCCCGGCCCGGCCGGCCGCGCAGCACGCCGCGGGCGAACAGCGCCGCCGCCAGCAGCACCGGCCCGGCCAGGAACCACAGCCGCTCCAGCGTCCCGAACGGCACGTCCATGACGACCAGCTCGGGCGCGTCGGCGAAGGCGAACCCGAACAGCTCCATCGGCGGCACGGCGCGGCCGTTGAAGCCGCCCGTCACCGGCGTGGCGTTGAACAGCAGGTGCTGGCCAAGGAAGATCAGCGCCAGCGTGGCGATGCCCAGGTAGGCGCCCTTGAGCCGCCCGGCGATCGGGCTGAACAGCCCGCCCGCCACGCCGGCCAGCGCCACGGCCAGCACGGCGGCCAGCGGCGTGGGCAGGCCCAGACCGCCCAGCGCCCCCGTGGGCTCGGCGGCGAAGTACACGTAGGCGTAGGCGCCCACCGCCAGGAAGAACGCGTGGCCCATGGAGAGCTGGCCGGTCGCGCCGGTCAGCAGGTTGACGCCGATCGCGCCGACCGCGGCCGCCATCGCGAACAGGCCCGCCTGCAGCCAGAAGCCCTCCAGGTAGAAGGGCACCGCCACGAAGGCGGCCACGGCCACGGCCCAGAGCAGGATCCTAGACACGGGCGAGCTCCTTCGTCCCGAACAGGCCGGCCGGCCGCAGCAGCAGGATGGCGATCATGACGAGGAACGGCGCGACGTCGCCGATCCCCCGGCCGAGGAAGGCCAGGTCGTTCTGGTAGCCCGTCATCAGCGCCTCGGTGACCCCCACGACCAGGCCGCCGACCAGCGCGCCCGTGGTCGAGTCCAGGCCGCCGAGGATGGCGGCGGGGAACGCCTTGAGCGCCGCCAGCGACGCGCCGCGGTCCAGGCCCGGCGTGGGGAAGACGCACAGGAACAACGCCGCCACCGCGGCGAGGGCCCCGGCCACCGCCCACGCGCTGAGCGAGACCCGGCCGAGCCGCACGCCCATCAGCGCGGCGGTCTCCGGGTCCTCGGCGGTGGCCCGCATCGCCACGCCCCAGCCGGTGAACTTGAACGCCAGCAGGAAGCCCGTGATCAGCAGCGCCGCGGTGACCAGCGCGACCAGCCGGGTCTCGGCGACCGGGACCGGCCCCAGGTGCACCACCCGCGAGCCCCACGGGTCGCCCATGGCCAGTACCTCGGTGCCGATCCGGCGGGTCAGCTCGGTGGTCAGCACGATGTCCACGCCGATCGTCACGATCGCCAGGACGCTGTGCGTGGCGGCCTTGGAGCGGCGGATGACGAGGAACTCCACCAGCGCGCCGAGCACGGCGGCCACCGCGATCCCGGCCAGCAGCGCGAGCCAGAAGCCGAGCTGCCCGTGCAGCCGCGCCACCACGTAGCCGCCGGCCAGCAGCAGCGAGGCGTGCGCGAAGTTCACCACTTCGGTGGCCTTGAAGATGACGGCGAAGCCGAGCGCGATCAGCGCGTACACGGCTCCGATGGAGATCCCGTTGACCAGCAGCTCCAGGAACGTGATCACGAACCCTCCTCGGTGCCCAGGTACGCGCCGATGACCCGGGGGTCGTTCTGCACCCGCGCGGGCGGGCCGTCGGCGATGCGGCGGCCGAAGTCCAGCACGGTCACCCGGTCGGCCAGCCGCATGACCAGGCCCATGTCGTGCTCGACGAGGAGGATCGAGATGCCCAGGCTCTCCTTGACCGACACGATCAGCTCGGCCATCTCCACCCGCTCGCCGCTGTTCATCCCGGCGACCGGCTCGTCCAGCAGCAGCAGCCGCGGCTCCATCGCCAGGGCCCTGGCCAGCTCCACACGCTTCTGCACCCCGTACGGCAGCAGCCCGACCGGCGTGGCGAGCACGTCGCCGAGCCCCACGAAGGCGGCGATCTCCGCCACCCGGGCGGCGTGCGCGCGCTCCTCGCGGCGGGCGCGCGGCAGGCGCAGCCCGGCCGCCACGAAACCGGCGCGGGTGAGCCGGTGGCGGCCCAGCAGCAGGTTGTCGCGCACCGGCAGGCGCGGGGAGAGCGCGATGTTCTGGAACGTGCGGGCCACGCCGAGCGCGGCCACCTGGTGCGGGCGCAGCGCGGTCAGCTCGGCCTCGCCCAGCCGGACGCTGCCCGAGGTGGCCCGGTAGACGCCGGACAGCACGTTGAAGCAGGTGGACTTGCCCGCCCCGTTGGGGCCGATCAGCGCGTGGACGGTGCCGGGCTCGACGGTGAAGCCGACGCCGTCGAGCGCCGTCAGCCCGGCGAAGCGGACCGTCACGTCGCGGACCTCCAGCGGTGGCATACCGTCCGGTTGGTATGTGCCGGTCACGCGGACCACCTCGACAGCGCCGCCCTGGCCTGGAACCCGGCGGGCGCCTCCTCGCTGACGCCCAGGTAGCGGCGCCTGACCTCGTCGCTGGCCGCCAGCTCGGCCGCCGGTCCCTCCATCGCCACGCCGCCGACCTCCAGCACGTACGCGTAGGAGGCCAGCGCCAGCGCCGTGGCCACGTTCTGCTCGACCAGCAGCACCGATGTGCCCGCCGCGTTGATCGCCCTGACCGTCGCGGCGATCCTGGCCGCCATCTGCGGCGCCAGGCCGAGCGTCGGCTCGTCCAGCAGCAGCACCGACGGCCCGGCCATCAGCGCCCGGCCGATGGCCAGCATCTGCTGCTCGCCGCCGGACAGCAGCCCGGCCGGCTGCCGGGAGCGCTCGGCCAGCACCGGGAACAGCTCGCGCACCCGTTCCCTGGCCCGCGCCGCCTCCCGCCGGGGCGTGCCCAGCCCGCCGGCGCGCAGGTTCTCCTCCACCGTCATGCGGGCGAAGACCCGCCGGCCCTCCGGCACGTGCGTGACGCCGCGCCGGACCACGGCCGCGGCCGGCAGGCCGGAGACGCGCGTGCCGTCCAGCTCGACCGTGCCCCGCACCACCCGCCCGCGCTGGAAGCGGAGCGTTCCCGAGATCGCGCGCAGCAGCGTCGTCTTCCCGGCGCCGTTCGCGCCGAGCACGGCCACGACCGCGCCGGACGGGACGCGCATCGACACGCCGTCCAGGGCGCGGACCGGGCCGTAGTCCACCACGAGATCGCTGATGCTCAGCTCGGCGCTCAGCTCGGCGCGCTGCTCGGTCATGCGCCCTCCTCCCAAGACCCCATGCCGGCTCACCCAAACCGCTGACGTGCGCCGTCGTCCAGATGCCGGAGCGAAGTCAGGCGGCCTGCCCACCGCGGCGGGGCCCGCGTTGTGCAGCCGCACAACGCCAGATCACAAAACGCTACAGAGCCTTGTTCTGGAGCGGGACGCGATGGCAGCCTCGTGGAATGCGTCCCCCTACGGTCGTGGACGAGGACGTCCGCCAGACGTTGCGCACCGCCGCCGTGGTCCTGCTGGAGCACCTGCCCGAGCTGACCGGCGAGCTGGTCGACCGCACCCGCGCAGGCGACGAGGTGTACTGCGCCTGCGTGCCCTACGACGAGCACTGGAAGAGCGCGCTCGAAGGCGTGCGGCTGGGGCTCACCGCGATCCTGCAGGAGCCCTCGGAGCGGCGCGACCTGGTCTTCACCGCCAACATGGCCCGGCGCCGGGCCGAGCAGGGGCTGCCGCTGGACTCCCTGCTGCGCATGTACCGCCTGGCCGGGCAGGTCGTCTGGTCGGCGCTCGTGGAGCACATGGAGCGCGAGCGCCCGGAGCGGCTGAGCGTCCTGGTCCGCGCGGCCGGCCACGTCTGGCACGCCATCGACCGGCAGTCCATGGTCGCCTGCGACACCTACAACCGGCGCGAGCAGGAGATCCTGGGCCGCAGCAGGGAGCGCGTCAACGCGCTGCTCGACGCGCTGCTGGACGGCACCGCCGACGCCGGCGTGGTCCGCGCCGCCGCGGCCGCGCTCGACCTGCCCGAGCACGCCCGCTACGCGGTGATCACCGTGCGCGGCGGCGGCCGGCAGGACGACGCCCGGCAGGACGACGCCCGCCCGCCCGAGGCCCTGGACGGCACGCGGCTGCTGTGGCGGATGCGCACCGGCCACGAGGTCGCCGTGGCCGTGCTCGGCGAGGGCGGCCTCGACGGCCTGTGCCGGGAGCTGAGCCTCATCGTCAGCGGCGTGGCCGGGGTCAGCCCGGTCGTCCCCGGCCTGGCCGAGCTGGGCGCCGCCCACGAGCTGGCGCTGCTGGCCATGCGGACCTGCGTGGACGGCGGCCCCGAGATCGCCCGCCTGGACGCCCGGGTGCCCGCCGCGCTCATGATCACCCGCCCGGACCTGGCCTTCCACCTGCTGGACAGCGCGCTCGGCCCGCTGCTCGCGCTCGACCCCGCCGACCGCGACACACTGCTGACGACGCTGGAGACCTGGCTCGCCTGCGACGGCTCGGCCGCCCGGGCCGCGGCCCGGCTGTTCTGCCACCGCAACACGATCGTCAACCGGGTGCGTCGCATCGAGCAGCTCACCGGCCGCTCCCTGACCCGCCCGCGCGACGTGGTGGACCTGGCCCTGGCCCTGGACGCGGCCCGCCTGCTCCCGTCCAGGCCCGCCTGAACCCCGCCCGGCCCGCCCTGAGGGAGGCGGGCCGGGCGGGCACCCATCAGCTCAGCCGGCGCGAGTCGGCCGGCGCCGGTCAGTCGGCGCCGGTCAGTCGGTGCCGAACTCCATCGCGGCCTGGTCCAGCAGCTCCTCTTCCTCCGCCGCCGTGCCGCGCGAGGCGATGGCCTCCGCGCCGCCCTCGGCCATCGCGCCGATGAGGCCGGTCGAGGCGGCCTGCGCCGCTCCGACCAGGCTCGGCTGCCCGCCGCCCACCATGCCCAGCCGGGCGTACTGCTCCAGCTTGGACCGGGAGTCGGCGATGTCGAGGTTGCGCATGGTGAGCTGGCCGATGCGGTCCACCGGGCCGAAGGCGGAGTCCTCGGTGCGCTCCATGGACAGCTTGTCGGGGTGGTAGCTGAAGGCCGGGCCGGAGGTGTCGAGGATCGAGTAGTCCTCGCCGCGGCGCAGCCGCAGGGTCACCTCGCCGGTGATCGCCATGCCGACCCAGCGCTGCAACGACTCGCGCAGCATCAGCGCCTGCGGGTCGAGCCAGCGGCCCTCGTACAGCAGGCGGCCCAGCTTGCGGCCCTCGACGTGGTAGCCGGCCAGGGTGTCCTCGTTGTGGATGGCGTTGACCAGCCGCTCGTAGGCGGCGTGCAGCAGCGCCATGCCCGGCGCCTCGTAGACGCCGCGGCTCTTGGCCTCGATGATGCGGTTCTCGATCTGGTCGGACATGCCGAGGCCGTGCCGGCCGCCGATGGCGTTGGCCTCCAGCACCAGGTCGACGGCGGAGGCGAACTCCTTGCCGTTGATGGTCACCGGCCGGCCCTGCTCGAAGCCGATCGTGACGTCCTCGGGGACGATCTCCACCTCGGGGTCCCAGAACCGCACGCCCATGATGGGCTCGACGATCTCGATGCCGGTGTCGAGGTGCTCCAGCGACTTGGCCTCGTGGGTGGCGCCCCAGATGTTGGCGTCGGTGGAGTAGGCCTTCTCGGTGCTGTCGCGGTAGGGCAGGCCGTGGGCCAGCAGCCACTCCGACATCTCCTTGCGGCCGCCGAGCTCGTGCACGAAGTCGGCGTCCAGCCACGGCTTGTAGATGCGCAGGGAGGGGTTGGCCAGCAGGCCGTAGCGGTAGAAGCGCTCGATGTCGTTGCCCTTGAACGTCGAGCCGTCGCCCCAGATCTGCACGCCGTCCTCCAGCATGGCGCGCACCAGGAGGGTGCCGGTGACGGCCCGGCCGAGCGGGGTGGTGTTGAAGTAGGTGCGGCCGCCGGAGCGGATGTGGAACGCGCCGCAGGCCAGCGCCGCCAGCCCCTCCTCCACGAGCGCGGCCCGGCAGTCGACCAGGCGGGCGATCTCGGCGCCGTACGCGGTGGCGCGGCCCGGGACGGAGTCGATGTCGGGCTCGTCGTACTGGCCGATCTGGGCGGTGTAGGTGCACGGCACTGCACCCTTCTCGCGCATCCACGCGACCGCTACCGAAGTGTCGAGACCGCCGGAGAAGGCGATCCCGACTCGTTCACCGACAGGCAGGGAGGTGAGTACCTTGGACACGAGCAGAAGTATATACACACCTATGCATGGCCATGCAATGCCGGAGGTTCGCGGCGCGGCGGGGCGGAGCCCTTGCCCGGCCGCCGTCCGCGGCGTACCGTTCGTAAAGTACGTACTTGACGAAAGGCGCGAAGTTGACATTGGAGCCGCGGGAGAGCGAGTTCGTCGACCGGGTCGGCCTGGTCATGGAGCGGCTGGGAGGCACGCGCAGCATGGGCCGCCTGTACGCCTGGCTCATGGTCTGCGACCCGCCGCACCGCTCGCTCACCGAGCTGGCCGCGGAGCTGGGCCTGAGCAAGACCGCGGTCAGCACCGTCGCCCGGCAGCTGGAGAGCGCCGGCATGGTCGAGCGGGTGCCCGCCCCCGGCAGGGAGCACCGTTACCGGATCGTCCACGGCGGGTGGGAGCACGTCCTGCGGGTCCAGCTCGCCGGCCTGCGGATGGGTGTCGAGGTCCTGGACTTCGGCCTGTCCGTGCTGGACGAGGACCGGGCCGAGCAACGGGCGCGGATGCAGGAGACCCGCGACTTCTTCGCCTTCACCGAGGACGACGCCAAGGAAATGATCCAGCGCTGGCAGGAGTACCGAGGCGGAGCACGCTGACGGTCGCCGGCAACCCAGGGAGAGACGATGACCGACCTCGTGGAGCGGTACGACATCCCCGAGCAACACTTCTGGCTGCGCGGCCCGCGCTCGGGCCCGCCGGTCGCGTTCAACGCCGGCACCGGCATGTGGAACGTCCACGGTTACCCGGAGGCCCAGGAGATCCTGGCCGACCCCGTGACGTTCTCGTCCGACACCACCCGCCTGGTCCCGAAGGACCTCCTGCCGGACGAGTTCTCGATGGAGGGCTTCATCACCCAGATCGACCCGCCCGAGCACGGCAAGCTGCGCAAACTGGTCAGCAGCGCCTTCACCCGCAAGGTCGTCGCCGACCTGGAGCCCAGGATCGCCGCCCTCACGCACGAGCTGCTCGACGCGGCACGCGAGCGCGGCCGGCTGGAGCTGGTGGCCGACCTCGCCTACCCGCTGCCGGTCATCGTCATCGCCGAGCTGCTGGGCGTGCCCGCCGGCGACCGCGAGCTGTTCAAGCGGTGGGCCGACGCGCTGTTCCAGCGCGACGCCCAGGTCTCGCTGGCCGACCCGCCGCCGGACGGGCAGGCAGTGGACGGGCAGGCAGTGGACGGGCAGGCAGTGGACGGGCAGGCCGTGGACATGGAGGCGATGCGGAAGGCGAGCATCGAGGCCACGATGGGGTCGTGGCAGGAGATGTCCGCCTACCTCGCCGAGCACGCCGCGGAACGCCGCCGCCACCCGCGCGCCGACCTGCTCACCAGGCTCGTCGAGGCCGAGGTGGACGGCGAGCGCCTGCCCGACCACCAGGTGGTCAACTTCGCGATCATCCTCCTGCTCGCCGGCCACATCACCACGACGATGCTGCTCGGCAACACGGTGCTGTGCCTGGACGCCTTCCCCGGGCAGCAGGACAGGGCGCGGGCCGACCGCGCCACGGTCCCGGCGGTCATCGAGGAGTCGCTGCGGCTGCTGACCCCGTTCGCCGCCCTCGGCCGCTCCACCACGCGCCCGGCCGAGCTGGGCGGCGTGGCGATCCCGGCCGACAGCCTGATCCTGGTGTGGATCGCCTCGGCCAACCGCGACCCCCGGCAGTTCCCCGCCCCGGACGTCTTCGACCCCGCCCGCGACCCCAACCCGCACCTGGGCTTCGGGCGCGGCATCCACTTCTGCCTGGGCGCGCCGCTGGCCCGCCTGGAGGGACGGGTCGCGCTGAACATCCTGCTCGACCGGATCAACCCCCTCCGCACCGACCCGGAGGACCCGGTCCTGTTCATGCCCACGGCGACCATGACCGGCGTGCGCCGCCTCCCGCTGGTCCTCCCCTGAGGGACGCGCCGCGCGGGACGGGGGCTCAGCAGCCCTCCGACGGCCGGCGCGTGCTGACGGCGGCCAGGCGCCGCAGGGCCTCCCGGGACGGCGAGCCGTCGGCGGCGGTGAAGACGTCCAGGCGCAGCGGCGGGTCGTCCGGCAGCGGCAGCAGCTCGCCGTGCACCTCGATGGCGCCCACCTGCGGATGCTCCAGCCGGTAGACGCGGTGCGTCACCCCTCGTACGTGCAGCGCGTTCCACAGCTCGTCGAACTCGGCGCTGGCCGCCCGCATCCGGGCGATGTGCGCGGCCAGCGCCGCGTCGCGCGGGTAGCGGGCGGCCAGCGTGCGCAGGTGCGCGACCGCCTCGCGGGCGACCCGGGGCAGGGCTGCGCCGTGCAGCCGCCGGAAGTCCGGGTCCAGGAAGAGCAGGTGGGTGATCGCGCGCCGCTCGCGCGGCAGGGCCGCGAAGTCGGCGAACAGGGCCGCGCCCATGCGGTTCCAGGCGATCACGGTGGTGTCGCTGTCGAGGACGAGCGCCGGCACGCCCTCCAGGGAGGACAGCAGCTGGCGCAGCCCCTGGCGGACCGCAGGCGCCTCCCGCGGCGGCGGCGCGGCCTCGGGATCGAGCCAGGGATGGACGCGGCGGTGCAGGTAGAGCCGCTCGTCATCGGTGAGCCGCAGCGCGCGGGCGACCGCGTCGAGCACGCCGGCCGACACGTTGCGCGCGTTGCCCTGCTCCAGCCGCGTGTAGTGGGCGATGCTCACCCCGGCCAGCGCGGCCAGCTCCTCGCGGCGCAGCCCCGCCACCCGCCGCCGCTCCCCGGACGCCGGCAGGCCGACGTCCGCCGGCCGCAGCCGGGCCCGCCGCGACCGCAGGAACGCGGCGAGCTCTGTGTCCTTACCCGTCTCCTGGCGCACGCCGGACCATGCTAGCGAGCCGGGTGATCAATGCTTGCGTAGGCAAGGCGGGGGTCTGGCTGGGGGAGGCGGCGTGCCCCAGGCTGGTCGGGCGCCGTACCGGAACGAAGGAGAACGTGTCATGTCCGAAGTCATCCAGGGCCCGGCCCGTACGTGGGTGGCGGGCTTCAGGACAGGGGTCATCGGCCCCTACGAGGAGATCAAGCTGGCCGAGCCGCGCGCCTTCCGCGACGAGACCGTACGCCAGGCGCTGCTGATGGCCGGCGGCGGCGAGCGGGTACGCCTGCGGCTCACCAACCGCTACGGCCGCGCCCCGCTGACGATCGGCGCCGCGCGGGTGGCGCTGCGCGCGGCGGGCGACGCGATCGTGCCGGGCAGCCGGCGCGAGGTGCGCTTCGGCGGCGCCGGCGAGGTGACGGTCCCGGCGGGGGGCGAGGTGACCGGCGACCCGGTGGACCTGGCCGTCGAGGCGGGCGCGCACCTGGTGGTGAGCCTCTACCTGCCGGAGGCGACGGAGCCGGCGACCTTCTCCCACCAGCCGATGGAGACGGCCTACGTCGCTCCCGGCGAGCGGGTGGACGCCCCCGAGCTGCCCGGCGCGGAGCAGGTGCCCGCCCGCTTCTACGTGTCCGGCGTGGACGTGGAGGCGCCGGCCGGCACGGCGGTCGCCGTGGCGTTCGGCGACTCCTGGTTCGAGGGCGTGGGCACCACGATGGGCGCCGACCGGCGCTCGGTGGACGTGCTGAACCGGCGGCTGGAGCGCGGCTGGGTGGTCAACCAGGGCATCGCGGGGAACCGGCTGCTGGTGGACGAGGTGGGCGAGCACGCCCTGGCCCGCCTGGAGCGGGACGCCCTGTCGGTGCCGGGGGCGACCCACGTCCTGGTGAACCTCGGCATCAACGACCTGGGCCTGCCCGGCATGGCGGGGCTGCCGCCCGCGACGGCCGACGACCTGATCGCCGGGTTCACCGAGCTGGCCGGGCGGGTGCGCGCGGCGGGACTGCGGGTGCTGGCCGCCACCGTCGGGCCGTTCGCCGGCGCGATCTACCCCGGCGTCAGCACCCCGGAGGGGCTGGCCGCGCGCCGCCGGGTGAACGAGTGGATCCGCGCGGGCGGCGCGTTCGACGCGGTCTTCGACGTCGCGCGGGCCGTGGAGAACCCCGGCGACCCCGACTTCATCCGGCCCGACCTGGACGCGGGCGACGGGATGCACCTCAACGACGCCGGCGCCGGCGTCATGGCCGGCACCGTGGACCTCGCCGACCTGCGGCTGTGAGGAGCGCGCCTCGGGGCGGCGGGGCCGGGCGCGTCACCGGCAGGTGCGGAGCATGTTGAGCAGGGCCACCTTCTCCTTGCGGGTGACGAACAGCCGGTAGTGGTGCTTGACGACGATCCACGAGGTGGCGTACCGGCACCAGTGGGCGCGCCGGCGCGGGCGCCAGCTCTGCGGGCCCTGGCCGCCCTTGGCCAGGTTCGCCGAGTGGCTGACCGTGATCAGCTCGGGCCGGACGAGGTCGTTGGCGAACGCCCGCCGCCTGGCCTGGCTCCACCGGCTGGCCCCCGAGCGCCAGGCGTAGGCCAGCGGCACGACGTGGTCCACGTCCACCTGCCTCTCGCTCCTGAGCCACTTGCCGTCGTACGGGCTGTACCAGACGCCCTTGACCGGGTGGCAGGCCGCGTTCCTGCGTACCCGCCGCCCGTCGCGCGCCAGCACCGTCTCGCGCGCGTCGCACGTGCCCTTGTGGTGCGCCCAGCGCGGCATGAACCGCCGGTGACTGTAGCCGCGGATGGGCAGCGGCCTGGCGACCTTCAGCTGGTCCAGCAGGCGCCGGGCGCGCGCCGCCGGCCCGCCTTCCGCCGCCGCCTGCGGCGCGGTGAGGACGACGGCTAACGGCACGACCAGGAACGCGAGCACGGCGGCCCGGACCGCCCGGCTGAAAAAGATCATGGTCCACCCTTACCAGCAACGGCCCCCGGGCCGCAGCGATACGGCGGACACTCCCGCTCCGGCGACCTTGGTGTGAGAGGTATGGCGTGCCGGCGGAGGACCGGCGAGACTTCAACCATGAACCAGGGCCTGTGGGGTCTCCGCGAGAGGTCCGAGCACCTGATCGAGCAGGCGCGAGCGGCCCTGCGCCGCACCGTCCAGCTACAGGCCGACACCGAGTTCCGGTGGCGCCGCTTCCGCGCCATGGAGGAGAACGCGCGACGGGAGGTGGAGCGGGTGCGGATCATGAGCGACGGCGGGAAGGGCCTCCAGGGCGAGGAGCCCGGTGGCAACGCCCTGCGGCGCTTCCTGCTGCCCTGCCTCGACCAGGCCGACCGCGGCACCGTGCTGGCCGCCGGACTGCAGGCCGTCCTGGAGATCACCCGCGCCGACATGGGCAACGTGCAGCTCATGGACCAGGCGGCGGGCGGGCTCACGATCGCCGCGCAGCACGGCTTCGACCGGACGTTCCTGGACTTCTTCGCGGTCGTGGACGACGATCGCTCGGTGTGCGGCCAGGCCCTGGCCCTGGGCCGGTCGGTGGTGGTGCGCGACGTCGAGCGGGACCCGCGGATGGCCGGCACCTCGGCCTCGCGCGCGCTGCTGACGGCCGGGGTGCGCATGGTGCACTCCGCGCCCATGTTCGGCGTGCACGGGGAGGTGATGGGCATGGTGTCGGTCCACTACCGGACCGCGCGCCCGCTGAGCGGCCCCGAGCGCAGGTTGCTGCTGCCGCTGACCGGCCGGCTCGGCCGCCTGCTCCACACCCCCCACCACCCGCCCCGCCCCCACTGACCGCCGTCTGCCCCAGAGACGGAAGCACCGTCCCGCCGTCTTCCCGAAGGACGGGTGTGTTGCGGGGGGAGCGCCGCCCTGCCCTCTTCTCCAGGACGGGTGCGCCGTCCCGCCCTCTTCTCGAAGGACGGGTGCGCCGCAGGGGGACATTGGGGCAAGATGGACACGGCACGAACGAAGATCGCGACGAGAACGGCGAGGTGGCTGTCGATGGGCGGGCTCGGCCTCCACTTCCAGGCGCTGGAGGAGTGCGGCTCCGCCGCGCGCCGGGTGGCGAAGGAGATCTCCGACCTGGTGGCCGGCTATCCGGCGACGGCCACCGATTCCACGATCTTCGGCAGGCTGGCCGACTCCTCAGGACTGGCCGGCGCCGTGGACTCCGTCGAGAACGAGGTGGACGCCGAGCTGGGCTCCGCCCGCGGCAAGCTCGAAGGCGTCGAACGCGCGCTGGACAAGGTGCGGCAGAACGTCCGCACCGCCGAGGTGGCCGGCGGGGCGGACGCGTAATGGGCGTGGCCGAGCAGGTGGCCGCGCTGCCGGGCGGCGGCGAGGAGCTGGCCGGCCTGCTGCGCAAGGTCAGCGGCGACCCCGGGGCCATCCGCGGCATCGCCGAGCGGTGGCGCGGCGCCGCCCGCAGCGTGGACGACCACGCCGGGCGGATCAGCTCCGCGGTCCGCGACGTGGACACCGCGTGGAACGGCGCCTCGGCGGAGGCCTTCGTCACGTACATGGGCGGCTACGACCGGGCGGGCGGCGCCCTGCACGACGCGCTGACCAGCAGCGCCGGCGCCCTCGACAACGCCGCCCGCGCCCTGGAGACGGCGAAGTCGAAGATCTCCTCGATCTGCGGCACGCTGCTGGACGACGTGCGTGCCTACCAGCAGAGCCATCCCGACGACGACCACGACGCCTACGTCGCCGCCGTCTCGCCCAAGGTCGCCAGGGCCCTGTCCGACGCCAGGCCGCACGGCGAGGACGCGGGCACGGCCGTCACCCAGGCCATGAAGGACGTCAAGAAGTTCCTGGGCGACCGCTCGGCGACGTTCGCGATGATCAAGGCGCCGGGCGACCAGACGTTCGTGCCGGGGCCGGGCCACACCGTCGACTGGCAGCCGGCGCCGGTGCCGAAGACCGCCTTCCAGGGCGGCGGCGGTGGCGGATCGGGCGGCGGATCGGGCGGCGGCGGGTCCGCGCCCGCCGCGACCCCGGCCGGCTACGCGGGTGACGGCCCGCCGCCGACGCCGCTGTCGTTCGACCCGGGCACCGGCACCGGCGCGCGCATCGTGGCCGCCGCCAAGCTGCACCTCGGCAAGCCGTACGTGTGGGGCGCCAACGGCCCGTCGGCCTTCGACTGCAGCGGGCTCGCCTACTACGTGCTCAACCAGGCCGGCATCAAGATCGGCGACACCACCGCCGCCGGCTACCAGGCGAGCGGCAAGCCGGTGAGCTCGCCGCAACCCGGCGACCTGGTCTTCTTCGGCCACCCCGCCAGCCACGTGGGGATCTACCTGGGCGACGGCAAGATGATCCACGCGCCGCACCCGGGGGCCTCGGTCACGATCGGGACCGTGGCCGCCGACAGCCGCCCGGTCAGCTACCGCCGCTTCACCTGACGGCCGGGCGCTTCACCCGGCGTCCGGGTGCCCGGCCTCGTGCGGGGCGGGCTGGAGGTAGACGGCGGAGGCGATCGGTACGCGGTCGCGGATGCGCTGCTCGGTCTTGCCCAGCGCCTCGGCCACCGCCTCGGCCTCCCGGTGGTCGGCGATGGTGACGCGGACGGCCACGAGCAGGTCCTCCGGGCCCAGGTGCATGGTGCGGAGCTGGGTGAACCCGGCGATGACGTCGTCGTTGCGCAGCACGTCCTCGATGGAGCGCTGGATCTCCGGCGCGGCCGCCTCACCGATGATCATGCTCTTGGTCTCCCTGGCGAGCGTCACCGCCACGATGATCAGCAGCACGCCGATCGCCACCGAGCCCAGGCCGTCCCAGACGGTGTTGCCGGTCAGCAGGGCCAGCGTGACACCGACCAGGGCGAAGGCCAGGCCGGTCAGGGCGGCGGCGTCCTCCAGCAGGACCACCGGCAGCTCCGGGGCCTTGGCGTCGCGGATGTAGCGGGTCCAGGAGCGGTCCTTGCGCAGCTTGTTGGCGTTGCGGACGGCGGTGCGCAGCGACAGGCCCTCCATGACGATCGCGCCCAGCAGCACCCCCACCGCCCACGGCCAGCTCTCCAGCGGATGCGGATGGGTGATCTTCTCGTAGCCCTCGTACAGGGCGAACAGGCCGCCGCCGAAGAACAGCACCACCGACACCAGGAACGCGTAGAAGTAGCGCTCGCGCCCGTAACCGAACGGGTGGGCGGGGGTGGGCCGGCGTTCCGAGCGGGACCGTCCGAACAGCAGCAGCCCCTGATTACCGGAATCGGCCACGGAATGGATGCCCTCGGCGAGCATCGACGACGAACCCGTGAAGAAGAACGCCACGAACTTCGTCACCGCGATCCCGATGTTGGCCGCCAGGGCCGCCAGGGTCGCTTCCTGAGAACCACCTCGGCTCACGCCGCCTCCTTCCGACATGACCTCCGCACTTACCCAGTCGAGGGCGAAGACAACCTGGAGTCGCCGGCGGGCTCGCGACCCTCGCCCGCGAGGGCGGGCGGCGGGGCCATTGCCCCGATCAGATGATCATCTTATATTCGGGGGGCCGGACTTCCCCCCGAAGGGCAATGCGATGGCCGACGCGATCCCCGAGTTCCCGTTCGACCGCCCCACCGCGCTGGAGCCGCCGCCGCAGCTCGCGGAGCTGCGCGAGCGGTGCCCGGTAGCGCACGTACGGCTGCCCAGCGGCGACGTGGCCACCCTGGTCACCCGCTACGACGACGCCCGCGCGGTGCTGACCGACCCGCGCTTCAGCCGCGACCTGGCCAGGGAGGACGCCGCCCGGCTGGCCACCACCGAGGACGGCGGCCTGTTCAGGCGCCGCCGCACCGGCTCGGCCGCCATGCGCGCCGGGCAGGACCACCTGCGGTGGCGGCGGCTGCTCAGCGGCTGGTTCACCCAGCGCAAGATGGCGGTGTGGCGGCCCAGGATCCAGGCGATGGCCGAGGACCTGCTGGACGCCATGCTGGCCAAGGGCTCCCCGGGCAACCTGTCGGCCGGGCTGGCGCTGCCCCTGCCGGTGCGGGTCATCTGCGCGCTGGTCGGCGCGCCGAGCGAGGACCAGGACAAGTTCGCGCACTGGTCCCAGGTCATGCTCACCCTCACCCGGTTCACGCAGGACGAGGTGGACACGGCCTACCAGGAGTTCGACGCGTACGTCTCCGACCTGATCGACCGCAACCGCGCCCACCCCGGCGACGACCTGCTCAGCGAGCTGACCCAGGTCACCGACGCCGAGGACGGCCGGCTGAGCCGTGACGAGCTCGTCTCCACCGTGCGCGGGCTGCTGCTGGCCGGCCACGAGACGACCTCGAACATGATCTCCATCATGATGGCGATGCTCCTGGCCGAGCGCGACCGCTTCGAGGACGTCGTGGACGACCCCGACCTCGTGCCGGGCACCGTCGAGGAGGTGCTGCGCCTGGACAGCACGCTGTCGGTGCTCGGCGGGGTGCCCAGGTTCGTCACCGAGGACGCCGAGCTGAGCCGGACCGGCGTGCCGGCCGGGACCACCGTGATCCCGCACATCCCGGCCGCCAACCGCGACCCGGGCAAGTTCCCCTACCCCGACCGCTTCGACCCGCGGCGGGCGAACAACGCCCAGCACCTCACCTTCGGCGCGGGCCCGCACTACTGCCTCGGGCAACCGCTGGCCCGGGTGGAGCTCCAGGTCGTGCTCGGCCTGCTGGCCGGCCGCCTGCCGGGTCTGCGCCTCCGCGACCACCCGTCCGACCTGCGGCTGCGCACCGGCGGCATGTCCGGCGGCCTCCAGGAGGTCTGGGTCACCTGGTAACCGCCCCGGAAGGCGGCGCGGGCCCGCGACCACGGGCCCGCAACCCCGGGCCCGCGCGGTGCGGAGCCGTGCGGTGCGGGCCCGGGCCCGCGTAGGCTTGCCGCCATGCCGCCGCGCGAGCGCCGCGACGGCCCCGAACCAGAGGGGACAGCGGTGACGGCATTCGCGGTCGAGGTGGTGCGCCGGGCGGGCTACTGGCTGATGACCCTGCGGGGAGAGCTCGACCGGCAGACGCAGCCGGAGCTGTGGCGCACCCTGCGGGAGTTACTCGAGGCCGCCGCGCGGCCACACATCGTGTGCGACCTCAGCAACCTGTCCTTCTGCGACTCCAGCGGCCTGCGCGCCCTGCTCATCGCCCACCAGCAGGCGCAGGAACGAGGCGGCGGCCTGCGTCTCATCCGGGCGAGCGCCAACCTGACGACCCTGCTGGAGATCACCCGGCTGGTGGAGGTGCTGCCCGCCTACGACGATCTCGACCACGCCACGAGCGGGCTGTCACACCCGGAATGACCGCCGCCTCCGCGGGGAAGGGGGCAGTTCCCTGCCGTACGGACCGGCGCACGGCCTCATACTGGACAGATCTACCCGTGAGCCGCGGCACGTTGACAAGACGGGACACGACACGTTGAGCGACCTGCTCGAATTAAGCATCCCCATCACCACGGACCTGGCCGCGGTCCGTGCGCTGGTGCGCGACTACGCCCTGGCCTTCGGCATGGTCGCCCAGCGGGTGGAGCTGCTCATCCTGGCGGTGAACGAGGCCGTCACCAACGTGCTGGACCACGGAGGGGGCGGCGGCACGCTCACCGCGCGGGGCGACGAGCAGGGCATCGTCGTGGAGATCGTGGACGACGGCGGCACCCTGCGCCCCGAGCACCTGCGCCAGACCCCCGAGCCCAACCCCACCAGCGGCATGGGCCTGTACGTCATCCGCACCGTCTGCGACCGCGTCGTCCTCGACCACCCGGACGGCCGCTCCCGCCTGCGCCTGTACATGGGCCACTCCGGGCCGACGGCCTACTGACCCGGGCCGACGAGCTGACCTGCGCCGACGGCCTGCCGGCCCGCGCGCCCCGGCCCTTCACCCGGCGTACTCCGCACCTTCATCTCCAGCAGGCTTGGCGATCCCACTTTCATGAAAAACTTTTCAGTAATAGTATTTCGTCCAGGGGACTTCCCCCGTTCACCCCGGCGCTGACAAGGAGAAGACCGATGACGCAGGTGCGCTCCTCCGGCGGGCGGGGCCTGCGCGTTCCCGGCCGGCCCTGCCCTCCGTCCGACCTCCCCCTCGACCTGCCTCTCGACCTCCCCCTCGACCTCGTCGTGACAGGAGCCGTGTGATGTCGATGACGACCGACGTGTTCCGGCAGGGCTGCTCGCCCGCCGCCGCCCCCGACTGGCTGACCGTCCACGTCGAGGAACGACAGGGCCATGCCGTGGTGCGGCTCGACGGCGAGCTCGACCTGCTGACCCGCCCGCGCCTGACCGCCGCCTGCCAGGACCTGATGGCGCGCGGCATCGTCAGGATCGTCATCAACGCCGCCAACCTCCGCTTCTGCGACTGCGCCGGCCTGAGCGCGCTGCTCCTCCAGCGGGACGAGGCGCGGGAGCGGGGCGGCTCGCTGTTCCTGATCGGCGCGCACGGCACGCTGGCCCGCCTGCTCGACCTCACCGGCGCCGCCGGCGCTCTGCTGCCCGCGATCTCCGGCGTGCCCGCCCAGCCGCCCTGCCCCGGCGGGAGCGCGCTCGACAGCACCGTCGCCTGAGCACCGTCGCCTGAGCGTCCCTGGCGGCGCCCCCGGTAGAGGCCCCCGGTGGGGCGGGTTCAGCGGGTCGCGCGGCCGGTAGGCGGCCATCGACACCGACCCGGACCGCCCGATCGGCACTTCGGGGCGGAGGAGTTCTGCCGCCGCGTCGCCGAGCGATCTCGGGTGGGGAGCTCAACCATCTCATCAGCCAGCTCCCCACCGGCTACGCGCCGCTGTTCGGCAAGTACGCGCTGGCCGACTGAGCCGCCCGGACCGGCACGCCCGGCACCGGACTTGGCGTTGTTTAAAGTGTTTTGTCGCATCTTGATAGGTGCGCCGTCTAGCGACCTTGCCGGAGGGCATCCGCATGTACGAGGGGTAACACCACTGTCACTCCTCGTAACGCAGGACGCAGGAAAGGAAGCACCGATGGTGCAGAACGACGCGCGCAAGACCAAGAGCGGCGCCAAGGACAAGACCAAGGGCAAGACCAAGGGCATGCCCCAGGGCCGCAGCGCCGCCTCTGACAAGAAGTCGAACGGCGCCAAGCCCGAGGACGTGAGGAACACCCCGGGCAACCAGGTCTGACGTCCGGCGAGTGGGTGCCCTGCGGCTCACGGCCGCGGGGCACCCGCGTGTCCGGCTACCCGGCGCGTCCGGGTTGCTCGGCCCATTCGGACCCGCCGGACTCGCTCATCAGCCGGGTCCAGAAATGGTGCAGTTCCTCGGCGATGTAGCGGCGATAGTGGATGCGCTCCCGGCCGCCGTGCTCCCGGTACACCGACACCTCGGTGTAGGGCGTGCCGTCGTCGATGAACCCCGTATGGAGCTGCGCCCGATCCTCGGCACACGGCGTCCACTCCGGGAAGGCCAGCGTCGCGGCGCGGTCCCGGATGGCGGTGTGCCAGCGTTCTTCCCCCATGATGGCCATACTCCACGGTGCCAGAACGACGGTCAGGAACCGGCAAAACACCACGCCACGGACGGTCAGGGCACAGCGGACGAGAGCGGCCGGCCCGCCCCCCGTCGTGCCTCGCTCATGGGCACAAGGGGCTACGGCACCTGGAAGCAGGGGGAGAACTCCGAGGTGCGGCCGGGGAGCCGGGGGACCCCGGCGCCGCTGGTCGCGGTGGCGGTGACGTACTGGCCGCGGGCGACCCGCCGGGTGACCGCCGTGCTGCCGGTGCCGGGGAGGGCGCCGACGCCGATGAGGACCGAGCCGATCAGGGTCCGGCCCTCGCCGTTGCCCGACGGGTCACAGGAGTCGCTGCTGTAGAAGTCGAGCTCGGTGGTCTCCGTCCCCGCCGGGTCGGTGCGGAAGCTGCTCGCGTCCCAGCCGACGCTCGTCACGCCCGCCACGGTCGTCACCCCGGTGACGATCGGGTGGTTCTGCAGGCCGTTCGGGCCGGCGTCGCCGTCGCCGGCGTCGTTGGCCAGCACCGCGCCGTCCCGCTGGAGGTCGATGCCGAGGCCGCCGTTGTCGTGGATGCTGTTCTGCCTGACGGCGTTGAGGACGCCGGTGGCGACGCCGACGCCCGCGCCGTGGTTGTTCGCGATCACGTTGGGCCGGAATCCCGCCCCGCCGGAGCCGCCGACCTGGGCGGCGTCACCGCCGAGGATCTGGACGCCGTCGCCCTCGTTGCCCAGGTCCCTGGCGTCGGTCGCGTCCGTGCCGATGTGGTTGCCCCAGACGAGGTTGCCGACGGCCTTCCGGGGGTCGCCGGAGTCGGCCAGCGAGATGCCGTAGAGGGAGTTGCCCGACACGACGTTGCCGGCGTTCGCGGCGTCGCCGCCGATGACGTTCAGGTTTCCGCTGACGCTGACGCCGCCGAAGTTGGCGAGCGCGGCCGTCTGCGCGGCGTTGACGCCGATCGTGTTGTGCAGGACGAGGTTCGCGTCGCCGGCGAGCTCGATGCCGGGGCCGGGGAGGGTGTTGACGATCAGGTTGCCGTCGCCGTCGCCCGGGCCGCCGATGACGTTCTGGGTGGAGCCCGCCTCGACCACCACGCCGTGGCTGTTGCCGAAGTCCTCCGTGCCGAGGATGCCGGTGCCGATCGTGTTGCCCAGGATCGCCGTCCTCGTCGCCGGGCCGTGGAAGACGGTGGAGCCGTGCAGGAGGATCGCCGGGCCGGCGTTGCCGGAGATCAGGTTGCCGGTCCCGGCGGCCGATCCGCCGATCCTGTTCCCCTCGCCCCGCATGACGTGCACGCCACCGCCGCGGTTGCCGATCTGGCCCGTGGTGACGCCCGGATCGGTGCCGAGGACGTTGCCCTGGACCGCGTTGCCGTCGCCGGCGACCTTGACGCCGGCGGTGCCGCTCGCGTCGCCGAACAGCGGGCCGCTCGCGGCGACGACGTTGCGGTCCTGCACGGCGCCGCTGCCGACCTCGTTGCCGTCGCCGGTGACCTCGATCCCGTCGCCCGCCGTGCCGTTGAGGAACGACGGCGGCGCCGCCATCGCCTGGTGGGTGCCGATGTAGTTGCCGCGCACCCGGTTGCGGTCGCCGGTCACCTTGATGCCGTCGCCGTCCCCGGCCGGCAGCGCCGCGACGCCGCTGCCGGCGTTGCCGATCACCAGGCCGCTGATGGAGGAGTCGTCCGTCCTGACGACGAGGCCGTTCGCGGCGTCGGTCGCGTCGATCCAGATCTGGATGGTCGCGGGCGCGACCGCCGTCGCCGGCACCGCTCCGGGCTGCTGGTAGCCGCGGACGTTGACCGGGTCGGTGATCTCCGGCAGGTCGGAGGCGAGGGTGATGACGAACGGGCCCGCGCCCGGGATGTTGAACTCGATCGCGTCGGCGGGGCAGCCGGCCGGGGCGTTGGGGGCGGCGTCGGCGTCCAGGATCGCCTGGCGCAGGCTGCCCGCCCCCGAGTCGCCGGTGTTGAGGACGGTGAACACCACCGGGGCGGGGCAGACGGTGGCCGCCGCCGCGGGCGCCGGCCCGAGGGCGGCCGCGGCGGCCAGCGCCAGGGACGCCGCCGGCCATGCCGCCCGCCATGCCGCCTTCTGTAGTGGTGGCCGTGCCGGCCTTCTGCGCGGGAACGCGCCGTACTGAGATCTCATGATGCCGCCCTCGTGGTGTGATGGACCGGCCCGGACGGCGCGGGAGGCCGGCGTGTCCGTGACCGCCCGCGCGTTCCGTGGCTTCACGGGCCAGGATGCGGCGGCATCGTGAGCGCACCGTCAGAGCCCAGGTCAGAAGCCGCGGTCAGAGGCCGCGGTCGGAAGCCGGGTCTCACAGGTCGACGGTCATGCCGTCGTGCGCGGCCGGGTGGGTGGCGTCGGCGAGGCGGCTCAGCATGGCGCCGGACATGTGCGTCAGGACGATCCGCCCGGCGTCCAGCTCGGCCGCGTGCTCGCGCAGCGTGCGGTAGTCGAGGTGGTAGCGGATCGGCCGGTCGTAGGTGTAGGACTCGGCGGCGAGCAGGGACGCGCCGCGGGCGGCTTCGGCCAGCGCGGGCGTCCACTCGGTGTCGCCGGTGTAGGCGAACGCGGCCCGCCCGTCGTCCACCCGGACGGCGAGCGGCGGCGCGCCGCACTCGTGCACGACCTGCCAGGCGCTGACCGACAGCGGGCCGAGGGCCGTCGGCGTGCCGTCCGTGGCCAGCTCGCCGACCTCCACCGGGAAGCGCCGCTCGACCCGGCTGCTGCCGGGGAACAGCGTCTCCATCGCCTGGGTCAGGCGGGCCCCGGTGCCGGGCGGCCCGAGCACGCGCAGCGGCCTGACCCGCCTGCTGAACTGGCCGTCCAGGACGAGGAACGGCAGCCCGCCGAAGTGGTCGCCGTGCAGGTGGGTGAGCACGACCGCGTCCACCGAGCCGGGATCGACGCCCTGCGCCTTCATGGCGGTGAGGCTGGTGGCGCCGCAGTCCACCAGCACCCGCAGGTCGCCTGCGGTCACGCTGATGCAGGTCTGCCAGCGCCCGCCGCTGCCGAAGGCGTCCCCGCTGCCGATGAAGCGCACCCGCATCGTCCCGCCCCTTCCCCGCCCGTTCCCGCCGTCTCGCCCGTTCCGCCGTCTCGTCCCGCCATCCTGCCCGGCGTCCGCGCCGGCGGGAAGAGGGGCCCGCACGCGCGGGCGCGGCGGCCGGGAGGGCCGCCGCGCCGGGCGGGCGAGGTGTCGCGGGCGAGATGCCGCGGGCAGGGTCAGCTCGCGCTGCAGGACACCGTCGGCCAGGTCCAGTTGCCGTTGTGCTGGATGGTCACGCCCCAGTTGTTGCCGCTGCCGTTGGGCCTGGCGGTGAGCACCTGGGCGCTCGGGTAGCTGGTGGTGACGTTCCAGGAGGCGATGACCTTCGCGGGGGAGGGCACGTTCATCGTCACGGTCCAGTTGCTGGAGCCGCTGACGGCGACGTTGAGGTTGTACCGGTCGCTCCACTGCTGGCCGGCGGAGAGCGTCGCGGTGCAGCCACCGCCACCGCCACCGCCACCACCGCCGCCACCGCCACCGCCGCCACCGCCACCGCCGTCACTGGAGCCCAGCGTGATGTTGGAGCTGCCGCTGCTCTGGTAGCCCTCGGTCGCGAGGATCTGGTAGTCGTGGCTGCCGAGGTTCATGCCGTAGCGGGCCCAGGCGTCGAAGTGGTTGCCGGTGGTGATGGTGCCGCCGGTCTTCTTCGACTGCCGGACGCTCCAGTACTGGTTGAAGGTCCTGGTGCCCTCGATGGAGGGGGCGTTGTAGCGGGTGGTCTGGTAGATGTCGTACGTGCCGCCGTCCGTGGTGACGGTGCCCTTGTACGTCCCGGTAGGCCGGTAGGTGCCCCAGTTGTCCACGACGTAGTACTCGACGAGCGGGTTGCGCGTCCAGCCGTAGAGGGCCAGGTAGGCGTTGCCGGAGGGGTTGAAGCTGCCCGAGTAGGTCACGGTCCTGCGTCCGCCGGTGCTCCAGCCCTTGCCGGCGACGAAGTTGCCGGTGTTGCGCCAGGAGGTGCTGTAGTTGCCGCCGGAGCCGAGGTTCATGGAGACGGTGCCTTGGCTGTCGGTCCAGAAGGAGTAGAAGTAGCCGTTGTTGTTGCCGGTCTGGTTCGTGGTCACGGTCGTGTCGGCGCTGGCCGTGCCGGGCGTGACCAGCGCGGCCAGGATCAGCGCGAGGGCCGAGGCGCCGCTGGCGAGCAGCCTGAGGCGGCCGCGCCTGCGGGCCCTCGGGCGGGCGGGGGAGTCGTCCATGTGCGGTTCCTTCTTCGTGACGTCCGAAACTATCGGTACGATGGCGAAAGTATCGGAGCTGTCAGGAAGCTTGTCAATGGCGCGGGAAGCCCAGTCAAGCATGGCTCGCGCCCACGGCCCACCTGTACGCGGGAAGCCGCTGCTCTCCAGGGGCGATCGCCCCCGGGCCGCGCGATGAAAGTTTCGGACCTTTTCCGATCGACCTAACGGCGGTCCCCGAGCAACACGGGCAGCACGCGGTGCCCGTTCGAGATGAACGACTCCAGCGGCGGCGGCTCGTCCGGCCCGCCCGCCAGGGTCAGGCCGGGGAAGCGGGCGAAGAGGGCGGGCAGCGCCACCGCGGCCTCCAGCCGGGCCAGCGGCGCGCCCAGGCAGCGGTGCACGCCGTACCCGAAGGCCAGATGTTCCTTGTCGGCCCGCGTGACGTCGAAGCGGCCCGCGTCCTCGCCGTGCACCAGCGGATCCCGTCCGGCCGCCCCGTAGCAGGCGAGGATGGGGTCGCCCGCGCGCAGCGTCACCCCGTCGCCGAGGTCGATGTCCTCGACGGCGAAGCGCAGCGGCAGGTTCGCGATCGGCGCCTGGCTGCGCAGCGTCTCCTCGATCGCCTCCTCCCAGCTCGCGCGGCCCTCACGGACGAGAGCGAGCTGGCCGGGGTGCGCGAGCAGCGCGAAGATCGCGTTGTCGAGCAGGTTCACCGTCGTCTCGTGGCCCGCGCTCAGGAACAGCACCAGCGTGTCGACCAGCTCGTCCTCCGACAGCCGCGAGTCGTCGCCGTCGCGGGCGGCGATCAGCGCCGAGGACAGGTCGTCGCCGGGGTTCTCCCGCTTGGCGGCGACGAGGCGGCGCAGGATCGCCTGCAGCCGCGGGTAGGCGGTGGCGCCCTCCTCGGGGGAGGTCCTGCCGGTCCGGAAGAAGGCGTCCACGCAGCGCCGCATCTCCTGGCGGTCGTCCTCGTCGTGGACGCCGAACAGCTCGCAGATCACCTGGATCGGCAGCGGGTACGCGTAACGCTCGCGCAGGTCCACCGGCGTGCCGGGCGGCGTGGCGGCCAGCTCGTCGAGCAGGCCCTCGGCGATCGCCTCGACGCGCGGCCGCAGCAGGGCCGTGCGGCGGACGGTGAACGCGCTGGAGACCAGCCCGCGCAGCCGCCGGTGGTCCGGCCCGTACGCCGTCAGCATGTTGCGCACCGCCAGCCAGGCGAACAGCGGCCACTCGGGCGGGAGCTCGCCCTTGATCCAGGCCGGCCAGTGCTGGTAGGCGTCCTTCGACACGCGCGGATCGGTCAGCAGGCTCCGCAGCAGCGCCTGGTCGGAGACCGCCCAGGCGAGCACGCCGCCGGGCAGCTCGACGCGGGCGGCCCGGCCGAGGGCCCGGATGCGCTCGGCGTCGCCGTGGATGTCGTGGCCGCCGGGGTCGATGACGAAGGGGCGCTCTGCGGCGGAGGTGTCCATGCTCGCTGCTCCGGAGGTCGTGGCGGATGAGTCCCGGTGCTGGTGCTGGTGCTGGTCGTCGTGCCGTGATCAGCCTGTCCCACCGGCTCGCGCCGTGCCCACTGGCGCGGGCGATCGATCCTCGTACGGCCTCCGCGACGGGCGGGAGGCCGCGCTCCCCGCGGGCGAGATGGGGAACGCGGCCTCCCGGGCCGGCACGGCGCCACGACCCTGGCGGCGCCACGACCTTGGCGGCGCCACGGGGTCACGCCTTGGCGGCGGCCTCGGGCCGGGTGGCCTGCTCGGGCGGCAGGTCGAGGCTGTCGCGCAGCTTGGCGGGCTTGAGGAAGGCCGCCGCGACCAGCCCGACCGCGGCGATGGCCGCCGAGATGAGGAAGATGTGCCCGGTGGCGTCACCGTAGGCGGCCCGGACGATCTCCCTGATGGGCCCGGGCAGGGCGGCGATGTTCAGGCTGGAGCCGGCCGCGCCGCCGCCGCCCTGGACCGGGATGCCCGCCCTGGCCAGGCCCGCCGTGATGTTGGCGGCGACCTGGTTGGCCAGGACCGCGCCGAGCACCGACACACCGACCGTGCCGCCGAGCGAGCGGAAGAAGGTGACGGCCCCGCTGGCCGCGCCGATCTCGCGCAGCGGGACGGTGTTCTGGATGACCAGCACCAGGTTCTGCATCGACATGCCGACGCCCACGCCGACGGCCAGCATGTACGCCGACACCAGCACCATCGCCGTCCGGTGGTCGATGGTGGACAGGCCGACGAAGCCGGCCAGCAGCACCACCAGCCCGGCCAGGATGTACGGCTTCGTCCGCCCGCTCCTGGACACCATCCGGCCGCTGATCGTGGAGGAGAACAGCACGCCGATCATCATGGGGATGGTCAGCAGGCCCGCGGCCGTCGGCCCGTACCCGCGCCCGATCTGGAAGTACTGGCCGAGGAAGACCGCGCCGCCGAACATCGCCATGCCGACCGCGAGGCTGGCCAGGATGGCCAGGGCGGGGTCGCGCCGCCGGACGACGTGCAGCGGCACGACCGGCTCGCGCACCTTCGACTCCACGAGCGTGGCCAGGGCGAGCAGCACCACGCCGCCGCCGGCCATCGCGCCGGTCTGCCAGGACAGCCAGTCGAAGGAGTTGCCGACGAAGGTCACCCAGATGAGCAGGACGCTGACGCCCGCCGCGATGAGCCCGGCGCCCCAGTAGTCGATGCTGACGTCCGCGCGGCGCACGGTGGGCAGGTGCAGGGTCTTGGCCAGCAGCGCGAAGGCGGCGACGGTGAACGGCACCGCGATGAAGAAGCACCAGCGCCAGCCGAGCCAGGAGGCGTCGGCGATGAAGCCGCCGAGCAGCGGCCCGCCGACGGTGGCGACGGCCATGACCGCGCCGAGGTAGCCGTTGTAGCGGCCGCGCTCCTTGGGCGTGATCATGGCGGCGATGACGACCTGGGCGAGGATCTGCAGCGCGCCCATGCCGAGGCCCTGGATCGCGCGGAAGGCGATGAGCTGCCCGGTGTTCTGGGCGAACCCGCAGGCCAGCGAGCTGACCATGAAGATGACGATGCTGATCTGGAGCAGCAGTTTCTTGTTGAACAGGTCCGCGAGCTTGCCCCAGATCGGGGTCGAGGCGGTCGAGGCCAGCAGGGACGCGGTGACGACCCAGGTGTACTGCGACTGGCTGCCGTTCAGCGCGCCGATGATCTGCGGGAGCGCCACCGAGACGATGGTGCCGCTGATCATCGCGACGAACAGGACGAGCAGCAGGCCGCTCAGCGCTTCGAGGATCTCGCGGTGGGTCATCGGCTCCGCCGCGGACGGCGCTGCCGGCTGTGCGCTCACGCGCAACCTCCTGTCAGGAACGTTCGGAAAATGCCCGGTAAGGGATGACCTGGACACCATACATGCCCAACGGGAAAGTTTGCGCACTGGGCATACATTCCGCGTGGGTAGACTCGACGGCATCATGAGCAGCACCACAGGGTTGCGCGAGCGCAAGAAGGCCGAGACCCGCCAGGCGGTCCACGAGGCGGCGCTCCGGCTCACCCTCGAACACGGCCTCGACAACGTCACCGTCGAGGCCATCGCCGACGCCGCCAACATCTCGCGCCGCACGTTCTCCAACTACTTCGCCGGCAAGGAGGACGCCCTGCTCTACGGCGACGAGCAGCGCCTCGGCACGCTGGTGCGGCGCGTGCGCGAGCAGCCGCCGGGCCGCTCCGCCTGGGAGGCGCTGCTCGGCGCCCTGGAATCCCTGTACGCCGAGGCCGACGAGACCGACCGCGAGCTGCACGTACGCACCCGGCTCGCCATGCGCCACCCCTCCCTGCTGGCCCGGCAGCTCACCCAGCGGGTGCGGATGGAGAGCGAGCTGAGCCAGGCGGTGGCCGGCCGCGCGCTGCCGGACGGCGTCCGGCCGGAGGTGATCACCGCCGCGTTCCTGGCCGCCCTGCGCGTGGCGACCCAGTGGTGGTGCGCCGACAACGAGTCGCGCACCCTGGGCGAGCTGGTCGACGAGGCCCTCGGCCAGATCGCCCGCCCGTTCCGCTGACCGGGGTCCCCAGGCCGGCCGCGTGCTGATCCGCCCGAGAGCCCCCGAGGACCTGGAGGCGTGCGTCAGGGCCCTCGCCCAGGTGCACCCCGCCGACCGCTACCCCGTGGACTGGCCGGACGACCCCGGCGCCTGGCTCACGCCGCGCGGCCTGCACCAGGCGTGGGTGGCCGCCGAGGGCGGGGCGGTGCTCGGGCACGCGGGCCTCACCCGCGACCTGGAGGTCACCCGCCTGTTCGTCGTCCCGGCCGCCCGCGGGCGCGGGCTGGCGGGCCTGCTCCTCGCCGCCCTCCGCGACGCCGCCGGCGACCGGCCGCTCACGCTGGAGGTCTCCTCCGAGGCGACGGCGGCCATCGCCCTCTACGAGCGGGCCGGCTGGCGCCGCACCGGCAGCAGCCGCGCCACCTGGCTGAACGCGGCCGGCGAGCCCGCCCTCCTGCACCACTACGCGAGCCCGCCCCCGCGTGGCGAGGCCGCCCCGCCCGGCCGCTGACGCGCAAGGATCTTCAAGACCGGGCGGGCCCGCCCGGCCGATGCTGCGGGCATGACCACTCTCGCACCTTCGTCCCCGGCGGCGGCCCACCGCCCGGGAAGGATGCTGGCCGTGCTGCTCACCGGGCAGGTCATGGCGTCCATGGACGGCTCCATCGTGTCGGTCGCGGCGGAGACCATCCGCGCCGAGCTGCACGCCACCGGCGCCGCCGTCCAGCTCGTCGTCTCGGGCTACCTGCTGACCACCGGCGTGCTCCTGGTCACCTGCGCGCGGATCGGCGACCGCGTCGGGCACCGGCGCGCGTTCCTGCTCGGGCTCGGCTGGTTCACCGGCGCGTCGCTGCTGTGCGGGCTCGCCCCCGGCCCGGCCGCGCTGGTGGCCGCCCGCGTCGCGCAGGCGATGGGCGCGGCGCTGCTCACGCCGCAGATCTTCTCGCTGATCCAGCTGCAATGGGACGGCGCGGCCCGCCGCCGGGCGATCGGCGTCTACAGCATGGTGCTGGCCCTGGGGGTCGCGCTCGGGCAGGTCGTCGGCGGGCTGGTCGCGGGCGCCGACCTGTTCGGGCTGTCCTGGCGGCCGGTCTTCCTGATCAACGTCCCCGTCGGCGTGGCCGTGCTGCTGGCCGGCCCGCGCGTGCTGCCGCGCTCGCGCCCCGACGGGCGGGCCCGGCTCGACCCCGCCGGGGTGGCGGTCCTGACCGCCGCGATGACCGCGCTGACCGTCCCGCTCATCTTCGGCCGGGAGCAGGGCTGGCCCGCCTGGACGTGGATCTCGCTCGCGGGCGGGGCGGCGCTGCTGGCGGGGTTCGTCCGGTACGAGTCCGCGGCCCGGCACCCGCTGCTGGACCTGGCGGCGCTGCGGCCCGCCGGGGTGAAGCCGGGCCTGGCGGCCTGCTGGATCGTCATGGGCTGCTACACGGTCTTCCTGCTCACCCTGACGCTGCACCTGCAGTCCGCGCTCGGCTTCCCGCCGCTGGCCGCGGGGCTGGCGTTCGTCCCGTACGCGCTCGGCTTCGGCACGCTCAGCCTCACCTGGAGCCGCTACCCGGCGCGGCTGCGCGCCGCCCTGCCGGTCGCCGGCCCGATCGCGTTCGCGGCGGGGGCGGCCCTGCTGGTGCTGCTCTTCCGCGCGGAGTGGCGGCCGGCCGGCGCCGTCCCGCTGCTGCTCCTCGCCGGGGCCGGGCACGCCGCCGGCTACAGCCCGCTGATCGCCAGGATCACCACGCTGGTCGAGCCGCGGCTGGCCTCGGCGGTCTCGGCGCTCAACGCCACCGGCCCGGTGCTCGCGGGGGTGAGCACCGTCGCCGGGCTCGGCAGCGTCTACTTCGCCGCGCCCTCCTCGGCCGACGGCCTGCTGCGGGTGAGCGCCGCGGTCGCCGTGCTGCTCGCGGCCGGGGCGCTCTGCGCGGCCCGGGTCGCCGTGGCCGGCCGCCCGCGCGCCACTTGAGACCCGGCCTGCTCATCACCGGCGGCCACCTCATCACCACGGACCCGGCCGCGCCCGGGGGCCGCCGCGGCCGGTCGATCCCGCGTGACGGAGGCGTCGCCGGGCGCCGGCCGCGTGTCACACTGCGGGCATGACGCACACCCACGACGAGGACCCGGCCTGCGAGGTGGCCCACGGCGACGCCCCCGCCGAGGAGGCCGGGCGGACGCTGGTCGCCGTCTTCGCCTCCCCCGTGGCCGGCTGCCTGCTGCGCTTCGGCGCCGAGCTGGGCTTCCGGACGTTCCTCCTGGAGCCCGACCCCGCCCGGCACCTCGACGGCTTCGCCGCGGCCCGCGACCTGTCCGAGCTCGACGGCCACCTCGACGCCACGGCCGACGTGGTCCTCACCGACCACCACCGCGAGGAGATCGGCCCGGTCCTGCGCGACCTGCTCAAGTCCCCGGCCCGCTGGATCGGCATCATGGGCAGCCCCCGCCACACCGGGCCGCACGTGCGGGCGCTCGGCGACCTCGGCGTGCCGCCGGAGGAGATCGCCCGCGTCCACCGGCCCATCGGGCTCAACATCGGCTCCCGCACGCCGCCCGAGATCGCCGTCGCCACCCTGGCCGGCCTCCTCGCCGACCGCAACGCCCGCCCCGGCGGCTTCGCCTTCTGACACCGCCCGCCGCCCGCCGCCGCCCGTCCGCCCGCCGCAAGGGCGGGCGGGCATGCCAGGGGCCGCAGCGGGTAGGAAGGGCGGGCCCGGCCTTCGGCCCGCCCTTTCCCGCGGCCCGGACGGCGGGGCGTTCGTCATGCATGGACGCGATGGGGGAGGGGACCGGGTGGCGCACGAGTTCCGGGTATGGGCTCCGGAGCGTGAACGGGTGGAGCTGGTGCTGGGGGAGCGCAGGCTCCCGATGCGGCGCTCCTCCGGCGGCTGGTGGGAGCGCGCCGTGGCGGAGGCCGGGCCGGGCACGGACTACGCGTACTCGCTGGACGGCGGCCCGCCCCGTCCGGACCCGCGCTCGCCCTGGCAGCCGCACGGCCCGCACGGCCCCTCCCGGGTGGTCGACCACGCCGCCTTCCGCTGGAGCGACGCCGCCTGGCGCGGCACGCCGCTGCCCGGCGCGCTCCTGTACGAGCTGCACGTCGGCACCTTCTCGCCCGCCGGCACCTTCGACGGCGTGATCGAGCACCTGCCGCACCTGGCCGAGCTGGGCGTGGACGCGATCGAGCTGATGCCGGTCGCCGAATTCTCCGGCCGCCGCGGCTGGGGCTACGACGGGGTCTCCCTGTACGCCCCCCACCACGCCTACGGCGGCCCCGACGGCCTCAAGCGCCTGGTGGACGCCTGCCACGCGCACGGCATCGGCGTCGTCATGGACGTCGTCTACAACCATCTCGGCCCCTCGGGCAACTACCTGCCGCAGTTCGGCCCCTACTTCAGCGGCCGCCACACCACCAACTGGGGCGACGGGGTCAACTTCGACGGCCCCGGCAGCGCCGAGGTCCGCGCGTTCGTCATCGACAACGCGCTCATGTGGCTGCGCGACTACCACTGCGACGGCCTGCGGCTGGACGCCGTGCACGCCATCGCCGACGACTCGGCCGCGCACGTCCTGGAGCAGCTCGCCGAGGAGGTCGCGGAGCTGTCCGCGCACGTGCGGCGCCCGCTGTTCCTCATCGCCGAGAGCGACCTCAACGACCCCCGGTTCGTCCGCTCCCGCGACGGCGGCGGCTACGGCCTGGACGCGGCCTGGGCCGACGAGTGGCACCACGCCCTGCACGCCGTGCTGACCGGCGAGCGCGACGGCTACTACTCCGAGTTCGGCCCGCTCGCCCTGCTCGCCAAGGCCCTGCGCCAGGCGTGGGTGTACGACGGCGTCTGGTCGCCGCACCGCGGGCGCGTCCACGGCAGGTCCCCGGCGGGGCTGTCCGGCCACCGGTTCGTGGTGTGCACCCAGAACCACGACCAGGTCGGCAACCGGGCGCAGGGGGAGCGCGCGCCGGCGCTGATGAGCGAGGGACGGCTGCGGGTGGCCGCCGCGCTGCTGCTCACCGCCCCCTTCACGCCGATGGTGTTCCAGGGCGAGGAGTGGGGCGCGGGCACGCCGTTCCAGTACTTCACCGACCACGAGGACCCCGAGCTGGGCCGAGCGGTCAGCGAGGGCCGCCGCCGGGAGTTCGCGGGCTTCGGCTGGGAGCCCGAGCAGGTGCCCGACCCGCAGGACCCGGCCACGTTCGAGCGCTCCCGCCTGGACTGGAGCGAGCCCGGCAAGGAGCCGCACGCCGGGCTGCTCGCCTGGCACCGCGAGCTGGTCGCGTTGCGGCGGCGGGTGCCCGCGCTCACCGACGGCCGCCTGGACCGGGTCCGCGCCGACTGCGACGAGGAGAGCGGGCTGGTGACCGTGGAGCGGGGGCCGGTCCTGGTGGCGGCCAACCTCGGCGCGCAGCCGCGCACCGTGCCCGCCCGCGGGCGCGGCCGCCTGCTCGCCGCCTCCGATCCCGCGATCACCCTGGACGGGACCGGCCTGACCCTGCCACCGGACACCGTGGCGATCCTGGAGGACTGACAAGATGACCGACCCCTGGGGGATCGACCACGACTACGACGGCGCCGACGGCCGGCACCGCCGGGTGGACCCCACCACGATCGCCACGCTGCGCGAGATCATCGGCGTCCCGCCCGAGGACGGCGACGCGCCGCGGACGCTGGTCCGGCGGCGCGGCGACCACCTCGGCCCCGCCCGT
Organism: Nonomuraea sp. NPDC050783; assembly: GCF_040802095.1. NCBI lineage: Bacteria > Bacillati > Actinomycetota > Actinomycetes > Streptosporangiales > Streptosporangiaceae > Nonomuraea > Nonomuraea sp. NPDC050783. Next base: position 343,813 of record NZ_JBFAHK010000006.1, read on the forward strand.
CTCGTCCTGGAGGACGGCGCCGAGCTGCGCGTCACCGACGTGCTGCCGCCCGACCTGCCCTTCGGCTACCACACCTTGTACCGCCCCGGCGAGGACACCGCCCACCGCCTCATCGTCAGCCCCGGCCGCTGCCATCCGCCCGCCCGCCGCGCCTGGGGCTGGGCCGTGCAGCTCTACGCGGCCCGCTCCCGTACGAGCTGGGGCCTCGGCGACCTGGCCGACCTGCGCCGCCTGGCCGGCTGGGCGGCCGGTTGCGGTGCCGGGTTCCTGCTGGTCAACCCGCTGCACGCGACCGCGCCCGTGACCCCCGTCCAGCCGAGCCCCTACTATCCGGCCAGCCGCCGCTTCAACAGCCCCCTCTACCTGCGGATCGAGGACGTCCCCGGCGCGGAGGTCCTGGACGAGGCGACGACCGCCCGCGGGCGCGCGCTCAACGACCTCCCTGCCCTCGACCGCGACGCCGCCTGGCGGCTCAAGCTCGCGGCGCTGGAGGCCGTCTGGGCGGGCGACCCGCCGCGCGACGGCTTCGAGCGGTGGCGGGCCGGTCGCGGCCCCGGCCTGGAGGAGTACGCCACCTGGTGCGCCCTCACCGAGCGGCACGGCCCCAACTGGCGGGCCTGGCCCGCCGAGTACCGCCGCCCGGACAGCCCCGCCGTGGCCCGCTTCGCCCGCGACCACGCCGACCGCGTGCGCTTCCACGCCTGGCTGCAGTGGCTCACCGACCGGCAGCTCGCCACGGCCTCCGCCGGGCTGCCGATCATCCAGGACCTGCCCGTCGGGGTGGACCCCGACGGCGCCGACGCCTGGTCCTGGCAGGACCTGCTCGCCCAGGGCGTCAGCGTCGGGGCGCCCGCCGACGAGTTCAACGCCGCCGGGCAGGACTGGGGGCTGCCGCCGTTCGTGCCGTGGAAGCTGCGCCGGGCCGGCTACCAGCCGTTCATCGACAGCATCCGGGCCACCATCGCCTCGGCGGGCGGGCTGCGCATCGACCACGTCATGGGCCTGTTCCGGCTGTGGTGGATCCCGTCCGGCGCGGGCGCCGGGCAGGGCGCCTACGTCCGCTACCCGGCCGGTGACCTGCTCGACATCGTCGCGCTGGAGAGCCACCGCGCCGGCGCGCCGGTGATCGGCGAGGACCTCGGGACGGTCGAGCCCGGCGTACGCGAGACGCTGGCCGAGCACGGCCTGCTGTCCTACCGGCTGCTGTGGTTCGAGCAGGACGAGCCCGCCGCCTGGCCGGAGCACGCGATGGCCGCCGTCACCACCCACGACCTGCCCACCGTCGCGGGCCTGTGGGACGGCAGCGACGTGGCCGAGCAGCGCCGCCTCGGGCTCGACCCCAACGAGGACGGCGCCCGCGCCCTGCGCGCCCGCCTCGCCGCCCAGCCCGCCCCGGCCGCACCCGCGCCCCCCAGCTCCGAGGCGGACGGTCCGGGCGTGGACGGCGCGAGTGTGGACGGCGCGAGTGTGGACGGCGCGGGTGTGGACGGCGCGGGCGGCTCCGGCGCGGATGCCGCCGGTGCGGATGCCGCCGGTGCCGTGCTGGCCGCCTACCGGCTGCTGGCGCGGGCGCCGTCGCGCCTGCTGTCGGCCACCCTCGACGACGCGCTGGCCGTGCCGGCCCGCCCCAACATCCCGGGCGCCGACCACCTGCGCGCCAACTGGCGCCTGCCCCTCCCGGTGCCGCTGGAGGAGCTGGAGACCCTGCCGCTGCCCCGCGAGCTGGCCGGCCTGCTGTCCGCCGCGGTCCACGGCGCCGCGAAGGAGCCCACGGCGGGCAAGCGGCGCTGACCCGCTCCTCGCCGGGTCACCACTCGGCGAAGGAGCCGTCGTCGTGCCGCCACACCGGGTTGCGCCAGGCGTGCGAGCGGCGGTCGGCCTCCCGCACCGCCCGCTCGTCCACCACCACGCCGAGGCCGGGCAGGTCCGTCCGGTGCGCGTGCCCGGCGGAGAAGGCGAACGGCGCCGGGTCCAGCACGTAGTCCAGCAGCTCGGCCCCCGCGTTGTAGTGGATGCCCGCGCTCTGCTCCTGGATGAGGAAGTTGGGCGTGGCGAAGGCCACCTGCAGGCTCGCCGCCAGCGCCAGCGGCCCGAGCGGGCAGTGCGGGGCGAGCAGCACGTCGAACGTCTCCGCCAGCGCGGCGATGCGCCGCACCTCGGAGATGCCGCCCGCGTGCGACACGTCGGGCTGCGCCACCGCCAGCCCGGCGCTCAGGGCGGGCAGGAACTCCGCCCGCGAGTAGAGCCGCTCGCCGAGCGCGATCGGCACCGCCGAGGCCGCGGTCACCTCGCCCAGCCGGTGCAGGTGCTCGGGCAGCAGCGGCTCCTCGACGAACATCGGCTGCGACTCCTCCAGCGCCGCCACGACGCGCCGGGCGCCGGACACCCCGGTCCGGCCGTGCAGGTCCACCGCGAAGTCCCTGGCCGGGCCCAGCACCTCCCTGGCCACCTCGGCCCGGCGCACCACGGCGGCCAGGTCGGCGGGGGTCGGGGAGCGCGGCATCAGGCCGGCGCCGTTCATCTTGATCGCGCTGAACCCGGCCTCGACCTGTGCCGCGATCTGCTCGCGCAGCTCGCCGGGGTCGTCGCCGCCCACCCACGCGTACACCCTGACCCGGTCGCGCACCGGCCCGCCGAGCAGCGCGTGCACCGGCGCGCCGTAGTGCTTGCCCGCGATGTCCCACAGCGCCTGGTCGATCCCGGCCACCGCGCTGGACAGCACCGGCCCGCCCCGGTAGAAGCCGCCCTTGGTCAGCACCTGCCAGTGGTCCTCCACGCGCAGCGGGTCCTGGCCCACCAGGTAGTCGGCCAGCACGTGCACCGCGGCCCTGACGACCTCCGCCCGGCCCTCGACGACCGGCTCGCCCCAGCCGGTGACGCCGTCGTCGGTCTCGACGCGGCAGAACAGCCAGCGGGGCGGCACCTGGAACGTCTCCACCCTGGTGATCTTCACAGCAGCCCCTCCACGTCCCGCCACGCCTGGTCCAGCAGGTCGCGCATGGCCCGCTCGGCGGCCTCGGCGTCGCCGCGCCGGACCGCCTCCAGCACCGCCAGGTGGCTCGGCACCGGGTCGCCGGTGTGGCTGGGGCCGTGGACCAGGCGGTCGCGCCCGGCCAGGCCCGCCCCCATGACGACCTCCATCCTGACCAGCAGCTCGTTCCTGCCCGCCACCAGCAGCGCGCGGTGGAAGTCCAGGTCCGCCTGCACCGAGTTGGGCTCGTCGGCCATCCGCTCCAGCGCCCGCTCCAGCGCGGCCAGCTCCTCCGGGGTGCGGCGCAGCGCGGCCAGCCGGGCGACGGGCGGCTCGACGATCGAGCGCAGCTCGTGCAGGTCGCGCAGGAACGCCGGGTCGGGGCGGCCGGCGAACTTCCAGCGGATGACGTCGCCGTCGAGCAGGTGCCAGTCGTCGTGCGGGCGCACGTAGGTGCCCAGCTTCGGGCGGGCGCCGATGAGGCCCTTGGCGGTGAGCACCTTCATCGCCTCGCGCAGCGCGGTCGAGCTGACGCCCAGCCGCTCCTGGAGGGCGACCACGTCCAGGGTGTCGCCCTCCCGCACCTCGCCGCTGAAGATCATCGCGGCGATGGCCTCGACCGTCTGGCCGTGCAGCCCGCGGCCCTCGTACGGGCGCGTCACGCCGAGTCCTTGACGATGCTCCAGCCGCCGTCCACGACCACGCTCGCGCCGGTCATGAACGCCGCCTCCGCCGAGGCCAGGAACGCGATCACCGCCGCCACCTCCTCCGGCTCGCCGAACCGCCCGAGCACGGTCGCCCGGACGCTGCCGGCCCGCCCCCGCTCGTCCACCCGGTCCCAGGCGGGGGTCATGACGGGGCCGGGCAGCACGCAGTTGACCCGGACCCCTGGACCGTACTCCACGGCGAGCTGCCGGGTCAGCGCCGTCAGCCCGCCCTTGGCGGCGGCGTAGGCCGGATGGCCGGGCAGCCCGACGATCGCGTGCACCGACGAGGTGATGACCATCGACCCGCCGCCCGGCGCCCGCGCCATGCCGGGCAGCAGCCGCCGCGCGGCCAGGAAGGCCGCGGTCAGGCCGACGGACAGCTGCCGGTTCCACGACTCCACCGGCGTCTCGTGGGCGGGGGCGACCTCGGCGACCGCGGCGTTGCTGACCAGCACGTCCACCGGGCCCCACGCGGCCACCCGTTCCCAGGTCTCCTCGGCGGCCACGTCGCCGCGCAGGTAGCCGGCGCCCGGCACCCGGCCCTCCGGGGCCAGGTCCACGGCCAGCACGGCGGCCCCCTCGGCGGCCAGCCGGGCGGCGGTCGCGGCGCCGATGCCGGACGCCCCGCCGGTCACCACCGCCCGCCGGCCCGCGAACCTGCGCATCCCTGGATCGCTCACGCGCCCCCCTCGGTGGCCCCGCCGGCGCGGGAGTCCTCCAGCACCGCGACGTCCAGCGGCCCCAGCTCGACCCCGGCCGCCCGCACCGGCCGGTCGGAGTGGTTCAGCAGGAACAGGCGGGGGCCGCGGCGCACCGCCTCGACCTGGTCGGGCAGCCCGGCCAGGACCGGCTCGGCGCCCGCCAGCCGCAGCGCCTCGCGGGTCAGCGCGCGCATGGTGGCCTCGTCCGGGCGGGTGCCGAGGTAGGTGGCCAGGCCCGCGCCGAAGGCGTGCCGGGTGATCGCGGGCTCGCCCTCCAGGGGGCCGTCGGCGTACCGGGCCAGGACCTCGGCGCCCTCGGGCACCAGGTGGTCGGCCCACAGGTCGGCGCCGCCGCCGCCGGTGAGCGTGACCCGCTCGCCCTCGCCGAGCGGCCAGAACTCCTCCACCCGCAGCCCGAGCAGGTCACGGAAGGCGCCCGGGTGGCCGCCCGGGCGGACGCGGTCGCACGCGTCGGCGATGCCGCTGAAGAACGACATCAGCAGGTGGCCGCCGCCCTCGACGTACCGGCGCAGCCCGGCGGCGGCGGCGTCGGTGCACAGGTACAGGTTGGGCACCACGACCAGCTTGTAACCGGACAGGTCGGCCTCCGGGGGCACCACGTCCACGGTGACGTTCTCCTGCCACAGCGGCGTGTAGTGGGCGCGGACCCGCTCGGGGATCCGCAGCTCGCCGGGGCGGGCGTCCAGTTCGAGCGACCACCAGTTGGCGTAGTCGTGCACGAGCGCGACGTCGGCCGGCACCCGCGTGCCCGCCACCCGCGCCAGGCCCGCCAGCTCCGCGCCGAGCGCCCTGACCTCGCGGAAGATCCGGTTGTCCGCGCCGCCGTGCGAGACGACCGCCGAGTGGAACTTCTCCGCGCCGCCCCGCGAGGCCCGCCACTGGAAGTACATGACGGCGTCGGCGCCGCGCGCCACCGCCTGGTGGCTCCACAGCCGGTTGAGACCCGGCCGCTTGGGCCGGTTGGGCGGCCGGTAGCTGATCGCGCTGGTCGCCGTCTCCATCATCAGGTACGGCCGGCCGCCGCCGAGCGAGCGCATCTGGTCGTGGAAGAAAGCCGCGTCGATGTGCGCGCGCGGGTCCTTCGGCTCCGGGTACAGGTCCAGGGCCACGACGTCGAAGTCGGGCGCCCAGGAGGCGTAGTCGGCGACCGGCTCCCACATGCCCATGATGTTGGTGGTGATCGGCACGTCCGGCGTCAGCTCCCGCAGCACCTCGCGCTCGGCCCGGTAGCAGGCCAGCAGAGCGTCGGAGGAGAAGCGCCGGTAGTCCAGCTCCTGCGCGGGGTTGCGCAGCGTGGGCGCGGCGCGCGGCGGCAGCACCTCGGCCCAGTCGCCGAGCCGCTGGCTCCAGAAGGTCGTGGACCAGGCGGCGTTGAGGGTGTCCAGGTCGCCGTACCGCTCGCGCAGCCAGGCGCGGAAGTCCTCGGCCGAGACGTCGCAGTAGCACTCCTGGACGTGGCAGCCGTACTCGTTGCCGACGTGCCACAGCGCCAGCGCCGGATGCCCGCCGTAGCGCTTGCCCAGCTCGGCGGCCAGCCCCGCGGCCGCCTGCCGGTACACCGGCGAGCTGGGGCAGTAGTGCTGGCGCGAGCCGGGCGACAGCCGCACGCCCTCGCGGGTGACCGGCAGCGTCTGCGGGTGCAGGCGCGACAGCCAGGCGGGCGGCGAGGCGGTGCCGGTGGCCAGGCTGACCGCGATGCCGGCGTCGCCGAGCAGGTCCATGACCTCGTCCAGCCACGAGAAGTCGTGCCGGCCCGGCTCGGGCTCCACGCTCGCCCACGAGAAGATGCCGAGCGTGACGATCGTGACGCCGGCCTCGCGCATGAGCCGGACGTCCTCGCGCCACACCTCCGGCGGCCACTGCTCCGGGTTGTAGTCGGCGCCGAAATGGATCCGGTCGGGCTTCACCCTTTGACGCTCCCCGCGGTCAGTCCGGCCCGCCAGAAGCGCTGTAGCGAGGCCATGGTCAGGACGAGAAGCAACGCGGACACCGCAGCGCCGGTGACCGTCAGCTCGAAGAAGGCCGGGTCGCGGAAGGTCTGCGAGTTCCACAGCGCCAGCCCCAGCGTGACAGGGTAGAGGTTCTGATCACTCAGCATGACCAGAGGAAGGAAGTAGTTGTTCCAGATACCGATGAACTGGAACAGGAAGATCGTCACCAGGGCCGGGCTCATGATCTTCAGGCCGATCGTGGCGAAGATCCGGTACTCGCTCGCGCCGTCCAGCCGCGCCGACTCCAGCAGCGCGTCAGGGACGGCGGCGTTGGCGTGGACGCGCGCCAGGTAGACGCCGAACGGGCTGACGATCCCCGGCAGCAGCACCGACCAGAACGTGCCGGTCAGTCCCACCTCGCTGAAGATCAGGTACGTGGGCAGCGCCAGCACCGTCGAGGGCACCAGCACGCCCGCCAGCACCAGGTTGAACAGCGCCTCGCGGCCCCGGAAGGGGTACTTGGCCATCGCGTACCCGGCCGCCGCCGACAGCAGGGTGGCCGCCAGCGCGCCGAGGGCCGCGTACAGGAAGCTGTTGACGATCCAGCGCCCGAACACGCCCGTGCCGAACAGCCGCGACAGGTTCTGCCCGAGCTGCGGGCGCGGCGACCACAGGCCGAACGTGCCGAACAGGTCACCGGTGCTCTTGGTGGCGGCGACCAGCACCCAGACGACGGGCAGCAGGAAGTAGACCGCCGCCGCGAGCAGCAGCGCCAGCACCACCACGGTCGCCGGCCGGACCCGGCTCACCACGCCCGCCTGCCCTTCCTGTTGACCAGCCGCAGGAAGCCGAACGAGATCACGAAGGCCATGATCGCGATCAGCGTGGCCTCGGCCGAGGCCAGATGGATGTTCGACTGGCCGAACGCCTGGTTGTAGGCGGCCAGGTTGGGCGTGAAGTCGCTGCTGACGGCGGTCGTCATCGGCTTGAGGATCAGCGGCTCGACGAAGAGCTGCAACGTGCCGATGAGGGTGAAGACCGTGACGAGGACGAGCGGCGGGCGCACCAGCGGCACCTTGACGTGCCAGGCGATGCGCAGCTCGCCCGCGCCGTCCACCCGGGCCGCCTCGTACAGCTCGCGCGGCACCGCCTGGAGCCCGGCGATCAGCACCAGCATGTTGTAGCCGGCGAACTGCCAGGTCGAGATGTTGGCGATGGCGGGCAGGATCATGCCGGGCGACAGGAAGTCGTGCGGCAGGCCGGCCGCGGCCAGCGCGTCGACGAGCGGGCTGGTCTGCGGCACGTACAGGAAGCCCCACAGGAGGCTGGCGATCACGCCGGGCACGCCGTACGGCAGGAAGAACGACACCCGGAAGAAGGCGCGGAAGCGGGCCCGCGCCGAGTCCAGCAGCAGGGCCAGCGCCAGCGCGCACACCACCATCGTGGGCACCTCGATGAGGCTGAACACCAGCACCCGCCCGATGCTGCGCGTGAAGGCCGCGTCGCCGAGCGCCGTGGCGTAGTTGCCGAGGCCGGCGAACTCCAGCGTCGGCTCGGTCAGGCCGAGGCCGCTGCTGGTCAGCTTGAAGAAGCTCTGGTAGATCGCGTAGCCGATCGGCGCCAGGAAGAACAGCGCGAAGGCCAGGAAGAACGGCGCGACGAACACCGCGACGTGCCGCCGGGGCCGCCGGGGCCGCCGAAGCTGCTGAGACCGCTGGGGCCGTTGGAGTCCCTGGGGCCGCTGGAGCGTCCGCGCCATCGTCAGCCGCCCGCCGTCACGCTGAGGCCCTTGGCCCTCATCTGCTCCACCACCGCCTGCTGCGTCCTGGCGAAGGCGTCGGCGAGCGTGCCCTCGCCCTGGACGGCGGCCTTGGCGTTGTCGGTCAGCGAGGCGTACAGGGCGTCGCTCACCGGCGGCCAGCGCCAGTCCAGCGCCACCGCGGCGTCGGACTCCTTGAAGACGTCCCAGATGTTCTGGCCGCCGTAGAAGGGGAAGACCGTGTCGTCCTTGCGCAGGTTCGGGATCTGGCTGGTGTCCTTGATCGACGGCCAGCCGTAGCCGGCCGACAGCAGGATGTCCACGCTCCGCGGGTCGCTGTTGAGCCAGACGGCGAACTCGGTGGCCGCCTCCGGGTTCCGGGTGCCCTTCAGCACCGCCGAGGCCGAGCCGCCGCCCCAGCTCGCCGAGACCGCCTTGGCGGCGCCCGGCCACTGCGGCATCGGCGCGACCGCCCACTTGCCGGCGGTGTCCGGCGCGTTGCCGCGGATGATGGCATCGCCCCAGGAGCCGCCGATCCAGCCGGTGATCGCGCCGGTCTGCAGATCCTTGTACCAGGCGTTGGACATGTCCGCCTCGGTCTTGACCAGCTTGTCGTCCAGCAGCTTCTGCCAGAAGTCCGCCATCCGGCGGGTGTCGGGGTTGTCGATCGTCACCTTCCAGGAGTCGCCCTCGGTGCCGAACCACTGCCGGCCGGCCTGCTGGGCCAGGGCGATCATCCACGGGGCCTGGTTGGCGGCGAAGGTGGAGATGTACGCCTTCTTGTCCTTCTCCTGGATCCTCCTGGCGGCGGCCGCGAAGTCGTCCCAGGTCTTCGGGGCCTCGATGCCCCACTTGTCGAACAGGTCCTTGCGGTAGTAGAAGCCCATGGGGCCGCTGGCCTGCGGGATCGCGTAGACCTTGCCGCCGAAGACGCCGGTCTGCCACTGCCAGTCGACGAACTTGGCGGCGTCGTCCCGGGCGTACTCGGTGATGTCCTGGAGCGCTCCATTGACGAGGAACGACGGCAGCGAGTCGTAGCCGACCTGGGCCACGTCCGGGGCGTTGCCGGCCTTCACGCCGGCCAGCATCTTGGCGTAGCCGCCGTCCGGGCCGGGCGTGATGGTCTCCAGCTTGACCTGGATGCCGGGGTGGGAGGCGTTGAACGCGTCCACGGCCTTCTGGATGTTCGGCACCCACGACCAGAACGTGAGGGTGACCGGCCGCGCCGGATCGCCGCCCGCGCCGCCGTCCGCACCGCCACCCGGGCCGCCGCCCGCGGGCCGGTCCGGGGTGCCGCCGCACGCCGCGGCGAGGCCGAGCGCGGCCGCGACGGCCGCAATCCGGGCAAGACCGGGAACCTTCGATCCCATGCTGACTCCTTCCCACGGACCGCCTGAGCTGGGGGTTCCGATTGGGGGGAGACATTATTGGTATTTTATGATTAATACAAGGGTGTTGCGTGATCGTCACCGTTGTCCCTGCCGCCGGCAAGGGTTCACCGGGTCTCCGCGTGTCCGCCCTCGGCCCGCCGGGGTGAGCAGTGATCCTGGGAGCGTCCGTCACCTTCCGGGGGAGGCCCTTGGTGCACGTTGAGCAACGCCCCGGGCTCGCCCGCCCGGTCCACCCGGTCCACCCGGTCCGTCCGGTCCGGCTCGCGGCCGTCCGCGCCCTCCTCGCCGTCCTCGGCGCCCTCGCCTGCCTGCTCGGCCTCGGCACGGCCCTTCCGGCGAACGCCGACGTGCACGGCTCCTGCACGATCCCCCGGTGCGCGGCCGCGCGCTCGGCCGCCTCGATCTGGGAGTCCAAGGACTACCCCACCCGCAGCGGCTGGTACCCCTGGCCCGACGGCCGCCACAACTACACCGGCGGGCGGTTCCGCAACCGCGAGGGGCAGCTCCCCGCCGGGGCCACCTACTACGAGTACGACGTCTACTCCCGGGCGCGGGGCGCCGCGCGGGACGCGTACCGGATCGTCGTCAACCGCGGCACCGGCGCCGTATGGTTCTCGCCTGACCACTACACCGACTTCCACCGGCTCTAGGAGATCGCGCGCATGACCCCGGCCGCCCGCCCGCTGCCGCCCTGGCTGGCGGTGTCCGCCGGGCCGGTGCCGGCGGTGGTGGACGGGCGGGCCTGCCGCACCCGCGCCGGCTTCTTCGAGGAGGTGGCGCGGGCGCTGCGCCTGCCCGGCTGGTTCGGCCGCAACTGGGACGCGCTCGCCGACAGCCTGCGCGAGACCGGCCCGGTCGCGCTGGCCGTGGCCGACGCCGCCCACCTGCTCGCCGACGAGCCGCCCGGGCAGCTCGCCGCCCTGCTCGACGTGCTGGCCGGCGCGGCGGGGGAGGGGCCGGCCGTCACGCTCACGCTGCACGCCGGCCAGGGCGAGGCGGCCCTGCGCGAGCGGATCGCCGCCGCGCTGGGGGCGGGCTAGCCCCGTTTTCGCACGTGTGAATCCGTCGTCAGGACGTGATCACGGCGGGGTTTCCCTCGCTCCAGACGCCGGTGATCCTGCGGTGGGCGAACCGCCAGCCGTCCGGGGTGCGGCGCAGCCGGTCGTCGTAGCGGCCCCCGCCAAGGAACTTCTCGCCGTCGGGCAGGCCGAGGCGGACGTGCTGGGCCTGGTAGTAGCACGTGTGCTCGGCCTCGTCACCGCGCACCGTGACGACGTGGTTGCCGTTCAGGTGATGGGTGGCGTCGAATCGCTCCAAGCTGGTCCTGATCCTGGCGATGATCGCGTCAGGCCCGCAGAGTCGTTCGCCCGAACCGCTGTACTCCCAGCGAGCGTCGCCGGTGAACAGCGCGCCCAGGGTCTCCCAGTCCCTGGTATCCAGGGCCGTCGCGTACGCGATGACGGCGTCCACGATCGCGGTGCGGTCTGCGAGTTCCTGAAGCATCGGGGCGCCTTCCGGTTGGGTGCACGATTTGATACGGAGTCATGATCAGTGACTGTCGAGCCCGGCGGAAGAAGGCACTTTCATGTCCCAGAGTCACATCGATGTGTCAGCCCTGGCCAGCGAGGCGTGCCCGGTCTCGGAGGTCCTCGATCACGTCTCCGGGAAGTGGAGCATCGGCATCCTGGTGGCCGCTGCGCGGGGTCCGGTCCGGTTCACGGAGCTGGAACGTTCGATCAGGGGAATCAGCAGGCGCATGCTCACGCTCAAGCTGCGCAAGCTGGAGCGGGACGGCCTGCTCGTACGCACCGTCCACCCGGTCGTCCCGCCCAGGGTCGAGTACACGCTGACGGAGATGGCCCAGGAACTCCACAAGTCGCTGCTGGAGCTCACCGACTGGGCCAAGCGACACGGCGCCGCCGTCGCCGCCGCCCAGGCCGCCTACGATCGCGAACACGAGGGCTGACGGCAGCGTGCGGAAAACGGGGCTAGCCGCGTACGACTCCGGGCGGCGGCCCTCCCGCCGGTTCGACGAGCAGGGCCGCCAGGCTCTCGGGGGAGGAGATGCCGCCGGCCGCCTCCACCAGCCCGTCGCGGCCGGTCAGGACGGCGAACGGCGGCCACGGGATACCGTTCGCCGCGAAGACGTCCGGGTCGGCCAGCAGGGGGAGCCGCACGCCGCGGGCGTCCAGGTAGGCGCGGGCCTCGGCCTCGGGGGCGGCGGTGACCAGCACCACCTCCAGCTCCGGGCGGTCGTGCGCGGCCCCGGCGAGCGCGGGCAGGACCTGGGAGCACAGGCCGCAGGCGGGGGAGATCAGCGCGTACAGGGTGCGCTCCCGGGTACGCGGCGGCGCCGCCGCGGCCAGCACGAAGCGCGACCCGGGACGCGGGCCGGGCGCCCCGCCACCCGCTGGACGCGGGCCGGGCGTCCTGCCATCCGCTGGACGCGGGCCGGGCGTCCTGCCATCCGCTGGACGCGGGCCGGGCGTCCTGCCATCCGCTGGACGCGGGCCGGGCGTCCTGCCATCCGCTGG